>DAVI01000092.1 GCA_002505495.1 Euryarchaeota archaeon UBA59 | reverse complement strand
CAGTTGGAAGTTGGCGAGGAGGCCTAGTTACTCTTCTGAGTCACCGCGCCCGTAGTTCTTGAACCAACCTTGGTCCAACTCGTCCTCTCGGCGCTCAATGGTGTTCCTCAGAATAACTCCGTGGTGGGTATGGAGACGCCTGCCGCGCATCAATTGCTCGACTTCGTCCTCAATTACGCGAAGTTCCTCGATAGTTGACATTGTCTCCAACCCCTCGTCGAGGCGACGGAAGTTTCGGCTTCTGTGCACCCAGATTACTCCGTAAATGGGGACCAAAGCGATTGGGATAATCAACTCAGAAGTAAGTGCTGAGAGAAGCCAAGACAACGAAATCTCAGTTCCGTGGCTGTGGTACTCAGTGACGAACCCCTCACCGGAAACATAGAACCACCCGGTGTTTCCACCATACATTGTGAATGGGGTGATATCTTCGTCAAGGGTGTCGCTACGCCTTTCCAATTCGATTTCGTCGGACCACCCATCGTTGTCATCGTCTTCATCGAGGACATCGGGTATCGTGTCCCAATCGTAGTCAGGTGGGACATCTTCGCGGTTAAAAATGTCGTATTTCTTCAATGCGGTCGAGGATGCCAACTCCAAATCGTTGGTAATGCCATCGCCATCGATGTCGTCATCCAATGTATCGGGAATCCCATCGCCATCGGTGTCGAAGCACCCGTTCATGTACCGATATGACATTCCGTGTGTGTTGGGGCAATCATCGGAGATGTTGAGGCCAGGTTGATCGCTGAAACCATCGCCATCAGAATCGGACCATGCTTCGGAATTATTGGGATATGCATCATCATCATCGTTGTAGCCATCGCCATCGGAATCATCCTGCGCCTCTGCAATCGGTGATGAAATTATGATGAATGCAAGTAAGAGACAGAACCAAACTGCAACTCGACTCATGGAAATACGAATACGACATTTCTTATCAATCAATAAGTAGGAACGATTGATATCGACATTGAAATACGACCTCTTCTTTCCTACGCATGTGCAGAAGGAATTTGTCGCTGTCGGTGTTGCCCTCTGTCTGTTAGTTGTAGCTTGGTTCGGAGGCCTATTCGACTCAGACGGTGGCGGTGTTGAACTGGAACAATTTCCTGACTTCTCCACCGTTGCTGATGATGGGGTGACCTACTCTAACAGCAACTATGCCGGCGAACCATACATCGTGTTGTTCTCTGCGGAATGGTGTGATTCTCCTTGTCATGCTACTATGCATGCAATCAATTCCGCATTGAACGATGCTTCAATGATTGTGTTGAGTACTGACCCCGCAGATAATCCACAGGGAATCACATTGGAAGACTGGCATAATCGAGCCAACGCTTACGACGATGATGGAGAGGACTTGGGTCAGACCCTTGATTTTCCCTTTGCCAAGGGAATTGAAGAGGCTGAAAAGGTTGAAATCAGTTCTCGGCCTTCGATAGTATTTGTAAACTCCGATGGAGGAATCGTGGACATTCACAAGGGTGGTTTGAGCGATGCCGACGAGATTCGCGCATACTGGGAATCTGCTGGTGGAAGCGTCTAATGCGCGTGCTGGCGTTCGAAGACTCCTACGATGTCGAGGCGCTGCTGACTTCGGGTGGAGTCGACTTTGAGGCACTGCAGTTCAAGCAGCGCTGGAACACAGAGGATGCACTCCAAGTAATCGTTGACTTCAAGCCCGACGTGCTGCTGCTCGACCACTTCATCCCGCCGCTCAAGGGGTTGGAGGTGCTGAACATGGTCAACGAGGCCGTTGAGGCAGGTCACATCGAGCGGCCGGATACCATCGTGGGCATGAGTTCAGCGTCGTTCGCCAACAAGAGAATGGAAAAGAGCGGAGCAGACCATGCTGTCATCAAGTTCGACTTGGCTTCTCTCGACCTCTGGCCGCGGCTAGAGTGAATGCACAGAGCGACAACAAGAGGCTCGGACCGGGCAGGATTCCCGGCTCCTCCTGCTTCGCCGGCGGTTCCACTTGGTAGAGGGTGAACGCATCTCCGACCTCTCCACCATGGTTCTGGTATTCGACCCGCATCTCATCCGCATCGGCGGTGATCACCAGCATCCCATACGACTTCTCTCGATAGTAAACCCACTCGGGCTGTTCGTTGTCATAGTCGTACGATTCTCGCCCGGCGGTCCCAGCGATGATGTGGATTGGCGCGCCCGGCTCTGAGAAGTCGATGCCGTTGCCATTCACTCCGCGGTCCTGTACGGTGGAATTGATGACCGGCCAAGTCCGCTCGTAGTAGTGGTCGTGGCCCCAGATGACCAAATCAACTCCCTGCTCGACGAACATCGGCTCCAACTCGCTTCGCACCATAGCATCTTCATCGTGCGATGCATCGCCGTGCGAGGTGTACATCGGCTTGTGACCGTAGACAACCAACCAAGGAGTCGAGCCCCTGTTGGCATTCGCCTGCGCCAAGTCCTGTGCCAACCACTGATTTTGGGCACTCCCCGCCGAATAGTCATGCTCCGTCGAAATCCCAGCGAAGTGAACCGGCCCGACGTCGAACGAGTGCCAGAAGTCGGTGTT
>DAVI01000010.1:5899-6990 GCA_002505495.1 Euryarchaeota archaeon UBA59 | reverse complement strand
GGTTGCAAATTGGATTCGGTTGTCGATTCAGTCCCACCAGTTGCCTCCTCCTCACTGTTTCACGCCTCACCCACTCCTCTGCACCCTTCCTGTGAATCAGACCTAGTAACGCTCCGGGAATCGATAGGTCATCTGCCACCACTCGATGCGAAATCGAAGTTGGTGGACCCTGACGATGAATGGCATCAGGTGCCTCGTTGGAACGACGACCACTACTTCTGGCTGGAGCACACCCCTGAGGGTGGAACCGCGTTCGACAACCTAGCGTGCGTGGAGTGTGAACAGGTCGAAACCGACCAGACTGCCGTCTCGTGCGGAGCTTGTGGCGCACCACTACCTCGACCGCAAAAAAACGGAGATGGTGGAATACCCCGCCTAATCAAGGGATTCAGGACCAGTTACCGGAGGCTCAGGTGGGACGCCCCGGGAAGCACCCTGACCATGAACTCGGGAGTCATCTCCTCGGACATGAAGGGCCACCCAGAGCAAAACCGAGTCCTCTCTCTCAAGGAAATCCGAATCCTCGCCACCATCGACAACCGCCCCGGAGTTGAGTATCCATGGCATGGGAAATACCAGTTCACGAACAAAACCGAAGGCCTCACTGGAGAAGATCCCCCAATTGACGCCCGCCTCGTTCGCCAAGTCATCGGAGAGTCGATTCCGCCGCTTGCGATGGCAACCATCGTTCGCCATTTGATGGAACTCGACGGTCGCTTCTTGGAACTTGACGGAACGACATCCGCCGGTCATGTTGAAATGGGGTCGTAGTCCGCCCCGAATCAGATGTCATCACTGCGCGGCTTTCGTCTCCAGAAGTTGGAGAACACGATGCGCTTCGTGAACGCCCTGACCGGCGGCTCGTTCGTCAGTTACATCGCCGCCGAGTATGGCGGGAAGAGTTTCTCCGGCTGGGAGGTCGACAAGGGCTCGCTCTTCCACAACCTCTGCTTCGCCAAGTCCGACGACGACTTTTCGGAAACTGAACGCAACTTCCTCGCCGACCGGCTCGAGCGCCCCCAAATGGCCCACCTCTCTGGAGGTCGCACCTCCCGCGAGTACGCCTTCGACATGCTAGTTGGCTGGACCGT
>DAVI01000010.1:5627-5800 GCA_002505495.1 Euryarchaeota archaeon UBA59 | reverse complement strand
CGAGAATTTCTGTTGGCCCCCTCAGCCCGACCAGATTGGCTGATGGATGGGGCTGAAGTCGAATGCTTCGTCGATTTCTTGGGTTCCTGGAAAAAGCAGGGCTACATGGACGTCAAACCGGGCAAGATGAAGCGACTGCTCGCCGGCACCGCCACGATGTACTGCCACGATCT
>DAVI01000010.1:4922-5418 GCA_002505495.1 Euryarchaeota archaeon UBA59 | reverse complement strand
CGATTCAGTTCTGTGAATCTCTCTGAATCTCTGCCTATGACCGTTTTCCAGCAGTACGGTGGTTAGCTCCTAACAACCCAGCAACTCCAACAGCCACCAAAACTCCACTCAGACCAACCGCCGGAGTCCGGTCATCATCAAATTCACATGGGTGTACCGAACACATTCCTGACGAAATTTCCATCACTTTGTTCCAGTGGTCATCTGAACTGGCAATCCCGTCGCCGTTCACCGAGTTTCCGTGTACCGTGAATTTGACATCATCGTATTCGTTTGAGGGTGGAGTCCAGTATACCTGCCAGGTGCGCTGGTCATTTCCGTACTGGGTGTGGGTCGCCTCGCCGTCCATGATTTGGGTGGTGTTGTCGACTGGGGAAAGAGTCCCTCCGTCTACGACAAGGTTGAATCCGCCTTGGTTGACGCTTTCGTTGGTCACATTCGGCCCTCCGATGATAGTCACCGTCAAGGTCACACCGTCGCCCCAATCCTCGTAAGT
>DAVI01000010.1:0-4835 GCA_002505495.1 Euryarchaeota archaeon UBA59 | reverse complement strand
GAATGGCACACACAACCGTTCGGCACATCCGAGATTCCCGTCGGGCGGGCGCTTGCGGGTGCCAGGGCTGAGGCGGCGAGCAGCAAGACGGTGATAGAAACCAGCGTGATTACAGAGTTGGTTCGAAGCAGATTTCCCTTTACTGTCATGAAGTGCTGGAGTGCGGCGTCGGTTTTTATCATTCCTCGCTCACCTTTCCAAATGGTGCCGAACCGACAAAGTTGTTCGACGCCGAGCCATCGCTGCTAGCAATGTCGACCGAAATACACTCGATGACAGAGATTCAGGTGTCCATGATGCGGTCTCCCGCATCTCCCAAGCCGGGGATGATGTAGCCGACCTCGTTCAACCTCTCATCGACTGACGCCAACCAGATTCGCACATCGGGATGCGCCGCGCGCAAGGCGGCGACACCCTCTGGCGCAGCGATGATTCCAACGAACCGAATATCCTCGATTCCAGTCTCCTTCAATCTTGAAATCGCAGCAATCGCCGAGCCGCCGGTAGCCAACATCGGATCGACAACCAGCGCCAAATCCACATTCGGCGGCGTTGGCAACTTGTCGTAGTAGTAGACCGGCTCGAGCGTTTCTTCGTCCCTGAAAAGACCGATATGCAGCACCCTCGCCATCGGAAGCATCTCGTGAGCGACATCAGTCATGCCCAGCCCAGCCCGTAGAATCGGCACAATCCCAATTCTCGGAGTAATGGAAGCCCCAGTAAAAGGAGAGAGTGGAGTTTCACGCTCGTCATCGTGTGTGGAAAGGTCGCGGGTCGCCTCAACGAGCAGAATCTGGGAGATTTCCCGCGCCAGATTCCGGAACAGCACGGAGGAGGTGTTCTTGTCTCGCAAACGGGTTAGCTTGTGAGCAATCAACGCATGCTTAGGCACTGTCACCCCGTCGTCCACTCGCTCACCCACTCCGTTCCAATTCAGTCGTCCACTCAAGTTTCTGCTACTCGCCAGTCTCCCGGTTTCGGGAAAGAAATGCATCTGGAAGCAGTTCAGTCAACTGCCAGACCTGCCCCACCTCGCCTCCGGAAGTCGCTCCGATGACCTCGATGTCGCCACAGTGCTCCAACATCAGTTGCCTGCACGCGCCGCACGGGCCCAGCACATTCGATGCGCTACCAAAACGGCCAGCGCCCCCGAGTTCCTCTCCGAACACCGCGATTCTGGTGAACTTCCTCTCACCCTCCGAGAGTGCCTTGGTTAGGGCCACTCGCTCGGCGCAGATGGTCAAGCCGTAGGAGTCTGATTCGACATTGCAGCCCGTGTAGATGGTGCCGTTCGCCGCCTCAAGCGCTGCGCCGACATGGAAGTTTGAGTGCGGGGCGACTGCGTTTCTACTCGCTTCCACAGCGAGCGCGACCAACTCCTCGTTGGTTTTTCGTTGGGTCACTCAACCGCCTCCCATCAGTTGTATTGCTTGCATGACTTGCAGTAGTCGGCTCCGTATGAGGGGATGTGGTAGACTTCCATCGCTCCACAGTGCTTGCATGGATCCCCGGTCGCCACCATCTCGCCCTTCTGTCCGCTGTCATCCGCGGTTGTCGCCGCTGCAGGAGTCGCAGGAGCGCTCGCCACCGCAGTGGGAGCAGCGGGCGCACCAAGCGCCACTTCTGCATCCAAAAGGGAGGGGATTCCAAGCGCCGGTTCCTTCTTGCCGCCGGTCAGCAACAGTGCTGCTACACCGATGAGCAGCAGCGCAATCACGCCGATGATTACACCGATGACCGCCATGCTCAGTCCTCCCTCTCCGCCCGAATCAGTGACCTCGTCGCTGCCACCGCTTCCGTCGCCACCGCCATCGGTGCCTCCGCCAGTTTCGCCGCCGTCATCCGTGCGTGGGAAGTCGAGCATGAAGCGGGGGTCGGTTCCATTGGCGATCTCGTCAACATCTGACCAGCCATCACCATCGTCGTCATCGTCGTTTTCATCGGAGATGCCATCTCCGTCGAGGTCAGGACAGCCCTGCCGGTCGTCCGTCGAGGTACCTGCCTCAGTGGGGCAGTCATCTCCGTTCGTTCCCTCTGGATTATCACCATGACCATCACCGTCGGAATCGTACTGCTGACTAGCGTCATTTGGCATGAAGTCATCCTTGTCATTGACTCCGTCTCCGTCATTGTCCCGCTGACTACTGCCGCAACCGTTCAGGTCAGGCACTTCGCCAGGTGGTGTGTCGGGACATTGGTCCACATCGTCATTCACACCGTCGTTGTCGGAATCGCGTTGCCCATCCGAGCAACCGTTAGCGTCGACGGTGGTCAGGTCAGTGGTCCCGGAACAGTCGTCATCAGCGTCATTCACACCATCACCATCAGAATCCTTCTGCGAGGGGCTGCAGCCGTCACCATCAGCGAGGTGGCGCTCGGTCCCCGGAGTGTCAGGGCAGAGGTCATCGGCATTAGATATGGAGTCGTAGTCGTCGTCCCGCTGCAGGTATGAGCACCCATAGTAGTCGATGTCGACGGCGCCGTAGGGGGTGTCTGGGCATTGGTCATCATCATCCTCCACGAAGTCGTGGTCCGCTTCCCACGCAAACCGCTCAACCTGCCGCAACTCTCCGCTGCCTCCCGTACTGTGGTACCAGATGTTCTCCCAGCCGTTTTCATCGACCAGCAGTTTGGGATAGGTACCGCCGCTGGCATCGTCCAACAGGGTCAAGGTTTCATGCCCATCCTTGGTTGGCGAGGATATCTTCAGTGAGCCCGAATCACCATCATACCAAGCTGCGTGGATGAGCCCCACTTTGTCCACGTCGATGCTGAGGTAGTTCATTGAGTTCGAATTTGACTTGTGCAGAATCTGGTAGGTGAAGCCAGTCCCGTTCCACTCGGCAATTTGGACGGTACACTCCTGTGGAGCGTCACAGATGGTGTCGCTGCTGGTGTCGGTTCCGCGGAAGAAGGCGATGAGGAGGTTTCCCTCATCAGTGGCCGCGATGTCGAGTCTGTAGTTGCTGACTTGCCCTGTCGTGGTCACATTGTGGATGGTCCAGCCGCCAGATCCATCATCGATTGCAAGCCGAATCATGTGCGGACTACTGCTGTAATAGGCGACATGCGCCACATCGTTGAGGAATGCCACACTTCCGAAGGTTCCGTTCAGTTGTACGCTCTCCTCGACCCAACTGCCACTCTCGTCGCGCGACACCTTCAACTCGTCATAGGTGCCGAACCTGTCGGTGTAGGAGATGATTCTGTTACCCGATGAGTCGATAGCCAGGTCGGTGAACCACCCCGTGGAGTTGCCCTCCACCACATCCTCGACACTCCAACCGCTTCCCGAGTTGCTCGCAATCCGGGCTGCGAACTGGGAGGTGAAACCGAATTGATTGACTTCCGTGTTGGCAAGGAATGCGATGTGCTCGCTGCCATCCGGGGCGACCTCAATACTGGCGTATCTGCCTGTGTATCCACCTTGGTCGATGAGTTCAGCCGCACCCCAAGTACCGTCGCTGTTCTGCTTTCTATAGACTAGATTACAGTCATCGGTCATGTTTGTCGGCTCAGTGTCGCAAGAACTCTCGTTTTCGGCGAAGCCGCGAAAGTGAACCATGCTTAGCAGGCCGTCTGCGCCTTTTGTGACATCGACATATGCGTAGTCGTCGCCGTCTTGTGTCAGAATCGTCTGTTCGTAGTGGCAGCCGCTGTCATCTATCCTCTTGCCGAGCGGAGTCGTTGGGCATCGGTCCTGCGCATCAGCAAGCCCATCGCCGTCGCCATCAGCTGCCGGTGTCGCAATTACGAGATCCCCGTTGTCGCCGTCGAAGTAGGAGATGATTTCTTCCCCATTTCCATCGATTACGAGATCAGCGTACGCACCAACATCCCCCAAGGTTGCGACCTTGATGTGCTCCCAGGTGCTCGATGCCCCTCTGGTCAGGACCAGGTCGGCGTTCGAGCTGTCGTAGTAGGTGACGTGAATGTCACCCGTCTGGTCGACTTCGAGTCGCACATAGTCGCCGAGGTTTCCACTGACATTGTTGATTTTTGAGTGACTCCAACTGCCGCCAGCACTTGTCGCGAGTCGAACACTGTCCCAACTGCTGGTATTCTGGTAGGCTATGTATCCCACGCCATTTCCATCGATTGCAAGGTCCAACCACCTCGCCGGTCTGTAGCCAAAGGCCGGCCCATCGGTCTCGTTGACGTGAACATCGGTGATGGTCCATCCAGCACCGTCGAAGGAGGCGTGGCGCAGAGCGTACAGGGGCCAGCGGGTGACCGTCTGGTCGAGGTTGTCACGGCCCTGCCAGATCTCACTGTCGTAGGCAACCCTCGGTCTGCCGTCAGCTCCCATGGACATGCTGCTGAACTGTCCGATGTCGGACCAATAGTCCGTGTCAGGTCGTTCGCCGTAGCCGTCGTCAATGGTGCCGTAGGCCCAGTTGCCATCGCTGCTGTCCCAGAAGGCGAAGGAGAGATTGTAGTCGTAGCCGCTCGAAGTGTCAGTCACCTCCACATAGAAGGAGTACCACTCCGAGTCGGTGTCATCGATGGCGAAGCCGATCCTTCCAACACCAGCATAGGGATTCTCCTCACCGGTGTTTTCGCCCGGAGCAACCGTGCTCGTCGACCACATGTTGCCGTCGTAGCGAGAGATTCGAAGTACTGCGCTCGTCACATCGAAGCAGGCGATGCGTGGGTTACCCTGCGAGTCGAGGTCAATTTCTGCAAATCGGCCAACATCGCCGAAGGCGTAGACGCTCTCGACCGACCAGCTCCAGCCATTCCAGTGGGCCGCCTTCAGGTCGCGGCTAGCGGCGTTGTAGTACGCAACCCAGATTTGTCCGTCTGATGCACTGACCGCCGATGTCCAGCGGCCT
>DAVI01000019.1:1415-3665 GCA_002505495.1 Euryarchaeota archaeon UBA59 | reverse complement strand
CCCAATACTATCCGTGGCTGGAGATGGAACAGGTCGTGAACCGTGATACTGCACCCAACCTGCAGTCCAACCGGAATCAGATGCGCCTGCTCTTGGTCGGTGATGTGAACCAAGTCGACTTGCCCCCCATCAAAGCCTTCCAAAACCGCCCGCTCAACCGCCTTCGGGTGGCTCTTGCGCCGTCTCCACCAGCGAGTCAACGGATTGCCTCCGAGCGGATACTCCATCACTCCCGCCAATTCGTAGCCGGGAATCACCCCCGCCTTCAGCCGATCTACCAATTCATGATGCGCTCGGCCAAGCCCGCTGGCGCGGGGTAACGCCCCGCCGCGTACGACTAGAACTCGCCTCGCCATCGCTCACGCGAGCCCATGCCGATATTAAACGGGCAAGCGACCGAGCATCCATGGGCGGAGGTTCGACACTACTTCCACGGCTCCTCGTCGTGAAGGGAACCTTCGAGCAGTTCGGCGGCGCAGAACGGGACCTATTGAACAACCTGCAAGCGTGGTCGAAGCACTTCGATGTGATTCTCGCCAGCCTGAACCTTCCCGATACCGCCCGCACGGCATTGGACAAGGAGGGGATCCCCTACCTCACCCCAGCCCTGGAGTGGCAAGTCCCTAGAGGTGGTTGGGCGGAGTTTCGTGCCACAGCGAGCAAGCAGGCGGGGCGAAGGTGGCTCTCGATGTTGGAGTTCAGCGAACAGGGCGGCGGCCTGCGGGAAGTCTTGGCGAATGTTGACGCAATCCATGTCACCAGCGGCGTCGGCTCACTCGAGTTCACTGGCCTCGCGCCCACCCACGTCCCACTCCACTACTACTGCCTAGAGCCACACCGCGGCCTCTACGAAGATGTCCTCCACAGGACCCTCGAAGGCACCCCGAAGCGAAATCTGACGCTGACGCACCTTCTGTTAGGCAAGCAACGCAACCGCGACCGGCGGGCCGTGCAATGGCTAGACAGGCGAGCAAAATGTACGATATCCGGTAACTCTCACTGGATTAAACAGCGGATTTCCACTGTTTACGGAATAGATTCGGGAATTCTCCTGCCGACCGTCGATCTCTCGGTCTGGCAGCAAGGGGATGGGGCGGACAAGATGGATGGTGAAGACGGCAGCGCTGCCGACTATGTCGTGACCATCGGCGGAACTTCCTACGTCAAGGGGACTTGGGACACTCTCGAAATGCTCGCTGGAACCGGTCTTTCTCTGGCCCTTGTGGGCGGTGGGGCGCCTGCAGACCTGCACAAGTTGAGGGCGCGGGCGGCAGAATTGGACGTCGAATTGGATGTCCAACCCCGCCTCGCCCAGCAGGAATTGGTCGACTTGGTCCGCGCTGCTCGGGCGGTTGTGAGTTTGGCCCGCGACGAGCCCTTCGGATTGACTCCCATCGAGGCACAGGCGGCCGGAACCCCCGCACTGATGGTTGACGAGGGCGGATTTCAGTTCACGGTCGCAGACGGTGAGAGTGGCCGTCTGCTCCCACGCGGCGATTGGTCGGCATGGCACAGCGCCCTCGAAGAATCAGCAAACCCCGAAACTCGAGCCCGCTGGGCAAAATCCGGTCGAGCAAACATCGAGCAGATGGGATTGACACCCGACCACCAAGCAGCTGCCCTGGCCAACATCCTGTTCCCCAAATCGGCAACCGATGAAGAGGAGTGAAATGCAAGCCGAAGAGGCCAGCGATCCTCTATCTTGTAATCTCACTCGTCGGGAAGACGCCGGGCCTTTGGTTGCACGAACAGAACCACGCAAAGTGCCGCAACCCCTAGTATGAGCATCAGGATGGAGCCGACCATCCCAACTTCGGGTGAGGCAGCGAAATCGGGGAATATCGGAATCAGGTCGGCAATCGTCTCGCCGCGCGCCAGATCTCCTCCGATTGAAGAGAGCGTCATCGTGACGAGGAAGGCGACAATGGCGATGGCACCCTGAAGAATCGCCAATGGTCTGTTGGCCCACAGACTCGGTCCAAGCGTAATCCGCCCGTGCAGGAAACCAAGCCAAAGTCCTACGCAAAGCCCGGAGAGAAGCATCTTGTTGGAGGTCAGAGAATTACCATCTCCCGCCGCCAAAATCCCAGTGATGATGGTCGCTGGGATGAACACCAAACCGAGTATCGCACCGTACAGACTGGCGCCATCAAGGCCACCGGCCACCCTGTCACCCAACCTTCGGGAGAGGGAGGGAGAGAGCACCATGAGTGTGCGAAGAAGGGCCGCCGCCGTGGCGAGAACAAGCGA
>DAVI01000019.1:0-1328 GCA_002505495.1 Euryarchaeota archaeon UBA59 | reverse complement strand
ATCACCTCCGAGGTCTCTGAGGTACTCCTCGCCATAGTGAACCCACTGTTCGTCCGACCAACCTACCGGTCTGCGCACATCTGAAAGGTCGAGAGAGGCAACCACCTCCTGCGCCTCCCCCATCGGCATGCTCGCAAGGTCGCCAAAGACCTCAACGGCCCCGGACTTCCCAATGCCGGCCTTCCTTCCAAGCCTTCGATTGAGAGTGATGCAGAGTGCAAGCGCGGTGAAGAGGATTGCAAGCGCCTGTAGTCGGAATGCCCAATCGTTTGGAAGCGCTTCAGGCGCCTCAAAAGAGAGGGTGAACCAGGCGGAGTTCTCCTCGAACTCATCGTTTTTCAACACGACGCGATATTGGATTTCCGTTGGCGAGAGCGGAGTTGGAAGTGAGCCGCTCCAGTCATCTTCCGAGGCGATGAGGGGGAGGCTTCCTGCTGTTCCGTCCGCTGTCTTCCACTCGAGAGAGACGCTCGTGGCGTTGACCGCAGGAACTGAGATTCGGACCGTCTCGCCGACCAGTGTGTTGGTAGGTGGCGCCCACCCTGCGGAAATCTGCGGCTGGTTTTCGGGAACCGGACCTACCGAGATGAGAATCCCCACCTCATCCAATTCGAGGCGGGCGACTCCGTCTCCACCGTGGTGAATCGAGGTGATGAGCCGATAGTCACCTTCTATCTGAGGCGCTCTGAGCGACCACTGTGCAGTAGCGACGCCTGCAGAATTGATGACCCGCACCTCGACATAGTTGCCAGCCCCACCTTCGCCGTCGGAGGCAATCGTCCAACCGGCCGCTTGCGGCGTGTCATCGACTCCATGTGTTCCGGTCAGCAGGAAGATTCCGACCAACTTTCTGGCTGAGAGTTCCATCCCACGGGCGCTGACTGTGACAGTCAACGGCCCACCGACATAGGTCTCGCTACGGTCTGCCGAAATCGTCAGCTCCGCCGATGAAGGTCCTGAAAGCCCGGGATCACCATGGCAGGCACCACCGCACGCGAAGTCGCGGGTAGAGTCACCCTCCCCACCGGGATTGGCGGTGTTCTCGGGAACCAGTACCACCATCAGCAGAAGAAGAGAGAGGAGTAGGGCTCGTCGCATCATGAGTCGCCTCCGAGTAAACGCTCAATCGTCACCGAGCCAAGCGCAGCAAGAGTTGCGAGGACGAACAGGGCCAGCATGAAAACCTCAGCACCACCACTCACATCCTCTCGCACCGGAGACGGGAGATCTTCTGCAGAGAGGGATATCATGACCTGATTCTCGCCTTCGACCGCTCGCCCATTCTCAACGCCGTCAACCAATGCATTCACTCGATAGGTCGACTGTCC
>DAVI01000017.1:4227-4703 GCA_002505495.1 Euryarchaeota archaeon UBA59 | reverse complement strand
GAGCCGAACAGATGGTCCCAAACCGACAAAATGTTGCCGAAGTTGTGCCCCTCCAACTCCTCTGCCGTCACATGATGGACTCGATGGAAACTCGGCGTGATCAGCAGCCACTCAAGCGGCCCGAGACGAACCTCGAAGTTGGCGTGCACCCAGAAGTTGACGATGAGCAGCATGATTCCCGTTACCAAAATTCCCTCTACTGAAATCTCGAATGCGTGCAGAGCGAACAGGTAGGGCATCCGAATCAACAGGGAGTTGGCCATAGATGTGCGTAGCCCGGAGAACCAGTAGAGCTCGATGGTAGAGTGATGGAACCTGTGCATCGGCCAGAGCCAGTCGAAGTGCATGGCCCGGTGGACGAGGTAGTAGCCCAAATCTCCCACAACCAACGCCAAGGTGAGCCGAACCCAAAGCGGCAGAGAGAGCACGGAGGAGCCGAGTCCGAGTGATGAGTGAAGCGCTGAGGTTACTGAATT
>DAVI01000017.1:794-4124 GCA_002505495.1 Euryarchaeota archaeon UBA59 | reverse complement strand
CTTTCGGTCAACTTCGTGCAGTGGCTTGCGATTTTCGAGAAAGTGCATCGCTGCCCCGGAGAGAACCACGAGCGAGCCGGCTACGAGGTAGAGAGGTTCCACGACATCGGTTCTGCTCCAACCACGGTATAACCCTACACCCGGCAATCAGAATGGAGATGCGTAACCGTCGAGTTGCTCACTGATTCGGAGCAGTTGGTTGTACTTGGCAACCCGATCGGAACGACAAGGGGCGCCGGTCTTGATCTGCTCCGCCCCGGTTCCCACCGCGAAGTCTGCGATGGTGACATCCTCTGTCTCGCCCGAACGATGGCTGACCACGGTGGTGAAATCTGCATCCCATGCCGCGGACATCGTCTCAAGAGTCTCAGTAACCGAGCCGATTTGGTTGAGCTTGATGAGAATCGAGTTTGCAGTTCCCTCCTCAATGCCTCGCTGAAGGCGGCTTCCCTGGGTGACGAAGACATCGTCACCGACGATTTGGCAGCGCTGACCCTCCAACTTGGTGAACTGCGCCCAAGACTCCCAGTCGTCCTCGTCGAAGCCATCCTCAATCGAGATGATGGGATAGTCATCGAGCCAACCCGAATAGAGCTGGCCCAACTCCTCACCGGTGATGTCCTGCCCATCGATGTAGTATCCCGAACCTTCAGAGAACTCAGAGGCTGCACAGTCCAGTGCGATTCCAATCTGATCGGTCGAATAGCCCGCCCCCTCAATGGCTCGGACCATGTAGGAGAGCCCGTGCCCGTTGGTTGGTAGATTGGGAGCGAAGCCACCCTCATCCCCAACCCCCCCGAGGAGCCCGTCCTCCTTGAGCGCCCCTCTCAGAGCGTGGTAGCATTCCACACCTGCGCGTAGTGCGGTGGGAAAGTCATCGAAGCCGTGAGGAACCACCATGAACTCCTGGATGTCGACATTGCTGACCGCGTGAGAGCCTCCGTTGAGGATGTTCATCATCGGAACCGGCAGGGTTGCGGCGCGGCCACTTCCCGCCCCCCCGTCAGCCAAGTGCTTCCAGAGAGGAACTCCAGCCAAGTTGGCAGAGGCGCGCAGACTCGCCATGCTGGCACCGAGAATCGCATTGGCGCCGAACTCCGATTTGTTGGGAGTACCGTCGGCCTCAATCATCGCCGCATCGAGCGCACTCTGATCGGCTACACTCATTCCAAGAAGCAAGTCACGAATGGGCCCGTTGACGTTGGCAAGCGCCTTGCTGACCCCTTTGCCGCCCCAGCGGCTCATTTCACCGTCACGCAGTTCCAACGCCTCGTGGGCGCCTGTCGACGCTCCACTGGGGACGATTGCCCTGCCAGCCATCTTTCCGTCAACATGACAGTCGACTTCGACAGTCGGATTGCCTCGGCTGTCGATGACCGTTCGGCCGATGATATCTGAGATTGTGCCTGACATCATTATCGCCTTGAATAAGCGTCAAATGACCCGGGCTGTGAACATTCCCACTCAACCGTTCAGCCAACCGAGCCAGCGGGATACTTCTTGCTGGGCAGCGGGAATCTCATGTTCATGCTGACAACTGAGGAGATGGCAGAGCTCCTCCTCGCGCGGTGAAATCGAAAATAGTTCGACGGAAAAGAGAGCGTCTGCGGCCTCGCTGACCTTCAGTCGGTTGTCGTCCACAAAGCAGTGAACCATCCCTCTCGGGTAATGCTGAAGCCGCCCCTTCTTGGCGTCACAGACGACCACGCTCTCCTTCAGGAAGATGACTGCCGAACCGTTCTCCGGGTTGATGCTGTGCCCCTTGATGGAACACCCCTCGAGCATCGCCGCGACATCTACGTTGTACCACTGAAGGTGCTCCTTGCACTCCTTCTGGTTACTGACTGCGTCAAGGAATTCCTGCACCCTAAGTTGGCTCGACGCCGACTCTGTACCTGTGTGCATTGGACTTCGGAACCGCGCAGCCCATTTGAACCCGGCGGGGGTTTTTATTGGTTATTCTAAGCAATATCCTGAACGCCTCTCGTGCGAGCGCGTGGGGAATCCAGCAATTTGTGTAGGGTTTCCTGTTTCCGGTAAGAAAGTGATGGAATCTTATTATTTGGGCACCGAATAAGAGCATTCATATACGATATCAGGAAGCGCTGCTTCATGACCGTCGACGCAACAGACCGCGCCCTACTGAACAAACTACGAGAAAATGCCCGCACATCCTATGTCGATCTAGCCAAGGATGTGGGAGTCTCCGAGCGAACCGTCCGCACCCGGATGCGCAAGTTGGAGGAAGAAACAATCCAGCGCTACACGGTCATCGAGCGCGGTGTCGGTCTATCCGCCCTTGTGCGCTGCAAACTCGGCCCGGGCACGGAGATTGGAACGCTCGCCGGAGAATTCACCACATGGGCCGGGGTTCTCACCTGCTACGAGGTTGGAGGCGGCTTGGACGCCGACCTGCTTCTCGTCGTATCGGTAGATGACACTCACACCCTGCGTGAACTGCTCGACAGAATCTGGTTGACCGCCCCCGACGGAGCCGTGGTCGAGACACACACCACATTGATCATCGAGCAATATTGATGCTCCCCCGAAGGACCGGTGAAGCCATCAAGGGTTGGCCACCGGCCACCCTCATCGGAGTGGTCGGATGGCTCGTGAACTGATTCGTCTGGACGACATCCACAAGGCGTTCGGCGCGGTTGCCGTTCTCGACGGAATTGACCTCCGAATCGAAGATGGTGACAGGGTTGGGGTGGTCGGCTACAACGGCTCTGGAAAGACCACGCTGCTGAACATCATCTCGAAGCAGGACCAGGACATAGGGAAAATCACCTACGCACCTGCCCTACGCATCGCCTTCCTCACGCAGGTGCGTGACATAGAGGAGGATGCCACGCTACAGGAGGAACTCAACCGGCGAGGCCGTCAGTTTCTCGAAATCGAGGAGGAAATCACGGCCATCGAAGCGCAGATGGCTGAGCCCTCATTCTATGATGGAGAATGGCAGACTTCGATGGGTCGCTATCAGGAACTGCAGTCGGTGATGGCCCGCTCGGGCGGTGGCGATGCGGCGGGCCATGCGCAGGAGATTCTGAAGGCGTTGGAACTCGCCCACCACCCATTGGACATGCCCATCTCGAAACTCTCGGGGGGCGAGAGGGCGAAGGTGGCGTTGGCCCGACAACTGGTCGGACTGGGTGAGATTGACGTATTCCTACTCGACGAGCCGACGAATCATCTCGACCTCCACACGCTGGAATGGCTGGAAAAATTCCTGCTCAGTTTTGAAGGCGCACTTCTGCTGGTGAGTCACGACCGCTACTTCCTCGACCGGGTCTGCAACAACATCCTCGAAATTCAGGATGGCTCAGT
>DAVI01000017.1:393-731 GCA_002505495.1 Euryarchaeota archaeon UBA59 | reverse complement strand
GACGACCGAATCGAGAAGACTCAAAAGGAGATAAAACGGCTTACTGGAGCCATGCAGTCGATGAAGAGAGCGAACAAGTACGACAAGTCCATCTCTCAGAAACACTTCATGATAATGCGTTCCCAAAAAGAGTTGAAATGGCTAAGAACCATCAAGCCGAAGGAGCGAAAACCGCTCCGATTCGACCTCACCTCGACAGAGAAGAGCAGCCTCGAGGTCCTCGACCTGGTCGACACTGAACTCACCTTCCCGGGGTTGGGGAGGCCCATACTCTCGGGCGTGCGCGCCAGTGTTGGGAGAGGTCAGAAGATTGGGGTGGTCGGCCCGAACGGTGCTGG
>DAVI01000017.1:0-257 GCA_002505495.1 Euryarchaeota archaeon UBA59 | reverse complement strand
GTCCGCCCCGGCGTTCAGGTCGGATACTTCCACCAAGACCACAGAACGCTCGACTTCTCGCTGACCCCAGAGCAACAGATCCAGAAACTCAAACCCAAGATGGATTACGGTGACCTGCGGGCGCTGTTGGGCCAGTTTCAGTTCACTCCGGCGATGGTGAAGACCGAAATGGAGAAGTTGAGTGGTGGGGAGAGAGCTCGAGTGGCGATGCTCAAACTGCTTCTGGAGGAAAAGAACCTGCTCCTCTTGGACGAGCC
>DAVI01000008.1:18048-19459 GCA_002505495.1 Euryarchaeota archaeon UBA59 | reverse complement strand
CGCGCCCACCCTCATGGGAGGGACCGCCGTGTGGAAACCGAGTCGCAACTCATACCACTCGAACTATGTCATGATGCAACTTCTGATGGAGGCTGGCCTACCACCTGGCGTAATCAACTTCATTCCAGGGAAGCCGCGCATGCTCGTCGACACTGCACTGGAGAACCCTGACTTCGCCGGGGTCCACTTCACCGGTTCCACCCGAGTCTTCCAAGGGCTCTGGTCCGACATTGCCACTAGCCTCCCACGGCTGCGCTCATACCCTCGAATTGTCGGTGAGACTGGCGGCAAGGACTTCATCGTCGCTCATCCGGACTGTGACCGCCAAGGGCTTCTCGTCGCCATGCTTCGCGGCTCTTTCGAATATCAGGGACAGAAGTGTTCGGCGGCGAGCCGAGCCTATGTTCCGGAGTCGGTTTGGGAAGCCATCAAGGCACCACTTTGCGAAGAGGTCGGAAAGATCACCATGGGTGACCCACGAGACTTCACGAACTTCATGACGGCGGTTATCGACCAGAAGGCGTTTGACAACATCAGCGGCTACATCTCGGGTGCCCGCGAAGACCCATTCTGTGAGGTGATTGTGGGTGGCGGATGCGATGATTCGGTGGGCTGGTTCATTGAGCCGACAATCATCGAGACCTCCGATCCTAATGCAAAATCGATGGTCGAGGAGATCTTCGGACCTGTCCTTACCGTGTATGTCTACGAAGACCACGACTTCGACGATGTTCTGAAGTTGTGCGACGAAGCCTCACCCTACGCCCTTACTGGCTCAATCTTCTCGTCGAGCGAGGAGAACATCCAGACCGCTTTCAATGCACTGCGCTTCACTGCGGGCAACTTCTACATCAATGACAAGCCGACTGGCGCGGTCGTAGCTCAGCAGCCGTTTGGGGGAGCCCGCGCATCTGGCACCAACGACAAGGCGGGCGGCCCTCTCAATCTGCTGCGATGGATTAGCCCAAGGAGCGTCAAGCGTACATTTGAGCCCCCGCATGACTGGACTTACTCCTTCATGGATGAAGACTGAAATTGAAGTGGGTGAACAAATGAAGATGAAGATAGTTGGTCTGTCCTTGATGTTGATGCTGAGCAGTGTGGCGTTTGCAGGCTGCATAGGACCCGAAGTTAGCGTCAATGAGAATGACCAACCGGATGGGGAGCCTACTACCTTGCGTATTCTCTCCTACGACGCCTTCGGAATCAGCGACGAGATGCTGGACGAGTTCACCAGCCAAACTGGAATCGAGGTCTCGCTCTCACGCGCGGGGGACGCTGGAGGGGTGTTGGCCACTGCCCTGCAGACGCAGAACGCGCCTATCCACGACCTCATCCTCGGCATCGACAACTCATACCTAGGTGCTGCCCTTGAAGCTGGACTCTTCCAGCCCATCGAACTCCAGACCGG
>DAVI01000008.1:17406-17933 GCA_002505495.1 Euryarchaeota archaeon UBA59 | reverse complement strand
GTGACGGTGCCTGAATCCCTGTGGGACTTCACCGGAGAGAACTGGACGGGAAAGGTGGCTGTCCAAAATCCACGCACCTCGAGTCCGGGTCGGAGTTTCCTCATCGCAACAACGGACTACTTCGCCAACGATGCTGATGGCGACACCAACTATGCAGATTGGTGGGCGGCGATGAACGCCAACGAGGTCATCGTCACAGACGGCTGGACTGCTGCCTACGAAACCCACTACTCCGGTGGCTACGGCCAGTGGTATGACGGCTTCCTCGGTGACGCACATGCTGTGGTCTCATACTGTCACTCACCGGGCGTCGAGGCCTTCTTCGGAGGTAACTGGACCACGAGTGTGGCTCTAGACATCCCCGGCGCTTCATTCGCCCAAGTCGAATACGCTGGAATCCCCGTCGGGGCAGGCGAAACCGCTGCTGCAACCACATTCATCGAGTGGTTGCTTTCCCCTGAAATCAACTCCCAGATGCCGACTCTAAACTACATGTACAGCGCGCTGGATGGATACGACCTCCCTGA
>DAVI01000008.1:15852-17204 GCA_002505495.1 Euryarchaeota archaeon UBA59 | reverse complement strand
GACGGGGGGCTCGCATTACTCGTTCTGCTCTGGACGCTGGCCGCAACATTGCCGCTCTACCTTGCTTGGGGTCAGTTGAGTCTGGTATCCGAGGCGAGCGTTTTCGACACCATCCTGAATCTCGAATCACGATTTCAGACCAAGGGCGCGCTCCGCTTCACCTTCCTTGAAGCGGCCCTCTCAACCCTGCTCACGATCTTGCTGGGTGTGCCACTTGCGTGGACTCTCGGGCGCTGGCGCTGGCCGGCGAGGAGGTTCCTCCGAGCCTTCTTCACGGCCCCATTCGTGATGCCCTCAGTGGTCGTCGCTGCCGGCTTCCTCGCCCTTGTCGACTCGGATGGCCCGCTGATGGTTCTCGGCATCGACCTGCGCACTGAAACAGGCGTGGTCGGGGCATTCTCCTCCATCTCCGGTTGGAGCAACTCCGGCCAGATGATCGCATTGCTGCTAGCACACGCTTGGTTCAACCTCGCTCTCATCGTTCGGTTCTGTGAACCCCTGCTCTCCTCCCTTGACCCTAGTCTTGAGGAGGCTGCGCGCCTCCTACCTCAGGGGCGAAGCCGGGTCGCTCGACTCAGGAGACTATGGGCACCTTTGCTCTGGCCATCAGTAGCCGCTGCAAGTGTTCTGACATTCATCTTCTCGTTCACATCATTCGCTCTGGTGAAATCGCTGACACCGGACTCACGAAACATCGAGGTGGTGTTGGCGAACCAAGCCGATTGGGCCGGAATCAACGTCGCCTCACTTGGTCAGACCCCCTCTGAGATCGTGATGGCTCTATCACTGATTCAACTGGTGACCATGGTCGCTGCTCTCGCCCTGCTCTCGGTACTGCAAGCAAGACGCTCGAGGACTCTGCCACTTCTCTCTGATGAGGCAGCCCTCAAACCGGCGCCACTTCGAACTTGGAGGTCGGTCCACCTCGCCCTCATGGCACTGTTCACGCTGTCGCCTCTGCTGATGCTCGCCCTTGCCTCCTTCCAGGTTAGGGATGCGGGGGCGATGGCCTTCTCCTTCGCAGGTTGGCAGGCCGCCTTCGACGGCACGGGTGCGAATTCAACCCTCACCGAGGCCTTAGCCAACTCAGTGAAGTATGCCATTCTGACTATGGCGGTGGCACTTCCGACCGGATACGGGCTGGCCCATACGATTCACCGCTTGGAAGCGACCCGCCCACGCCTCGCCAGCCTGATCGACATACTAGCGATGCTTCCCCTGGCACTGTCCGCGGTGATGGTTGGGCTCGGAGTTTTGATTGGACTGCTGAGGACCGAGCCCGACCTTCTCACCCGTTGGTGGATACCTGCCTTTGGGCACATCATGTTGACGACACCCTTCGTGGTTCGAAT
>DAVI01000008.1:14947-15765 GCA_002505495.1 Euryarchaeota archaeon UBA59 | reverse complement strand
CCACTGCGGCGCCTCTTCTCGATACGACTGCCCCTGCTGCGCGGCTCACTAATCGTCGCCGCCAGCTTCGTGCTGGCGATATCATTGGGAGAGTTCGGAGCATCATGGGTGGTGGTCCGATTCGGTGAGTGGTCGACGCTTCCCGTTCTAATTGGAGAACGGTTAGCTCGGCCTGGCTGGAATCCTCTGATGCGGCCTGCTGCATACGCCTCCTCGACTGCGCTGCTGTTTGTGACCATGGCACTGTTCATGGCGGTGGAGCGCTTCCGTCCGGATGGAGCGAGAGGTGATTTCTGATGTTACAGGTTGAAGCCATCAGCAAGTCGTGGGACTCGCCCGTTCTCACAGACTTCTCGCTGCAGGTGGAAGAGGGCGAGGTGGTCGGCCTGCTTGGACCATCTGGCTCGGGGAAGTCAACCGTCCTTCGCATCATAGCCGGCCTCGAGACCCCCGACGAAGGTCGAATCCTCATCGATGACGAAGACATCACCGAGATGCCTCCTGAGAGTAGAGGCGTCGGCATGGTGTTTCAGGGGTTAGCACTGTTTCCTCACCTCAATGTTGAGGGGAACATCGGATTCGGTGTTGCAGATCGGAGTAGGCGGGCAGAACTCGTGGAGGAGATGCTCGACAAGGTCGGTCTTGCAGGGTTCAACCAGAGAAGGGTCGACTCTCTGTCTGGAGGTGAGGCACAGCGGGTAGCCTTGGCGCGCTCACTGGTGGCACAGCCGCGGGTACTCCTTCTCGACGAACCGTTGAGTAGTCTGGACAGCCATCTGAAGCAGCATCTGGCAGAGGAACTCCGTGCCATCCTGAAA
>DAVI01000008.1:10299-14930 GCA_002505495.1 Euryarchaeota archaeon UBA59 | reverse complement strand
CGACCGGCACCACCGCCATCTATGTCACCCACGACGAGGCAATCGCCAACCTTGTCTCAGACCGAATCGTCCATTTGCGCGGCGGAGAGGACGATTATTCCGAGAGCGAATGAGAACCAGAACGAACCTTGGGACCATTACTCCTAATACCTAGCAGGTTGAAAATATACTTGGAGTGTTCCATTGACAATAGCAGACCCGACTGATGCCATCGCCTATGTACGTGCAATTCGAATGATAGTCGGAGGATACGGCGCCTACTCCCGAGAGAAGCGTCGAGAGACCGACGTAGCGGTGCGAGAGGAACTCGCCCGCGCTGTCAACCGCATCCGCCGCCACCTTGAGAATGTCCACGATGCGGCTCTCACCTCAAATTCATTCACTCTGGTGGAGGCGTGCTCCCGCGCCATCGAGGAGTGCGATGCTCTTCGAAACGAGGTTTCCCTCGCGGAAACAGGTTGTGACCATCCTTTCTTCAGCGTACAAAAGGGTGCCACCAAGAAGACCATCGGCACACTCATCCGACATGACCATGCGACCTTGAAAATGGTTACTAAGGCTGTACGTTCCTCCAACCAGGCTGAGAAGTTGAAAGGCAGGGGGGCCGCGGAATTGGCAGTACTTGAATCACTCAATGAGGTTCTACAGAGAATCTCCTCTTGTCGTGGGCACTTTGGTGAGCGGCGAGCAGTACTAAGAAATTTGAAGGTGATGTGAATGAAAAAAATGAGATGGCGTGAGAGGCCCGACATTGTGGCCAGATTAGTGAACACCGGCTCGATCAAGAGTTGGAAATCGAAGCACATTGTGCTAAAACCGAACGAGGCGGTATCCATCGTCGTCGATGGAAAGGTGCGTGACACCCTTTCAGAGACAACGCTGACCAATTATGTCGGGGGATTCGGACGCTGGCTAGGAGCCAAAATGGGCATGGGACGGGCCGACCACAAGTTGGTCTTCGCTCTAACCGGCCCGTTGGACCTCCTGTTCCCTTTGAGTGGACGGATGATGGATGGCTCCGCCGCAACAGGGTTACTCAACCTCAGAGTACAGATCGTGCGAGATGATGTGCCCAAGTTGCTCAATCTCTTCCACTCCGGACCTCAGACCATCACCCGCGCCGATCTTGTCGGAATGTTTCAGGCAGAGTTGGAATCCAGGGTCATCATACCACTGTTGGCTCGAATGCCCGATGGCCGAGCACTTAGGGGCCCACAGTTCCAGAAAGAGTTGGAAGCGATGTGTCGCACGGAAATGAGAAGCGGATTCGACCTCGCTGGCATCACTCTCATCAAGGCGTTCGCCACAACCAACATGACTGATATCGAGAGACTCGCCTCTTATCGCGCTGAGGTCAACGCAGTAAGAGCAAGATTGGATGTCGATTCAGAAGCACGGCTCGCTGAAGTTGAGCGGGCACGCGAGTTGACTCTTGCTCGAATCGGTGTGGAAAACGACGCCATCGTGGCGACCGCGGCTGGCAAGGCTGATGCAGCCCTTCAGGACAAGTTACTCGGATTGAGGAAAATGGAAGAGACGCTCGCCGTAGAAAGAGCAGATGCCATGGAGCGGCAGAAGTCAATGCTGACCAAAGCGCGCGAGTTGGCAGAAATCTCGGACAATTCCGAAAAACAACGACTTGATGCCGCACTGGACGCATTTGAAAGAATTCAGGAGGCAAAACGGACCCGCCAACAGGCGAAAGCGATTCAAGCCACTGCTCGTCAAGCTGCCTCTGATCAGATGCAGAAACAGATGATGCAATTGGCAGCAGACCATGGTGCCCTGAGCCCGGAAGTGGTCAAGGCTTTCCTCACGGAACAGACTGAACAAAGAGCCGTGGAAGTTGAAGGAATCAAAGCTACTGCAGAAGAATAGACAAAATAACCCTCTTGATTGAAGGACGGCCGATTCACACCCCGTCGGCGTGAGTCCGAGGCATTGGCTGACCCGACCCCTGCCTGTCATGCGATTCACATGGTCTAGAAGGGAGTGGCTTGGTGGACGCTGGTTCTACATCGAAATATTCGTGTGGGGATTCTTGGGAGTCGCGGGCATATATTTCTTGATTAACCACTTGATTGCGAACTTCGGCTCATACGGATGGAGTCCAGAACTAGCCATAGACAGGAAAATTCCCGCTGTTGCATGGATGATAATTCCCTACACATCACTCTATCTTCTCACGCCAGGCGCCATCTTCCTCCACCCACTCCATGACAGAGGAAGGATGGAACTACTGCTCGCCCTTCAGGGATTGGTGGTGCTGACGGTAATTCATGCGATTTTCTTTATTCTATTTCCCGCAGACATTGCGTTGCGCGACCAACTTCCAGTTGACATCTTGGCCTACGAGGGATTCTTGGGAGGAATGTACGAGTTCATTCACACCGTGGACAATCCGACGAACGCCTGGCCGAGCCTGCACATCACGCTGAGCTATGTCATCTGCAGGGTGATGACCATCTGGCTTGACAGAGACTATGCGGAAACCACTTGGGGAAAACCACTCAAATGGATCCTGTGGGTCAACTGGGTTCTGATTTGTTTCAGCATTCTGACGACAAAGCAGCACTACATCTTCGACCTTGCGACCGGCTTGGTTTTCGCATTCGGTTGGTGGTGGCTCATCGAACCTGGGTTCTCGAAACTCGACGCCATACCCATTGACGAGATTGACGCGATCTTCGATAACGGCCAATGAATCATACTAGCACAATTGGCAGGAACGCGTTGGCTGCCATCTCACAGGCGTTGGCGACGTCGTCAAGCCGCTGCAAGACACGATACATGTGCATCGCTGCGAGTGGCTCATCGTCGCCCTCGCTGAAGACGAATGCTGCGGAATCCCTCTCCACCTCGTCGGCCTTGTGCTCAAGCTGGTTCACCTCTCGGATGAGTCTGTGGAGGGTCCTCTTCTCCTTGGCACTGAATCCAGAGTGACTGAGATTCTTCAGTTGCTCAGCGGTGTCCTCGTAACGACTGACAGTTGCGACGACCGCCTCTGCCATCTTCATCAGATTCTTTTTTGCCTCTTCGTTGTCAAAGAGTGGTCGGAACGAGAGTTGCTCTGCAACATTCTGCGCGTAGTCAGCAATTCGGTCTTGACGCGAAATCATGTAGAGGAAGTTTTCGCGGCCGATGGTGATTCGGACTCCTAGGCCGACCTCATCCCTCAGTTCAGCCTTGATTCCGTCAGCCTCCAATTCAGCAGATACTGTTGCAGCGATGTGCTCAGATGGGTCGCGACCCTCTACTGCAGCTGTCACAGCATCCAGCATGCAATCGACTGTTCTCTCGACTGCCATCGCGTGGTCATGGAACAATTCGAACGGAGTCGCTCCGACGCCAGTCGCAGTGGGACGTTGCTCTGGTGTCTCGGAGACCACCAGACTGCGCTCAGGGAGAAGTTCCTCGGTGGTCGGCCTGGTCACCACATAGGCGGTAATACCGAAAGACAACAGGGTAACTATGGCAACATTGGTCGGGTTACCGGCGAATAGGATGAAGAATGTGACCGCGCCAATAGCGGCGACGGGTAGGCTTGCCACCCAACTTGCAGCAATTTTTCCAAACACTCGGAAGTCGACAGCAGACGCGCCACCTGCAAGCCCGACACCGACCACCGCACCGACAAGGGTGTGAGTTGTGGAAATTGGCACCGCGAGGAACGGCATCGAGAAGACGAGCACGGTCGTTGCAGCCCCGAACTCGGCTGCGAAGCCGCGCGAGGGAGTGATGTGGGTGATTTTCTTTCCAATCGTATCCATCACCTTGTAGCCCCATGTGGCCACTCCGATGGTGATTCCAGCACCACCCAAGAGGAGGAGTCCAATCGGCACATCCACCTGGTCAGATGACAGAGTGCCAGTAGCCGAGGTCGCAATCTCATAGATTGCTGCCATAGGACCGATTGCATTGGCCACATCGTTGGCACCGTGGGCGAAGGCGACATAGCACGCGGTGATGATTTGGAGCCAGACAAAGACCCGCTCGACTCCAGCGTAACCCTCCTCCTTAAACTCGTAGCGCCGCAGAATCAGCCAAAGAATCATACTCGCAAAAACCCCGATCGCCAATGCGACGAGCAGGCTGTTGAGTGGAATCCACGCCCCTTCCACGAAGGGGTTGAAGGTGGTGCCGTCACTGGGGGGAAGCCAGAGTGACTTGTCGATGATTCCCTTGGCATCCAGATTGGCGTAGAATCCCTTGAGCCCCTTGAATTGGAGAGCCAAGCCGAGTACGAAGAAGGTGGGCAGAGCCAGCAGAGGTGCGATTTTCCGCGTCCGTTCGACCGGATCGTCATGATTCATAATCACCCGTTTGATCAGCGTGAATGAGAGATAGGCGATGATTCCTCCCAGCAGCGGGGAAATGATCCAACTCATCACTATCTCCATGACCTTTCCCCAATTGACCGAATCCGTCTGGATGTAGAGACCCATTCCGATGACGCCGCCGACGATGCTGTGAGTGGTCGAGACCGGCAGACCGTACTTCGTGGCGATGGTCAACCAGATGGCAGCAGCGAGAAGGGCTCCCATGAATCCGTACATCAGTTTCTGACTCAACTCGTAGGAGAAGTCACTCCCACCAAAGTCGAGAACACCCTTCCGAATCGTGTCGGTGAC
>DAVI01000008.1:9240-10159 GCA_002505495.1 Euryarchaeota archaeon UBA59 | reverse complement strand
TCATTGGCGCCGATGTTCCAAGCCATGTAGGCAGCAATCAACACGCCCATCACGAGGATGAGGTCGATGCCTAGGCCAAACATTCGTGTTTAGCGAACCGAGGCTTGTTTATGAGGCAATCGTGAGGGCAACAACACAGTTGTTGAGCAAATGTTGAAATTGACCGGCGTTGGAGGGTTTCAGTCGGATGTGTTGGCGTGAGTGGCGATGAGCCGGATGGGAGAGGAGGCCTGGAGAGGTGGTTGGACAAGCACAACCACAAGATGGAACTGCTCCGAACCGTCACCTCTACTCTAGCAGCATTGACAGGTGTCCTCATCTTCGTCAAGGTCTTCGGCTTAATCTGATTTCACGATTGTTGGGGCTCAGGTTTCTGAGTAGCGGTCTGACGCCACTTGAGACCGACTGAAAAGGCGAGAGTGTTGACAATCATGTCGCCAACTTTGTTGTCGATTGTCTCGACTGCGAACTCAAATGGCAAAACCAACTCCAATAATTCCCAGCCGAGGGAGAGAATCAGAAAGGTCGCCCAGCCTATTCTTGTGAATCGCCCCAACAACAGCCAGATGAACAAATGCGAAATCGAGTAGTAGTTCACTAACGCCATCCTTACACCAGTGAGTATTTTTCGGGAAAAACCTTGGTATTTCTAGAGGACGGATGAGATGAGTTGTGGCTGGGTGAGGTAGATCAGCAACCCGATGCCTGCGAACATCATCATCCACGAACCGACCATCTTGATCATCTCCGTAGCTCGACGGAGGATGGTCTCGATCTTCTTGCTGCCAAAGCCGACAACCATGGTGACTCCCATCATCAACAGGAAAACACTCAGCATGATTCCTCCGAGACCAGAGATGACGGCAGTCGTTCCACTACCGACGAGATAACCCAGATAGGGGACCACGATCGCCGCCGT
>DAVI01000008.1:6501-9106 GCA_002505495.1 Euryarchaeota archaeon UBA59 | reverse complement strand
CCGAGAACGAACAGCAGAATGGCGATGAAGATGGCAAATCGGTGGAGGTAACTGGTGATGTCGATGACCTCTGACAGCCCCAGAACAAGAAGCCCGAGCAACGCGAAGAAGGTCATCATTCCGAGCCCGGAGAGCACCCCGACGGTGATGTGCTTCGGCATTGGACCCTTCAACTTGCCAGACTCTCGCAACTCGTCCTCCCGCAGACCGAGGCTGATGTAGTAGCCGACATAGCCGGGCAAGACCGGAAACGCACAGGGGGAGAAGTAGACCAAGATCCCCAGCATCAGACCCAGCACGAGTATTCCGGTGAAACTCTTGTCAACCTCCTTCAGACCCATTCGCAAATCCGTTGCGTTGCCTAAATTGGCTGCAACCACCGCAGAGTCGAACTCCCCCCAACCTTCCACGGGTGTTCCCGAGTTCTGCTTGCCGACGATGAATCCCTCATGGTCTATGACCAAAAGGAGTGGGATCTGCTGTGCGAAGTACTGCTCCACAAGGTCACCCCTCTCACCGGCGCTCTGATTGAGGATGACTGAATCAGGAGCGCCAGTCCCCAACACCCAGTCTGGGACGAAGTACTTCTCAGCAGGGTCAGTGGTGTTGAGATACTCAATCGTCTCTAAGGCGTACCAACTGCCAATCGATACAATCATCACAGGATAGGGACCGCTGAGATTCTCCCAGGTGGATAACTCATCCTCCATGTGTATCTGAGCGTAGTGACAACTGCCACAGGCGTGCGCCATGAAGTCGAGGATGATGACATTGCCACGCTGCTCGGAAAGGGTGAACCAGCCCGTCTCGTTGGTGTAGTTGTCCTCGATGCCAGTTCTGTTTACCGTCTCTATCTCAAAGTCGGGGACCTCTCGAATCTCGCCCCCCACACCGAACATCGAGGAAGCAGCTCCGAACGCTGAGAGGCCAGAATAGGCGATGACCGCGAAGAGTAGGACTGAGACGGCGAAGGCTTGCCAGGTCTTCTTCTCCGTGAACACGTCGACATCGATGCCGACCTTCCACTGAAGGCTCTGCTTCCATCCCATGGCTGCCGTCGGTTCCTGCAACCGTCTTTATGTTTCCATCACTATGTGATGGGTCACGACCCTGAATTGTCTCGATTTATGGGCTCGGGCGGATTTGAACCGCCGATATCCGCCATGTGAAGGCGGCGTCATAACCGCTAGACCACGGGCCCGTTGAGCAGGGCCACATAGCGGCTTAGTTTAACGATGACTGCGGTGCTCTCGGCTCTCCAAATGCAGGTAATGTCGGGAGTAGTGGATTTGATAAATCACACACCTCCTCATCGAGCGATGGCTGAACGCGAAAGCATAGAGAATCTGTTGGATGAACAGCGACGATTTCCACCACCTGAGCCAATCGCCAGCGAGGCCCACATCACCGATTTTGAGCAATATCAAGCGATGTGGAAACGGAGCATCGAAGACCCCGACGGCTTTTGGGCTGAGATTGCAGAGGAGTTCGAGTGGTATCGAAAGTGGGACACAGTCTCCTCTTGGGATTTCGTGAAAGGTGAAATCAAATGGTTTGAAGGCGCCCAACTTAATGTCAGCGTGAACTGTCTCGACCGTCATGTCGCGGCGGGCCGAGGTGATTCCCCAGCAATCTCATTCGAGGCAGATGATGGAGAGAGCACCACCTACACCTTCAACGAAGTCCTCGAACAGGTCTGCCGCCTCGGAAATCTACTGCGCGCCAACGGCGTTGCCAAAGGTGACCGGGTCACCATCTACATGCCGATGATTCCTGAACTCGCCTTCGCCCTGCTCGCCTGCGCAAGAATCGGAGCACCTCACTCTGTGGTCTTCGGCGGATTCTCCGCAGATTCACTCGCTCAGCGCATCGTCGACTGCACCTCTGACGTCATGATCACCACAGATGCTGGAATGCGCGGCGGTCGCACTGTTCCGCTCAAATCGATCGGCGACGCCGCGGTAAAACTGGCCGCAGCGAAGGGCGTCGAAGTGCGCTGTGTGCTGGTCAACCATCGGGCAGGCGATGGAGTCGGCGTGGGAGCCCCGGATTGGGTCGAAGGTAGGGACATCGACATGGATGCGGGGATGGCATCTCAAGAAACAGTTTGCGAACCCGAAGTTTTGGACGCTGAAGACCCTCTTTTCATCCTCTACACTTCCGGCTCAACCGGCCAACCGAAAGGCGTTTTACATACTCAGGCGGGCTACATGATTTGGACCGCGACGACGGCAAAATATGTCTTCGATTTGGACCCCGAAAGAGACCTCCACTTCTGCACCGCTGACATCGGCTGGATCACCGGCCACTCCTACATCGTCTACGGGCCACTCGCCATGGGCTGCCACACGCTGATGTTCGAGGGCATCCCAACCTACCCTGACGCTGGTCGATTCTGGGAAATATGTGACAAACACGAACCCACCACCTTCTACACCGCGCCAACCGCAATTCGGGCTTTGATGGTACACGGAAACGACCCTGTCACCCGCTTCAAACGCAGTTCAATCCGCGTCCTCGGAACTGTGGGAGAGCCTATCAACCCAGAGGCTTGGATGTGGTACCACGAGGTTGTAGGCGATTCAACTCGGCCAATTGTAGACAC
>DAVI01000008.1:5536-6282 GCA_002505495.1 Euryarchaeota archaeon UBA59 | reverse complement strand
GACCATGAACGGTTCATCAAGACCTACTTCAGCCAGCAACCGGGGCGTTATTTCACCGGTGACGGAGCTCGCAAGGACGAGGATGGATGCTTCTGGATTATGGGTCGGATTGACGATGTCATCAACATCTCAGGTCATCGGATGGGGACCGCCGAGGTCGAGTCGGCGCTAGTCGAGCACCCTTCGGTCTGCGAGGCCGCAGTCGTTGGGTTTCCACACGAAATCAAAGGGCAGGGAATCTACTGCTTCGTGACTCTTGAAGGTGGCAGTTCACCTTCCCCGGAACTTGCTCAAGAATTGCGCCAAGGAGTTCGAAAAATCATCGGGCCAATCGCCACACCAGACAAGGTCCACTTCACCCAAGTGTTGCCAAAGACGAGGTCCGGGAAAATCATGCGGCGAATATTGCGAAAGATCGCTTCTGGCGATATTTCTGACATGGGCGATACCAGCACTCTTGCCGACCCGAGTGTGGTCACAGAACTGCTTGAGAGCCGTCCGGAGTGATTTTTATTCCGCCGATTTAACTAAAACGACGGGAAGAGGCGAACTAACGAGGGGTGTAGTATGTCTGCTGACCATCGCAACGAAGGAACGCCCCTCGACATCGAGTTGCTCAATTCGATTCACACCAACCGCTCGGCGCTGGAGCGGCGAGCGGCCAGCCTGCCAAAACGGCGCGCAGTGAAGAAGGATTGGCAGGTCGCCTGGATGCTGCACGCCATCCGCTGTATCGATTTGACTAC
>DAVI01000008.1:3939-5462 GCA_002505495.1 Euryarchaeota archaeon UBA59 | reverse complement strand
AGGAAGGACCTCTTGAGCGCATTGGAATTGGATGTGGATACAATCCACTGCGCAAGCGTCTGTGTCTACCACAACATGGTGCCGACCGTCGCCGCAGCGGTGCTGGGAAGCCCTGTTCGAACCTGTGCAGTCTCAACAGGATTTCCCGCCGGCCACATTCCTCACTCCCAGAAACTCGAACAGATCGAGGCGTCTGTCGCTGCCGGCGCTGACGAGATTGACATCGTGGTCAGCAGAGCCGACATTTTGGGCGGCGACTGGCAGGCACTCTACGACGAAGTCCGCGACTTCCGCCGGTCCTGTGGCGATGCACACCTCAAGACAATCCTTGCCACGGGTGAGTTGTCCAGTCTCAAACAGGTCGCTCAGGCGAGTCAGGTCTGCATGATGGCAGGTGCCGATTTCATCAAGACCTCTACCGGCAAGGAGAGCATCAACGCTACTCTTCCAGTTGGAATCGTAATGGCACGCGCCATCAGAGACTACTACGAGGCAACCGGTCAAAAGGTTGGATTCAAACCGGCCGGTGGAATCTCTAAGGCAAAGGACGCCGTCGCATGGCTTGCCATGATGAAAGAGGAATTGGGTGAGGAGTGGATGCAACCCCACCTCTTCAGAATCGGCGCCTCATCACTACTCGGAGACATCGAGAGGCAACTCGAGTTCCATCTCTCAGGACACTATTCCGCAGCAAACAGGCATCCGATGGCATGAGGTGAAAAAATGGCAGTGAGAGAGATTCTTGAATCGCTTGACTGGGGCCCAGCCCCCGAGTCTGACAAGTTCGCCCGCGAGTGGTTGGATGAACACGGACCGGACTTTGGAATGTACATTGACGGAGGGTGGGTGACTCCAGAAAGTGGGGAGAACTTTGCGACCCACAACCCGGCCACCGGAGAACTCCTCGGGACCATCTCTCAAGCCGGTCCAGCAGATGTGGACGCCGCCGTAGCTGCCGCCCGCGCGGCCCTTCCTGGATGGTCGTCAACAGAGGGGCATGTGAGAGCCCGCTACCTCTACGCCATCGCCCGCCAAGTGCAGAAGCACCACCGTCTGCTGGCAGTTATAGAGACGCTCGACAATGGAAAACCGGTTCGTGAAACCCGTGACGCAGACATACCACTGGTCGCACGCCACTTCTACCACCACGCCGGTTGGGCGCAACTGTTCGACGAAACCTTCCCCGGCTACGGCCCGGTCGGAGTCTGTGGTCAGGTCATACCCTGGAACTTCCCGCTGCTGATGCTGGCATGGAAGATTGCTCCGGCGCTCGCCGCCGGAAACACAGTGGTGCTCAAACCTGCTGAATTCACCTCGATCTCTGCGCTCGCCTTCGCGGCAATCTGTGACTCAATCGGGCTGCCGCCCGGAGTCGTAAACATCGTAACTGGAGATGGTAGGACTGGTGCCCTCATCACCGAGCATGATGACATCGACAAGGTCGCTTTCACTGGCTCGACCGAGGTCGGCCGCATCATCCGCAAGGCTACCGCTGGAAGTGGCAAGGCATTGACCCTCGAACT
>DAVI01000008.1:1819-3877 GCA_002505495.1 Euryarchaeota archaeon UBA59 | reverse complement strand
TGCTGTGCCGGCTCCCGACTCTTGGTGCAGGAGTCGATTGCTGAGAGATTTCATGAGAAACTTCGCTCAAGAATGGCAAAACTACGGGTCGGTGACCCGATGGACAAGGCGATTGACATGGGCGCAATCGTTGATGAGAGCCAACTCAACACCATCAAAGAACTCTGTCAATTGGGCTGTGATGAAGGCGGTGTGATGTGGCAGCCGCCAACCGAACTCCCCGAACAGGGCTGTTTCTTCCCTCCGACCCTCTTCACCAATGTCACTCCATCATCGACCATAGTGCAGGAGGAGGTTTTCGGACCGGTCCTCGTCGCCCTCACCTTCCGTACACACAAGGAAGCCATCGCTCTGGCAAACAACACTCGCTATGGGCTTGCAGGCAGCGTTTGGAGTCAGGACATCGACACCGCGTTGGAAGTAGCCCGCTCGATTCGGGCAGGTGCGATCTGGGTCAACTGCACAAACCAATTCGATGCCAACGCCGGATTTGGAGGCTACCGGGAATCTGGCTTCGGCCGGGAAGGCGGACGAGAGGGGATGTACGCCTACATGCGCCCGAAGGAACCCTCCTCCGCCCCCGACGAAATAGGCTCAGAATCAACTCAATCACCCTCAAAACCGCCACAAGATGCGGGCGAATCCCTCGACCGCACCGCCAAGATGTACATCGGTGGCAAGCAGAAGAGGCCGGACGGCGGATACTCGCTCGATGTCGCCGGCCCAGCAGGAACGGTCGGCCAAGTAGGTCGAGGAAATCGCAAGGATGTACGGGACGCCGTGGAGGCCGCTTGTGCAGCAACAACATGGGCCAACGTCAATGCACACTCCCGTTCTCAAATCCTCTATTACATCGCCGAAAACCTAGAGCAGCGGAGCAGCGAATTCGCCGCTCGCCTAAGTTCGATGACTGGAGCGAGCGCCTCAGATGCGGCAGCAGAAGTCGCCGACTCGGTGGCAGAATGGTTCCGCTGGGCAGCCTGGAGTGACAAGTACGACGGAGCGGTCCACGAGACCACCATGCATGGCTTGGTGTTGGCTGTGAACGAGCCGATGGGTGTGGTAGGAGTGACCTGCCCGGATGCCCTCCCCCTACACGGATTCACAAGGCTGGTCGCCCCCCTGCTCGCCATGGGTAACTCGGTGATTGCCGTGCCCTCGGAGAAACACCCACTCGCTGCAACAGACCTCTACCAAGTCCTAGAGACCTCAGACCTCCCAAGCGGGGTGCTGAACATCGTGACCGGAATCCACTCGGAGTTTGTCCCGAATCTTTCTGAACATGACGGAGTTGATTCGATGTGGGTCGGAACCGGTGATGTGGCGGAGGTTCAAATCGCCAGCGTCAGCAACATGAAGCGGGTCTGGAAGGCGGACTTGTCAGCCAGCGACGCCGAGGTCCTCCGCCAAGCGACCCATGTCAAGAACATCTGGCTGCCACACGGCCTCTAAGAGCTGAGCCGCTTGAGCAGCCCCTCGAGCGAATATCCACCTGCCCGTTCAAACCAGCCGTTTCCAACTGGAATCCAAAGTAGCACATAGACGAGGGTGAGCGCCATTCCGACGGACAAACTCGGAGGGGTCTCAACCATCCTCGCGTAGATGGCGAGAGGCACGAAATGTAGCACATACACACTCAGAGAGAGGCGGCCAAGGTTGGATGTCCAGTTCGGCAACCCATGGTCTGGGAAGGTTGCCCGAAGGGTGAGTTCGTGGAGTACGAGCACTGTGGTGGCGGCGACCAACAGAAACGGGGATGAGGCCGGAAAGAAGGTCAGCAGTGCATCGCCACTCGTGAGCGCCCAACTGACGCCGGAGGTTGCCGACCAGACCATCGTCCCAATTGACAACAGGATGCCGAGGCAGAGAACTCGCCTGCGGGTGGTTTCGTCGAGATCTGCCAACAACCCCCCGAGAAGAGCGAAGGAGAGCCAGGGCAGCAGCGGATAGGTTCCATCGAAGAGCAGCCTGCTGAACCAGACACCCACTCCCGCCACCGAGACCCGGTCATCCCAAGTCATGGCCAGCCCGGTCAAGTCAGGGAAGAGCGACGGAGAG
>DAVI01000008.1:704-1739 GCA_002505495.1 Euryarchaeota archaeon UBA59 | reverse complement strand
AGAGGTGAGAGCAGTGCCACGATGGCAAGCAGTGTCAGCACACCCGGCGCAGACCAGTCGAAGATGTGGGACATGACCAGATTCACGACCAGTTGACAGGCCACCAGAATCACCACACGAGGACCGAGCCAACGCATCCAAGCAGCGAAATCGCCTCCCTCCCGCCGCTTGACGCTGGTGTGAAGTCCCCAACCCGAGATGGTCACGAAGAGAGGTGCTGCCAAACCTGCAACACTCGCAACGACCAGTCCCAATATGGAGGCGTCATCGACTCCAACTGGCCGAAAAGTGGATGCCGCGTGCGCCTCCACCATGAACAGAATCGCCAAGCCGCGCATCAGGTCGATGTGGCGCAGCCGTGGCGTCATCACCTGTGCCGTGCATCGTTCGTTGAAATTAACTGCGCCCTCAAACCATAAGGGTTGAACATTATTGGAGTCAATCGCCGCGTCGCTCTGCTGCGACATCACTCATGTCGACTCGATTCACTAGACGCCCCGCCTTGAATTCCAACCTGTTAACGCGCTCGAATGCGTCTGGAGATTGGTGACCCATGTGGACATACATCTCATCTATGAAACCAGTAGCAACCACGATATCGCCATCCCAATCAAATCGCAGGTTGATGCCATTGTATTGGTTGTTGAATAGACTGTCCAGCCTCTCCGCAGAAACTCCGTTGACATCTGGGCCGACGACTGGTTTCCACTCCCCGGAATCTCCCTCCTCTTCGTACAGATTGACTGACGATTCCTTCAGATTCAGACGATTATTACGTAGAGAATAGACCTCTAGATGCCCGGCCCAGCATGCAGAGCTGGCATTGACTGGTCTGACATCGTAGTCTTCCCAATTGAAGGGGCATTCAGGGCGAAAGTCGATGATGGTCCAACGCACTCGATCAAGAATCATGGTGCTCGACATTTGACCGGTCATCTCATTCGCCTTCCACGCTCTAGGAAGATTGCTTCACGAATGGCGTTCTTTAAACTCACGCATGAAGGCGACCAGCGCCTCTACGCTCTCAATCGGACA
>DAVI01000008.1:0-588 GCA_002505495.1 Euryarchaeota archaeon UBA59 | reverse complement strand
AGGAAAGTCCCCTCAAGTGACTGGTCGGCCAACCGCCAAGTGACGTTCATCACCGAGCGGCAATCCCTGTCAGCGTGTGGAACCCAAAAGTCAGTCCTATCGAGTTCCCCGTAAAGCAGCTCGGCCTTTGCCTTGTTTCGAGCGATTGAACCAGCCAGTCCGCCATTTTCCTCAAGCCAGTTGAACACCCTTTCGAGCACGAATATCCCGAATGTGTTGGGGGTGTTGAAGAGCGAGCCCGAGGCGGCGTGGACCGAATAGTCGAGCATCGTTGGGATACCCCCCTGTTGCGCGCCCCCCTCCACTCGCGAAAGAGCCCAAGGCGAGAGAATCACCAGAGTCACCCCACTCGGTCCGAGGTTCTTTTGCCCCCCTGCATAGATCAGGTCATGCGCCGAAATGTCAAGTGGTACACCCGCAATGTCCGAACTCGCATCCAAGACTCGGGGCTTCCCACCGCTGTCTGGGAGATGGTGGAACTGAGTCCCGAAAAGAGTGTTGTTGGAGGTGTAATGCAGGTAGACCGCCTCCTCACGAACAGAATAGTCACCGTCACTTGGAACTCGCCTGTATTCACCTTCGGAGGGT
>DAVI01000074.1:1896-6463 GCA_002505495.1 Euryarchaeota archaeon UBA59 | reverse complement strand
GTAGTAGTTGTTGATGACCGTCGTCGCCTCTGCGTCATCCGCGTCCTGTCCATCAGTCGTTCCAGCACCCATGCACCCCGAGAGCACGATTATCGCTCCCAGCATGAAGGTGTACACATTCTTGCTCCAGTTCATGTTCAAGCGGACAGGGTAGCCTCCCATTATGTTCACTCTGTTGCCAAAGCAATTGATTTCGTTAGACTGGGGAGGTATGAGAGTGCTTGAGTGGGCCCGCCCGGATTTGAACCGGGGTCAGAAGCTCCCAAAGCTCCGAGCATAGCCAAACTAACCCACGGGCCCTAAACCGGCTCGACCCGCAACCCCTCCATGAAGGTGTTCATTCAAGGTAGAGCCATACACCATCGCCTGAACGGATTAGAGCGCCTTGGGATTCGGCCATGGAGATGAGTTCCTCCGCACTCGGTTGGTTGATTCCCTCCTTCTCCAAAGCCTCCTGTAACTGTGATAGGGATATCAGGTTCCGTTCGTCCCGCGCACCCTCCAACAGTGAGCGTAGTTTGATACTGCTGACCTCATCCTTCTTGCCGGAGTCATACACCGGCATCCTGTCAATTCTCTTGCCCAGTTCCTTCCTCAGTTCGGAAGGAACGTTTGCGAGCGCCACTCGCCTCTGCAGGTCGTCATCATCGGTGGCCCGGTCAATCAGCTTGTGAGCAGCAGCCGAACCACAGGCCGGACAACTGCTCGATGCCTTGGCTGACAAACCACCGAAGCAGCGTTCGCAGTCTGCGCAGCGAAAGATGAGAAATTGCCCTTCGTCGGACATCGCTCACCCTCATAGATCGAACTGGACATCATCGCCGCTGCGCCGGGATTGAACTCGTGAGGAAGTCCCCGAACCTCTTGAGAAGCCCGTGTCAGCACTTCTTGTGAAGCCGCCCCGAACCCTGCCCACTTCTCCGGATTGAATGTTGAGACTGTCTGGGATGATGAGCGCGGCGAGCGCACAACCGTGGTGGTCTTTGGCTGCAGTGACTTCGTCAACCGCCATATCGTGACGGACGACCTCCAAGTCCCGGCTCGACATTATTCGCTTCAACTCACGCTTCAGCATCAATTCAGTCTCCTCGAAAGGCAGGTCTGTTGACAGGGTCGCAACGATTGCGCACTCATCACCTTCAGGGGTCACGCACTCCGCCCACGCCACACCTGCCGAGGCCGTTCCGCCATCCTCTGCGTGGGCCTGCGCGACATGGCACTCCACGAGAGAGCCCATGGCGAGGTCTGCGGGAGGTGAGGGTGAGAATCCCATGGGCAACATCGCCCCCTCCATCCGTATGAGACGGGAATCGCCAAGTCCGAGTTCTACGAGGCATTGGTCGAATGCATCTTCGGTAGACTCACCCCACGAGGCCACCGCCGTCATCAGCCAGCCAGTGCAGGAGCCGGACGAAGCCCCGCCCGACTTTCTACGACCTGAGTCGACGGAGAAGTCCATGATGCCCTCAAGATGGGCGGGGTTCATCAAGGGGTCGGCGGCATCGCCTATCGATGGAGAGCCGCCGAGTGATTCCCGCGGCGCTCATCTTCACTGCTGCCATCCTGCTCATCATCCGATTGACCAGCAACGCAGGGGGCATCTCACAGGAGGCGTTTGCAATCGTCATCCTGTTCTGCATCGGTGCGTTCGCAGCCCTTCTAGTCACCCAGCAGGAGCCTAAGTCAAAGGAACGCAGCAGCGCAATGGATGGCTCAAAGGCAGAAAGCGCCACCGAAACTGGCAGCAAGGCCGCCGGGACGCAGGCTGAGTCAGAACTTCCCGACCCACTTGACGAAGGATTCGACGCACCGCTCTCATGAGCGCCGCAAGCGAATCTGTGTGATTACGGAGTGACTCGTCGCGAATCCCTCGGAAACGGAATCACTTCGCGGATATGGTCGGCTCCGGCCAACCAGGAACAGACTCGGTCAACACCCAAGCCGAAGCCGCCGTGGGGCACGCCGCCGTAGCGTCGCACATCGATGTAGAACTCGTACGGCTCGCGTGGAGTCCCCTCCTCGTCGATACGCTCGAGAATCTCCTTCTCCGACCAGGTCCTCTCGCCGCCTCCGATGATTTCTCCATATCCCTCGGGGGCCAGAAGGTCGTGACAGAGCACGTACTTGGGGTCGTCAGGGTCGGGCCGGTGGTAGAACGGCTTGGCGATTCTGGGGTAGTGGGTGAGGAAGTGCGGCACATCGAAGTCGGCCGTCAGCACCTTCTCCTTCGTGTAGTCCAAATCCTGCCCCCACTCGATGTCGACACCCATTCCCTGCAGCGTTTCAACCGCCTCGTCGTAGCGCATTCTCGGGTATGGGCTATCGGCGTAGCGGGCAACCAAGTCTAGGTCTCGGCCAAGGTCCTCAAGTTCCTCAGACCTCTCATCCAAGATGGTCCGTGCAATGTTACGGACAAGGGCTTCACCGTGCTCCATGACATCGGAGTTTCCAGCCCAGGCGATCTCCATCTCAGCGTGCCAAAACTCGGTCAGGTGTCGGCGGGTTCGGCTCTTTTCGGCGCGGAATGAGGGTGCCATCGTGTAGAGCCGCTCGAGGGCGGGCATGGCCGCCTCTGCATACAATTGCCAAGATTGAGTCAGGTAGGCCGTTCTGCCGAAGTATGGCACTTCAAACAGAGTCGAGCCTCCCTCGACTGCCCCAGCGACGAAGTTGGGTGCCTGGTATTCGATGAAGTCCCGTTCTCTGAAGTAGGAGTGGATTGCGCCAAAGACACTCGAGCGAATCTTGAGCATGTTCGTCATTCGGCCGGTGCGTAGGTAGAGGTGGCGGTTGTCGAGCAGGAACTCGGTTTCGCCTCCGTCAGCGTTCTCCATCGCAGACTCGGTTATGGGAAAGGGGTTCTCTGGGTTGACCGGTCCAATGATCTCCCCGGCGCTGACCACGATTTCGTGGCCACCGGGCGCACGCTCATCGACATTCACTTCGCCATTCAAAATCACGCTCGATTCGATGAGAGCGCTGCGAAGCGCTTCAAACGACTCGTCACCGACAGAATCCCGCTTGATGACGCACTGGATGTAGTCGGTGGAATCTCTGAGAACAATGAACCAAATCTTGTTGGAGCCACGGGCCCGATGAACCCACCCCTTGAGCTCGACGGATTGACCGTCATGGTCACCCGCCTGCACATCTCCGATGAACAGTTCCTTGACCAATTTTCTCACCTTCGGCCTACCCGATTGGCGGCGCCCATTTGAACCGGACGCAGAATACGGTTGAATACATTGATGGCTGAAACGGTGTCCGCAAGAACGGGGAGTTTCGTTGTCCGATGTTCCGAGCGCCGTTTCACGCCGTCTTGCAGTGTATGCCGTCGGCGGAAACGCGCTGTCAGATCCCGCTGCCGCAGGCAGTGATGCCAGCGCCGCCGCCGAGAGGGCGATGGAAGCGGTACTCGAAGACGTGGTCGACCTCTTGGAAGCGGGCTACCGAGTCGTACTGACGCACGGTAACGGCCCCCAAGTCGGCGAGATGCTGCTCATGGAGGAGGCCCTCTTTGACCGACGAGAGGGTGGCCCGGAGCCAGCCGGCCTCGACCATTGGGTTGCCGCGACACAAGGAACTCTAGGCCATGAAATCGCCACACAGCTCGACAGTGTACTGACTAGAAGGGGTCGTCACGAACAGGTGGCGACCATCCTGACCCGCGTGGAGGTTGACCGAAATGACCCGGCATTCGCCCAGCCATCAAAACCGATAGGGCCGCTCATCGATGATTTGGGTGCGGTTCCAGAATCCTGGCATGTCGGCGTGACGGCAGCGGGCCCCCGTCGAGTCGTCGCCTCTCCCCTCCCGCAATCGATCTTGGATGCAGACGCAATCAACGCCCTGCTGAAAGCTGGTGCGGTTGTGCTCTGTGCGGGGGGCGGGGGTATCCCCGTGGCACTCGGGGAGTCCGGATTCGATGGTGTTGAAGCGGTCATTGACAAAGACCGCGTTTCGTCTCTCATCGCACAGTCTATAGGTGCGAATCTACTCCTCATCAGTACGGCAATTGACGCAATCCGCCTCGATTTTGGAAAGCCATCAGAACGGAAAATCCGTAAATTGAGTGTTTCAGATGCCACCTCTCATCTCGACGAGGGGCAATTCCCAGCCGGAAGCATGGGCCCCAAGGTCGAGGCGATGTTGGCAGCGAAGCAGAACGATCCAAAAATGGTGGTCGTTCTCTGTCAACCGGGACAGGCGCTCCCAGCAATCCGTGGCGATGCCGGGACTACAATCATCAATTGACCGCCACACATCGATGGCACTAACACACTTGGCTGCTAAGATACCTGTCTAGGACTTCTGCCTCGGGCACCCCGCCTCCGCCAACCCCTGGAACCATCCAGAGTTGGCTCATCGCAGAGATGGCCCTTGGGCTGAACTTGTCAAACAGCGGCTTGAACCCTGTTTCGACATCTTTGATCGCCAGTCCACATTTCACTAATCGAGTGACTGAATTAGCTGCAAGAAGAAGAAAGCCTGTGGTTAGAGGTATTCTATGGGCAGCGTCTTCGATGGCGCGTTTACGGATGTCGCGTAGAACTTTCTCCGCTTGCTT
>DAVI01000074.1:1075-1803 GCA_002505495.1 Euryarchaeota archaeon UBA59 | reverse complement strand
AGGTCTGCGTGTGCCTCTGCAGCAGCAGATAGTGCCTCTCTCGCAGGAGCAATTTCAAGCGGCCGAAGTCCATCTTCCCTCGCCCTCTCAATCGCTGACCTCAGGATGGCCACATCCTTTGACCCAATTGCTGAGAGAAGAGAGGCGCGGGCATTCTTCTTTCTCTGTACTTCTTCAGCGCGTTTCTTCAGTTCCAGTTGGTGCCGCAATGTTTCTCTGCGATTGATTTCATCAACAACCACTGTTATGGTTGATGGCACAGCATGCGGTGGCCACCCGCAGTCAACCAACTTGACGAATGAAACACATGCATCAGCTAACGGCTTGTCGTCATTCATACGGACGCAGACTCTCTCCTCGGGCATTCTCGTACCCGTCCATCCAATCCTGATTGAGAGGTGTGGATCGTTACAATGAATCCAACTGCGTAGACTCCGCGGCACATCGAGGATAACATAGGCTGCGCCTCGACGAGTGATTATTTGGCCTCCGCCTTGATGCTTGAAGTGCTTTGATTGGGCAGCAATCTTCTCCAAGTATTCGACGGCCCGCAGGTTGCCATCATCAAGCATGGACCGCAACTTTTGCGGGACGAGTTGTGAGGACATCGAAGCGACTATTCTGCCGTCCTTATTTGAACGCTGTATTTGAGGCGGGCCATACGGGGTTCGAACCCGCGGCCTACGGATTAAGAGTCCGTCGCTCTACCTGACTAAGCTAATGGCCCA
>DAVI01000074.1:0-1044 GCA_002505495.1 Euryarchaeota archaeon UBA59 | reverse complement strand
CCGCCGGACTTGATTCGAGTCTCGACGCCGGACTCGCTGCCAATCACAATCGCATCCGCCATGTGAGTGAAAAGGCCGACCTCGACTACCCCTGCAACGCCTCGGATTTGGCTTTCCAGACCGACCGGATCAGAGATGGTGGGCCCGTAGTGGCAATCGATGATGAAATTCCCATTGTCAGTCACGAACGGCGCATCACCGCCGCGCCGAACCACCTCCCCTGGACAGAGTGACCCAAGATGGCGAGTCGTGACCTCCCAGCCGAACGCCAACACCTCGACCGGAAGTGGGAATGCGCCAAGGGTCTGCACATCCTTTCTCGGGTCTGTGACCACCACCATCGCCTCAGAAATCTGAGCAACTATCTTCTCTCTGGTGAGTGCCCCACCGCCTCCTTTTATCAGATGGAATTCTGGGTCGAATTCGTCCGCCCCATCGATGGTGACAGCGAGCGTAGTGACCTCCTTCCAGTCGAGTAGAGGGATGCCAAGTTCGGTGGCAAGTTCTGCCGTTTCCACGCTTGTCGGAACTCCTCGGATGGTGAGCCCCTCCTCATCCATTCGACGGCCGAGTTCGATGACGGTGTAGCGGACTGTGGAGCCTGTTCCGAGGCCAACGTCCATTCCGTCGATAACGAAGTCACAGGCGGCGATTCCGGCCGCTTGCTTGGCGCGTGCCACCTCGTCCATGGGGCGGCCTCAGCGAGCGCATCGCATATCCTTTGTCACCTAACGACGACGACTTCGTCGTCTAGCGCAACGCGTAGAACAGTTGACAAACCGGGCGTAGTCTACGACTACGGATGGAGCGTAGTCTAGGTCGCAATTTCATCGCCGCGTTACTAGTCGGCTTGTTCATTTCATCGGTCACCGTGGCATTTTTCGCAAGTCCCCCAGAACTCACTCCAGAGAAGGTTGCGAGTTTCACGCAACTCAATCAGCAGACCACCATTTCTGTGACGACTCATCCTGATGGTACATCGAATGCCCTCCAACTCGAAGTGCCAATAAACGAAGCCGTCACCGACCTCGGACTCTCACTGGA
>DAVI01000060.1:29454-32614 GCA_002505495.1 Euryarchaeota archaeon UBA59 | reverse complement strand
CGATTCAGTTCAAGTGGGTTTCAACTTCGGGTAGCACCGACCTGCGAGCCGTTCGATTTGACTTGGACAGTGGAGGTCTCCCCTTGGATGTCCGCATAGATGCAGGCCTCGACGGTCAGCGAGAGTGGGAGTTATCGCACTCGAACATCGGTACATGGGGATGGCAGGACAGACTTTCCACAGGTGGTTTGTCACATGATTTCAATTGGAATTCCGCCACCACCCGGCAAGTTGGAATGTGGTTGCCGATTTCTGGTCTTGAGGCGATGAGATTTGCTGTGACCCCCTCATCAGCTGGAATCGAGAATCTGTCAGTGGCACTCTCAGTTGGTGGGGTCGAGGTGTTCAGCGAGTCATTGGGAACATATGGCACATCCACGACGGTTCAATTGAATTCGTCATCTCTAGCCTACCTGAACAGTGAACTCGCAAGTATGCCTTCGATTTGGCCACCCCCGGGAAGGCAGGTCGGCGCAGACCATGCACTAGTGGTGTGGATGCTGTCGGCAGACTACGGCGGAGTCAACCTCGGTGGTATATCCGCGGTCTCACACCCAGTTGCCACTCTGAACTATCAAGCGCATGATGAGATGGTTTGGGCGGTAAACGACTTGATCCCGGGCAGCACTACCTCCCTTGGTCTGAAGTTAGTACCGCTGACCATTCAGATGTCACTGCCCGGGTCTCTCAAGGCGACCATCACGGACCTTAACTCCACCAACGAAGTAAGTACCGACTCACTCATAATCCAAAACGGTACCAACACTCTCGCTGCCTCTCGACAATGGCTCCAAGTCATCTCCACACACACCGCCCCACTGGGAACCGTCGCTGCGGTTCAACTCGATTTGGTGGGGGCTCGGCACCAGATACACACTCTATGCCGCCAAGATGGCACCTTGCTCCCAGTCCCCGGCTCCGAAGATTTCGATATGCTCCAATGGGATGGGGCATCTGCCTGTTCATTAGACATCAACGGAACTTCAGTCAGCAACTCACTTCGCTTCCGACTGAATGCGTCATGGGACGATGAAGACTCTCTCACTCTCAAGGTAAGGGTGGTTCTCATCGATGGTAGGCGCAGCGTGCCACGCTTGCAGAGTTTCGGTGTCGGCAGCAGACTTGCGATTGAGAATGATGTTGAAATCACCAGTTGGGGGATGTTCAATGATCTTGGCAACCCTATTCCGGCCGAGCGTTCCTATCTGAAGTCGGACTCACCTATTCGAATCGACGTCAATCTCGGTTTCATCGAGTTGCACCCCTCCCTCGCCCCGCGCGCCGGAGATGTGGCGGTTCGGGTGTTTCAGAACAACAAGTCCGTCGCAAATTCAACCGCATTGGTCAACGGTTCGATTTCACTGAACTTGAGGACACCGATGGGCACTCAGGACGCTGAGTACAGAGTGGATGTATATCCACTGCATGGCCAGGATAACCTCTCTTCAATCCCGCTGAACCGGACCTTCAAGATTGATTCACTTGCGCCGATGGTGATCGACCAGAACATCAGGCGCTACGACCATCTTGAACCCTCTCTGACCCAACAGATCAGGATAGAGGTCTACGACCGGCCGATTCTGCCAGAAACATTGAGTCTGATGCTCTGGCGAAGTTGGCTCGACGACCTCGACTTCAATGGCAAGCCCAACGCCTCAGAGTTCCACGCCTTCCCACTGGCTGCTCCATCGAACATCACCCAGGCTCAAGGAAACTACACCTTCACTCTCGACGATACCGATGGTAGACTGAGTGGAGGTATCGTCGCAGGCTATGTCACCGGCTCTGACGCTGCTGGCAACGCCATCACAAGAGGTGGCGGACCCGGGATTGACCTTCAGTTGTTCACCTACCAGTTAGCGGTGGACCTACCAACCTCGATACCCGGAGAGGGTGGCTTTTCCGACGGAGTGCACAGTTGGCTACATCCAGCGACCGCATATGAAATCAGCATCCCATTCAACGAACCGAACGGCATATCCGACCTCGCCGAAGTGCGCTTCCAGTTGGCGAGCAACTCTGTCATGGACCCCCTCGGGGTCATTTGGAATGCCACGACAAATCGGTGTAACGCGACGAGCAGCAATTTGCTCGTCGAAAGTTGCAACATCCGCTCTCGCTCTGGGGAGTTGACGCCGTTCTCGTCCGACTTGGAGTTGCGCATGGAGTTCACCCTTGATTGGTCGGTCCCACTGGAGGGTGAGTTGCGGCGAGCTCCCGCGTTGGCAATCGTCGACCGTGCTGAGCGTGAGGTCTGGCTCGAATTACCACAACTTCGATGGCGCTTCTCACCAAACCTTGAGATCGTCGCAGACGAGGTTCTACTTGAGGTCGATTCGGGCACCTTCGACGGACAAAACGCCTGGGTTCCGCCAAACGCCGGAATGAACATCAGTGGGCGGGTCGCCTTCCTAGAGACAGGTGAATCCCCCACCTTGCAGTTTGATGTCTCAATCCTACTCAATGGAGAGCGGCGAATCGCTGAAACCTACGACGGCTACTTCCTCGCTCACCTCAACGCCCCAGAGGAGTCGCGCAGCCACGCCATGTCCTTTGAGTTGACAGGTCTACCTCCTGAGGCGAACGACGCGACAGACCCGACAGCAACCCTGTTCTGGATTGTCGTAGATGGAAATGCTCCCCGACCAGTTGGGGTTGAAGAGCCCCGCGAGGGCTCCGTGATACCAATCTACCAACTTTCAGAGTTATCGATTGAACTTGTTCTTTCAGAACAGGAACAATTGGCCAATGGCTCGCTCAAGTTGAGGTACAAGGTCGTTCGCGCCTCTCAACCAAATGCAGCGGCACTCATCGAAGGTGAAGTCCCATTGAGTCTGCACGGTAGTCCAGTTGGTCAATCCATCCAAGTGTCTGCAATTCTCGACATCGCCAGCAGACTACCCGAAGACGCCTACAAAGAGCGCCTCCAACTCGCTATTTGGGTGGCTGGTTCGGACATGGCTGGCAACGGTATGCTCAGCAACCATCCGTTCAACAGCCCGCAGACTCCATTCGCGTCATGGGACATCGAACAATTGACCTCTGAAATCACCATCACGAAGGTGACTTACTCGCGAACCGGAGAAGTCAGCGTCGGTCAGACGACGATGGTCACCATCGAGTTGAGGAACACCGGACATGCAGCCGGGACAGCTTCTCT
>DAVI01000060.1:25430-29300 GCA_002505495.1 Euryarchaeota archaeon UBA59 | reverse complement strand
CCGGTGACAGGTGGGTGGTGGTTTCAAGTCAAGCCGGGGCGGTTGAGGGTGATAAGGTCAAAGTGATTGACTCAACACGAGACAACCCACTCGGATCGATGTTTGAGGATGTGCCAATGTCTTGGATAGTCATCTTGGCTGTCTTGGTGCTGGTTTTGACCGCAGTTGTCTCTGTCGCCCTACGCACTGGTGGCTCGTCAGAGTCCTCTCTTGACGGAACCGACGATTGGGAAGATGATGGCGGTTGGACTCAGGAAGAGGACGAACCTGAGGCATATGGTCACTCCTCAGTGGTCGCGGCACAGCACTACGACCAACAGGCTCTGCCACAGCAAGGCTACGCCCAGCCCCAGGGCTATCCGGAGCAGCCAGGTCAGCAGCAGGCGCCATATTCACAGCAGGCGATGGACCAAGCGCAGTATCAGCAGTACCAACAGTACTACCAACAGCAGGGTCAACAACCGCCTCAATAGCGGGTTGGAAACTTTCCTTGAACAATCCTAAGACCGGTCAATTTGGATGTGGTTTCGGGATTTTTCTCGTGCGGCGCATTCTTAGCGTAGGAGCCGGCCCTTCACCCTGCGAGGGAGCAGGAGGGCTGCTGACAGTGTACGACACTGAGGAAAGTCCCCTCTCCGCATTGCAGGTGGCCCGTCACAAGACGGGAGTCCGGGAGGGCTGGCCCTGCTTCAGAAACGAACCGGCGCGGTCGTGTACAGTGAACCCGAAAGGGCGAGGTTGTCCGCTGCTGGCTGAGACGAGCAACCACATCGGTGCAAGTCCAAACAGTTCCGTTGACCCGGCAAGGCGAGGAACGGGTAGGACGCAGAGTTGAATGCAGCTAACCGAAAGGCGAACAGAAAGGGGCTTACTCCCTGCTCCCTCGCACCTCAACCAAAGAGGTCTCCGATGCTTGGAATGTCTTCGTAGCCGGCGCTGTTCTCAGGCTGCTCTCCGACCTGTTTAACTGGCTGCTCAACCGGTTGCTCAACCGGCTGCTCAACGACTGGCGGTGGAGCGAAGTTCGCTGCAACGGGCTGCGACATAGGCTGATTCGTCCTCATCTCTCTCTCGACTTCGAAGGTTGACAGTGCGGTAGGGTCAGCCCACGGCCGCTCCGAGGGTGGGCGCCTCGTCTGGCGTACGATAGCTACCAGAATAGTCACTATCAACACTAGGAAGAACACTGCCATCAGCCCTTGGACCATCTGAGAGGCAATCCATCCTTCTGAAGCAACTTCATTGTTTGAGTTGCCAGCCCCAACCTCTGGCTCATCAGTCGGCTCATCGGGACTCTCCTCAATCACTGGAGGCGCGGCTGGCTCTTCAGGCCAGGTCACCGCCAAGTCCTTCCTTGCCCACACGGAGGTTCCCATCGCCTCCAACCGAATCTCAACCCCATGCATTCCTTCGTACGGACCTATCTCGAAGGACTCGGTACCATTGCTCAGGTTCTCATGCCATACGCCATCGACCAGAAGTCGAGTTATGCAACTGCTCTCGCAACTGTGTTCGACTTGGATTTCTGCAGCCTCGTCGAATGATTGTGGCAGCCTCAGAATCGAGTATTCCAAGAACAACTTGGGGCAGCCCCTAATCGAGCCAGGGATTGTGACACACTCGTCAGCGTCATCCATTCGCCCGTCACCGTCAGTGTCACGCTGGGCTGCTGAACAGCCCCGTTCGTCCGGCTCTTGGGCGAACATCGTGAGAGGGCATTCGTCTAGCGCGTCTGAGACCCCGTCCAGATCCCCGTCCTTCTGGCTCGGAGAGCAGCCGTTTGCGTCCACCGGCTCGTTTGTTGGAGTGTCTGGACAGAGGTCCAATGCGTTGTTCACTCCATCCAGATCGGTATCGAGTTGGGTATCGGAACAGCCGTTCTCATCGACAGCTTCGCCGAGAGGTGTTGATTGACACAGATCCACGTCGTTCATGACGCCGTCCCAGTCCATGTCGAGTTGATTGTCTGCACAGCCGATTTCGTTGACCGTCGCTCCGGAATCCGTTCCTGGGCAGATGTCGACGTCATCGGTCACACCGTCGTTGTCGGTATCCTTCTGATAGTCGGCGCAGCCATCCTCGTCGACCCCGAAACCTGAATTGGTCTGGGGGCAGATGTCGATGTCGTCGGTGACTCCATCGCCATCAGTGTCCTTTTGGTTCTCGGCACAACCGTTCTCATCGACACTGGCGCCGACTGAGGTTCCCGGGCACCAGTCCAACAGGTCGTTCACTCCGTCATTGTCGGAGTCGAGGTCAGCCAACCTGCAACCGAAGTGGTTCACATAGTCTCCAATCGGGGTTTCGGGGCAATTGTCGTCGACATCAGCAACACCATCGCCATCGAGGTCCAGAGACCCTATCTGTTCAAGGACGTAATCGGCAATCAGGCGTTGTACCGTTGCTGTAGGGTGCAGTCCATCGAAGAAGATGTACTCCTCAGGATTCGGGACGATATAGTCGCCTTGTTCGCATAGGCCGTCACCGCTGTCGCACGCTTGGCCGGAGGGGTTGGTGATGCCATAGAAGGAGTCGTTCCAATAAATCGATTCAAACATGTTCAGCATTCCGACAATGTTGATTTCGATTGAAAGTGATGTTTCTAGTCCGGCCATGTCGTTGGCCAAACGGCTGTTGTAGTCAATCACACGAGCATGCATAGCCTGCTTGTTACTCTCACTCTCATCAGCGTAGTTTGGGGTCTTATCAAGTGAGGGCATGTCGAGAATGAGGAACTGTTGTCCTCCGTTTTGGTTGAGGACAGTCACATGATTGGCGATGTTGTCCACCACCACCTGTGGATTTTGTTGTCCTCCACCGAGGAAGTCATTACCGCCAATCCAGATTACCGACAGGTCAGTCTGCTGAATCCAGTGATTGTTCGTGTAATCGTTGACTTGAGTCCCAGTGTTGGGGATCACGAAGCTGGTGTATCCACCCCCTGACCGTGCCCCGCCATAGGCTCGGTTGGTGTTGCTGCTAGAGCCGCCACCTGGGGCGATGGTCAGACCAATCTGTTGTGAGACCAATTCCGCCCAGACGGGCCCGTCAGAGAACCTGCCGTTCCAGTATGGGGGTGACTGGGGGAGCCGGGCAATCGAGTTGTAGGCGTTACCCATGTCACTGAGTGAGTCACCGAAAACGATGAACTTCGTATGTGATGGCGGTACTGTGTCTCTGAAAATGATTATCTCCTTCTCATCTTCTGCAAGCAGGTTTGTAGCACCATTTCCGTCCCACGCCTCAACTCTCACAGTATATTCGTAGGTGTTGTTCCAAACCGCAAATCCAGGAATGGACTGGCCTGAAAGGTTGTGGGTTCCAGCACCGACGACATGGGTGGTCGAATTTTGGAATTCGATTGTGCCGTTGTTGGAATATCCGGCGTAGACATATGTGACGATTTCAATCGTACTTCCGTAAGTGTTCACACTTTCACTCGAGCGAGTCACGATCAAAGTCCAGTTGACAAATTCTCCAGTGTTTGTCTGAATGGAATCCAACGCTATTTCGATGTTTGTCCCAGTTCCAGTTTGATGTCCATTTGCAGCAGCAGGTGCCGATGCGACGATGGCCAACGGTGCCAGCATCAGGAATGTAAGGAGCACCGCGAGGTGCCCTTTCGTGCGTGTGCGCTCGCCTCCGTCCACGCTCGCCGTTGGCGAGCGACGTATGTTGAAGGTGCCGACTACCAGTTCAACCCGGTAAATCGGCGTCCATCGTCTGCTCGGCGAGGTGCAACGGGTCGTCATAATCCTGCCACCTCTCCTCTCCCTTAATCGCCGCAGTCACGCTCTTCCAGGCGACGAGCAGTGCGGGCAATAGTATGGAACTGGTGAGTAGTGCAAAGAAGATCAGCAGCATCATCAA
>DAVI01000060.1:7116-25297 GCA_002505495.1 Euryarchaeota archaeon UBA59 | reverse complement strand
GCGACCGCCTTCACGATTCCACCCGGAGTCTCCCCCTCCTCTCGGATTCTATCCATCACATGTATCGAATCATCAACTCCGATTCCGAACACTATGGTCGATATCATGGCGGTGAAGACATTCACATTGACATCGCCTCCACGCATCAACAGTGGTTGCCAGAGCACAACCACACCCACAGCAGTCATCGTGAATATTGAGAGGCGGACACTTCTGAACAAGAATGTCATCGCAATCAACAGCACAATCATCGTTGCAATCGTGGCGTCTATTTGGGCGTCATGAATTCCCTGGTTGATGTCGAGGGAAACCGGTAATCCACCAGTAAGTAAGGAGTTCTTTACTGAATCTGCATTCAGAGCGTGACAGTCCTTCGGTCCATCGCAACCACCCTCAGAAAGATATTCGTCAATCTGATCTCGCATTGCGGAAGCGGTCGAGAGCTGGATGTAGGGTTGGTTGACATAGACGAGCGTCTTTGTTTCGCCAAGGTTGGTCTGCGGCTCATTCATCAGCATTGAGCGAACCTCGTAGGAGAGAGTGTCGAAAGCGACATTGATCATCGCCTCTCTCGTAGTCAGACTGGTGAACAGAATATCTCCGCTCGTAACACATTCGATTTGGGCCGGGTCATCCCAGCAGGATGAGTGAAGCATTTCCCAAAGGGTTCTGTCGTAGACCTCCTGGCCGGATATGTTGAACTCAATGTGAATCGCCTTCAGAATTGTGACCAAACTGACCGTCGTCGTGTTTGCAACATGGTTAATCCGCTCTTCTTGAATGAATTCGATAGCGTCCAAGACTTCGATTTGCCGAACGGGTGCGACATCATTCTGTACGCCTCGTGCCGTCGCGTTGATGATGAACATGCTCGTTTGACCCCCTTCGAAAACCCGAGAGTATTCAGCGAGGGACTCATACGATTCCAATCCGGGAGGTACTTCATCGGATGAGCCGGTGATGTCTTTTCCAAGTTCAGCGCCAAGAATCCATGCGCCGGCCACACTCACCAACAGCACCGCAATCAGAACAACCCAAGCACCCCGAACAGGGACTTCACCAATTTTTTCCCAGACCTTCTCCAGTTCCTTGCCACCTGTCTTTCGGTAGCGGACAAGCCAGCCTAGTGTTGGAACCAGAATGATACTGAAAAAGAAGGTGCAGGTGATTCCCAAAACGAGGGTTATTCCGACAGTTCGCATCGGCTGAATTGGAACCAGCCATACCCATGCCAAGACGCTGAATCCGACGATTGTGGTAATTGCGGAAAGCAGCACTGCGTGGCCAGTCGTCATCACTGCGTGGACCGTCGCGTCCAGATAGAGTTCCTTATCCCAAGGGTCCAAATCACCAACCTCACGGCCGTCCCTACTCGCCTTCCAGGCTTCCTCTGCGCCCTCTTCGAGCATCTCGTTGCGAGTCTCCTCGATTCTATTGATGAGATGTAATGAGTAGTCAACACCGAGTCCTATCAAAATCGGTCCCGCAGCGATGATCATCGGTGTCAGCATGATGTCGAGCAGGACGGTGGTGCCGAAGGTGACGGCGAGACTGAGGACAATAGGGGTGCCGCAGATGATAATGACCTTCGGGTTTCTGTGGAGAATGATCATCGCAAGGCAGACGAAGCCGAGGGATAATGGCAACATCTTCTCAAGTTCAAGGTAGATTGCGTCTGAAACATCGTGCAGAACTGGCGTGAGGCCTGTGACCGTCATGGCCTGCCGTGTTGGCAACTCCTGCCAGCGGTCGTCTGGCATGCTGGAGAGTCGAATTCCTTCGTAGTCCCTGCCGCATAGCGGGTCTTCGAACTGTTGGGATATCGTCGGATTCCTGGAGCAGTCGATGATGACTTGCTTGAGGTGCTGAATGAACGCCTTGTGGTCGAGAATCTCATTGCCATTCGGGTCTGTGCGGGAATCAACATCTGTGCCCGCCATGTCGAAGCGAATCCCCATGACGATGACTGCTGTGTCCCAAACTCCGTCGTTGTTGGTGTCGCGGACGAGGCTGTCGAGTGCGGAACCCAGATTTTCCACTGAATTGTTCACTTGGTCTTGGTTGTCAGGGATGACGTAGGTGTCTCGTGGGTCTGTCGACGCCAATGGGCACTCGTCTGTCGGGGTGAAGGGGACGCCATATTTCTCAATCGCACAACTGAATCTGCTCGGAGCTGAGTTTGATTCCTTGATCATTTGAGAGGCACTCAAAATCCAGACGACACCATCTTGGGTTCCGCGGTCATCCTTGTTCCAGTCTATTCCTCGAGCGTAGCGCCCTTGGTCCCGATTGTCATCATCCCCTTCGATGAAACTCATCTGTTTCAGAATCTCGACAGAAGTGACATTCTCATCACCTCGTAAACCCTCATCCTCAATCGCATTGTCCGTGTGCACATACAGTATCACAATGTCAGTTGACCACTGTTCACGAACCGATAGAAGAAGTTCTGTTGAAGGGGCACCGTCAGGTAGGTAGACCTCGAGGTCACCGTTGATCTGTTGTCCGAAGTCCAAAGCATCCTTGCCGACGAGTAGTGTTAGCAACACCATCACGATGACGATTGGGCCGGGTGAGCGTAAAATGGTCCGATAGAACCGTTCCGCTTGCCCTCCGACGAAAGAGTGCACCCAAGCTCCTACCTCGGCCCAGCGTGCTGAGAATTCGTTTGAAATATCCATCAGGCTAGTAATTACCGGATTCTCAGCAATTCCTCGGAGAGCATTCCGCCACGCAGGCTGAACTGAGTCGTCTGAGCGAATCGAGTGCTGCGGACGAACCGAGTCCTCTCCCTCAAACTCCGCCATGCGTCCCCGCGGCGGCAGCAGCATCATCAAGAGTTCGCACCATAGGTGCGAGTAGTTCCGAAAAATGAGGTATAGTCAATCGCCAAAGACAGCCAACCCGCTAGTTTGGCCGCGCGGGACTTCTAGGTGATGCGAGGGCTATGGCATCAATCGACGCCGAAGTTTCGGACCATAAGTCGACGCATGATGGTGCGGGCGCCTTGCAGTACGATGCCTGTGAAGATGAGGCTAACTCCAAGCATGCCGAGCCAGGCAGCAGTCAGCCCAGGACCGACTGAGATGTTCAGAGTTTCGCCAGTCAAGTCATTGACTGTATTCAGAGCTCTCATGCCAATCGCCGAGCCGAGGGTCAGCAGACCGGCGCCGGGAACTCCGAACGCGATGATCGGTTTCTTTTGAGAGAGGGTGATGAGTGCGTAGGAGAGTACGGTGAAGCCGTGACTCATCGCGGTGAAGCGGGAACCTTTGGGAACATCATAGCGGACAACTGTTGGAACTTCTTTCACCGCCAACTTTTTCTCAACGCATTCCTCTAGCATCTCAAGTGTTGACTCCATTCCGTCCTGGTCGAATCGGATGCGAGAAAGTGCCTCTTGTGAAAATGCCCGAAAGCCACTCTGCGTATCCTTCACATCGAGGTTGCTAGAAAGGTTTGAAGCAGCGGTGATGACCTTGACGCCTAGCTTTCTATAGGCTGGCATATCATCTCCAGAGCCACCGTCAATGAAGCGAGAGCCGATTACGAAATCAGCCTCACCAGAGAGTATCGGTTCTAGAAGAACGGGAATGTCGCTCGGATCGTGCTGACCATCACTGTCCAAAAGTACGAGTGCGGCTGCATTACGCTCTCTCGCTATCCGGAAAATGGATTTCAGAGCGGCTCCATACCCCTTGTTTGAGCGGTGGTGGTGGATTTCCGCACCTAATTTCCTCGCAATTCTCGCTGACGCATCAGACGAACCGTCGTCGACGCATAGTACTGAGTCGACATGCCGCAGGGACTGCAGAACGATTGTTCCAACGGTCTCTTCTTCGTTGTGTACGGGCATGGCCGCGAGGATGGGACCAACGGGGGTCGGAGCTTCCATCATTTCCAAACGGCCCTCCGTGCTCTATTTAGTTGTTCAGTCGGAGGGCTGAAAATAGGCCAAAATCGAAGTGTTTGCGCCCGAGTGGGGCTTGGAGCCCCACCCGAGCGTGTTCGAAAATCAGTTCTAGAACTGGCTGGTTGTGATGACGGTGTGATCTCAGTTCTCAACGAACTGGCTTACTGTGGTGACTGTTCGCTCGCCGTCCAGCACCTTGCGCAGGGCATTCAAGCTGATGACCAACGGGATGTAGGTCTGTCCGTCACTTGTTGTGTAGGTGGAACAGTCCGCCATCGCACTGGTGTTGATGGACACTTTCAGTGCCCCACCGGCATTGCTCTTGCGGACATATCCAACGAGCAGCGTCTGTTCGGCACCGCTCTCTTCGTTCTCATTCTGGTTCTTTGCATTCTTGCTCATTTTTTTTCAATCTCCGTGGCGCCCACATCTTCTCGAATTAGTTCGTTCCGGTGCTGCACCAACCTCAACCAGTCAGCGGCGGCGGACTACCACCTTTTCTTCCGGGGGTGGAGGAAAGTGAATGTTCATTCGATGACCTCCCTGCGGGAGAGAAACTGAAACTGAAATCCCTACATCTGCAGTTCATTTTCCGCATGAGACGGTCGGAACGGCTGAAAACCAAGTTTTCTTTCTTCTTATGCGTACGCGCAACGGTCAAGACTGAGAGCAGGGTCGCCCGGCTCGCCATGCACTGTCTAGTAACAGGAGGGGCCGGTTTCGTCGGCTCCCATCTCGTCGACCTCCTACTCGAAGCGGACCACCAAGTGAGCGTATTCGACAACCTCTCGTCAGGACGCCGTGACTTCCTCTCACACCACGGAGATGCTGTCATTCTCATCGAGGGAGACCTGCTAGACCTTGAGTCAGTGACCGGCGCCATGGAAGGCATAGACATCGTCTACCATCTGGCAGCTAACCCCGACATAAGATTGGGTACCAGCATCACGGATACTGACCTCAGACAGGGTACGGTGGCAACCTACAACGTGCTTGAGGCAATGCGGCTCGGAGGAGTCAAGCAAATCGCCTTCGCCTCCTCCTCGGTCGTCTATGGTGAGGCTGAAGTAATGCCGACTCCAGAAGACTACGGCCCTCTCTTCCCCATCTCTCTCTATGGGGCTTCCAAATTGGGCTCCGAGGCCCTCATCACCTCTTGGGTGGGTACCTTCGGGCTGCAGGCGTGGCTCTTCCGGTTTGCCAACATCGTCGGCGCACGCGGAACCCACGGCGTCATCTTTGACTTCATCCACAAACTCCGGGCGGATCCCGGAAGGCTTGAGGTATTGGGGAACGGCCGTCAAGAGAAGTCGTACATGGAGGTGCGCGATTGTGCTGCGGCGATGATCCATCTCGTGGCCAACACTGACGAAGCGGTCAATTGCTACAACCTCGGCAGCAACGACACCTGTTCTGTTCGACGGATTGCGGAGATCGTCGTCGAAGAGTCGGGACTCGCTGATGTGAGCATCGAGTACACCGGCGGCGACCGCGGGTGGGCCGGGGATGTCCCCAAGGCGATGCTCGACCCCAGTCGCATGAACGCAGAGGGTTATGTTGCTAGTTACGATTCCGAAGGCGCGGTGCGACACACCACGCAGATACTGATGAAGGAGATTGGATTAGATGAATAGTTCTGGAAAGGCACGACGCGCGCGGGCGCTAGATATTGATGAGAATGGAGACGCGCGCCTGTACGGTGGGTTTGGCGTAATGGCCGTATTAACAGTCATGCTTGCTCTTTTCGTAGTTAATTCCACACCTGTGGATATTGGCCCGAGTGAAGGCAAGTTCGCACCTAACATTACTGCGCCATCCCACTTGCCTGGGGGAGACTGGGACGATGAATATGTCCTGTATGACAACATAGACAGAGATTGGGAACTAGGACTTCCAGGCAAGTACATCTTGATTCAATTCATTGATACTGATTGTGGCCATTGTTGGACAGAAGGTGAGGAGATGAGTATGTTGTACAACTCTTACAGTCAAGTAATTGAATTCGTCACAATCGCAATATCTCTCGGTAATCCGGGCTGGGTCAGCAGCAAGGAAGAAATCGCCGCCTTCCAGGAGAAGAGTGACTATGATGGTTGCAACAGTAACAATAACTGCAACACTCGACCCGGTGATGCGCATCCTTGGGTTTACCTAGAGGACTTGGACAATGGCGAGAGACAGGACTGGGATGTCTCTTCAACTCCATTCGCAGTAATACTAGACCCGAGTGGATATGTCGTTTGGAACATGGGGCAACACATGGGCGTGGAGGATCTTCCCACAGCAATGTACAACTTATTTACCGACAACAGTGGAGGTGGCTGAATGGTAGACACGATGCTCTATGTCATCGGAGCAGTTCTGGTGGTAGGGATAGTCCCCTGCATTCCGCAATGCTCTAATTTCCTAGGAAAGGTTGGTCTGAGCAAGGTCGCGGCTTGGTCGAATACTCGCAGAATGCTGCTCGGCCTCTGCATTCTCACCTTTGGTGGCCTGATGGGTTCGACCTGGACTATGATAATTCATAGTGATCTGATTGCTACCGGTGCTACTGAGTCGTGTACTTCGGCGGGTTGCGGTGCTTTGATTGGCGACCATCAATGGAATACGATGCCGATTATTGGATTGGAGTGGGGGCTCGTTGGAGTAATAGCCTTCACACTCTTCTTTTTCATCTCTCTCTCGTTGCTGATGGACTTTGAAAACAATGATTGGAATAGGAGTTGGCTCGACTTTGGAACTCTCCTCTCCGGCGCTGGTCTGATTCCGGTTGCGTGGCTCGTCTCTGTTGAGCTCTTCCTTCACGATGACGCCCCCATCATCTGCCCATTCTGCACCTTGGCACACATTGCGGCAGTCGCATCATTCGTCACATTCTTCCTGTTGCGAAAGCAACACGATGGCGGGTTTTGGGATGTCTAGGGCTGGTATGCCCCGTCAATCTCGAACAGACCCTCGTCAGTGTCCTCGTCGATTGGCACCATCTTGGTGACGGTGACCTCCAACTTCACATCGAGTGGGAAATTATCGCGTAACTCAGCGTATAGTCTCCCTTGCACTTCATCCGCGTTCCTTCCACGAAGGATGGTAAGGCAGTGCATCCGCGCTTCCTGCCCCCGCTCCACATAGTACTCAATGAGCCACTCGCGGATTGGTTGCAGCGTCTCATCAGGCTGCTTCGGGTGTCCGTGTTGTCCATCCATTAGTGAGAATATTGCACTACTTATTGATAAAGCCCCCGAAATCATGCGTCTGATGCATGGGCGGAAACAGTTTATCGGGGGGATTTACCAAATGATTGCGTTTCGGCGCCGATTAATGTTATTCCTCCGATTCCGCGTTTTGCTGATGCGCATCGGCATCCGCCGACCTAGTTTCAGCAACTTTAGCCCAGAAGGTCGCCGGCACCGCGAGTAGCAGGCCGCCGAGCACGAGGACGCCGATGACGAGTGTTGTTGTTCCAATCACCCCGGTGGCAGTCGACCTCTCTCCAGGAAGCGCCATGGCGGAGAGCACAGTGCCGTCATCTGCTTCGTGGATGATGATGAAATTCAGGTTCTCGACATTCCATTCAGGATTCAGCCACAGTTCCAAACCGAGATGGCTCACCTCCGTCTCAAAGTTAAATCCCCAACTTCGTTGACCAACCCCAACATTCGGTTCTTGGAAGATCAAACGGTCCCCCCAATCAATCTCCTCTGCCGTGGCATTGACGATGAAACCAGCTCGCAATACATCCTGATGGATTCTGATTCCGTTCATGTTGTTAGCCAAATCCCCAATGTCGACCGAATCCTCAGTGATGAACACACTAAGGGTTCCTTCCGAACTAAAACCTGAGACCTCAATGTCGAGGTAGTGGGAATCTGGGGATCCCGGTTCCGAGATTCTTGCGATGCTCATCGAGAGAGATTCCGTTTGCCTTGCCCCCTGAGCGCGCAACATCTCGCGCTGCAACTGTTCTCCACTCAACTGCCCACTTAATCCGTCAGTGTCATCGAACCAACTTGTTGGATACTCAAGTTCTGATGGCGCTCTGTCAGCCAATAACCAGGCCTGTCGGGTACTCATCGAGGTACCGAGCGGGTCTATGCCGTCCTGTGGGTGTATTGCGATTCGCACGATGTTAGTTCCCTTCGATTCAGCGAAATCGATGATGATTGGGTCAGAGACCTTGCAGACCTCACACCAGGTTGCGGTCGCCTGCCGCAATACCACGGAGGCACCACCCGTTGCAGACAGCCCTTCGTCGTCTTGCCACCATTCAGTCGAGGATTGAGCGCCACCATTCCCTAGACTGGCAAGCAGCATGCCGTAAACCGCGAGTAGAACGAGCAGGCGTCTGGCAGCCATGTACATCGCCTCGCACGCGGCCCCTTTACATATTCCCGGCGGCGGGGGCGTCTCAATGAGCAAGCGTTGGTACAGTGAGCACCGCCGCGACCCGTGGCGCCGAGACGCCAAGTCTTCTGGCTACCGCGCCCGTTCAGCCTTCAAGTTGCTGCAGATTCAGAAGCGCTTCGAACTGATGCGCGCGGGTGACACCGTCATCGACGTCGGATGTCACCCCGGGGGATGGTCTCAGGTGGCGGTAGAAGTCACCGGCTATGAGGGGCGAGTCATCGGGGTGGACCTAGAGCCATGTGCGCCGATTGATGGAGTTGAATTGGTGGTCGGAGATATAACCGGAAAACAGACTCAGGATCTGATTATGGAGATGCTAGAAGGCTCGCCTATTCACTCAATCGTCTCGGACATATCACCTTCACTGACAGGCCAGTACGAGAGAGACCAAGCCATCTCTATAGACCTCGTGTGCGCTGTAATGGACTTCTCCTTTACAATTTTGAATCCCGGCGGTTCTTTCGTCACAAAAATCTTCCAAGGGCGTGGCATCGAGGGAGTCATAGAGGCTGCGAAAGGGCGTTTTTCGAAAGTCCAAAGATACTCTCCCGAAGCTTCCCGAAACTCCTCCTCCGAGACCTTTCTGGTTTGTATCAACAAACTTCCCCGAGCGCGCGGATTCGGGCCAAAAGAAACAGTGGCTGAATTTGTACAACGCACGATGGTTGAATCTGGTATTCTCACCGAGGACGAAGATGAGATAGAGGCAGCAGGAAAAGTCGGTTTCACGGTGCACCGCGCGGCTCGTGACGATGAGTGACGCCGGCGCCGACGACCGTTAGTGGATTCTCTCTCGGGAGATGAAGACCAGTTTCAGTTGGCGGGGCGTAGCCCCCGAGATTCACTTTTCGTTGACCCCGGCGGAAACCCTTCTACCCCGAACCCGATTATGAGAGGTCATGAGTCAAGCAGTTGAACAACAACGAACAATGGAAAATGAGAGAGATGAGAGGCGAGTTGCTATTCTTCGCCACGCCTTTGGGGGCTTGCCGTCCTTAGTGTTGCCAGAGAGGCAACTGGTGAACCAGCTAGGTGCTGGCAGGCCGGTTGAACGGCTCGAGTTGCTCGTTCTTCGCCGTTACCCGCGGCGCATGGTCAAGAGTCCAAACTTCGAGGGGGCGGTCGCCGCAGCGTGTGGCCGAGACGAGACCGGAGTCGTCGGATTGGTGCTCTGGGGCGACGAGGTCGACCAAGTGCGCACCGGAGATGTGGTCCGTGTGCTGAACGGTTGGTGCCGTCGTAACCACGGCGAGTTGGTGGTCAGCAGTGGCAGGTGCGGAACGCTTGAAGTTCTCTCGAGTTGAGGCACCAACCCCCGGTAGGGGGTTAGCAAGCATCAAAAGGGGGCGGTGGGTCGCCGACTCGTTCGGTGGTACACAGTGAGCAAGAGAGCGACAGTTTGCAGCGCGTCCGGAATCCCTCTCGTCGAGAGAAGGAGCACCTCATTTCCCTGCCCAAAGTGCAGCGAGCCCATCGGAAGAAGTGAGCGCTGTCGGAACCAGGGTGTGCCATACATCTGTGTCGGCTGTGGCTTCCAAGGACCCTGAGGTGATTCGATGGGAGAAGTTGGAGTTCGTTACAAAATAATGTGTGATCCAGACTCTGATGTATCGGCTGACAACATCGCATCTAGTATCAGCGACATGACAAGCGAGGTTGGCGCAGTCCACACTGTTGAGACAAAACCTCTCGCTTACGGATTGATGTTCGTCGAGGCGTTCTGCGTTATAGCGGAAGGCGACGGCACAGTCGATGCATTTGAGGACGCCATACGAGCCATCGATGGCGTTGGAGAAATCCAAGTCATTGAAATTGGGCGCTTGATGTGAATTCTGACCAGCAGGGTCAGGATTGGTGCAGCGGGGCTCGGGTGAACTCTCGTAGAAGAGTTGTCGCGTAGGTTCCTGGTGGCAGGCTGAATCGGAATCTTATGCAGCATCCTTCTGGGTGCCAACGCTCGTCTTCGGATGGACCTGCAGCCCACCTCTGATTTGATTCACCGAGGTCAATTGTGCTGACTTCCTCGACTTTGAAGTCTGAAAAACTGCCAGCGAGAGTTCTCCTCGTTCCCTTGGTTGACAACCTTGGAATCGCTTCTACCCGCCAGTCAATTTCTGAGAGTTCCAACCGTTCGAACACTTCACTTTCTATTTCCGCGACGACCCCTAGCGGGAGAGTCCCTTCCGAGCCAGGCAGTGTTCCGGTGACTGCGAGCCTTCCGAGGAGACAGTTCCGGGTGATTCGGGGCTTTGTCTCGGCGCTGACGATTGACAACTTTCCGGTGTTGATTTTTCCGCTTTCACCAATCAGACCGACCACGTCACCCTCCAATGGTTCTGTGATGCTGACACCCTTCCTTATCCGGGCACCCAACGCGTGGTTGAAGGCCATCGACTGCAAGGAGTGAACAGTCATCAGTTGGAGGTTCTTAGGTAGTTTTTTGAATGCAGAAACCCAGTCATCAGGCCGAGACTTCAAACTGTTGAGCATACTCATTTCGTAGCCGAGATGTTGTGGAATGGCTTCTATTGCCTCTTCCACATCGCCAGTCTCCCGCCACAGGGTGCGGAAGTTAGCGACCTTTTCCATCTCATTGAGGCCAGCCATGCCGAGGTAGGCATTGACTGCTGATTCGAAGTCGCCATTTACCACATGTCTGCCAACTACTGGCGTCACCGGGCGGTTCGACCCAAAACGCTGTGGCCCGACCCAATTTGGGAACTTCCCCTCGCCAAGTATCTCTTGAAGTTGTGAGCGAATCCGATCAATTTCTGCAAGCGCTCGATCTGCTTCCATCGGAGAGCCGTCCTTCTCGGCGCAGCCACGAATTGTGATGGTGAACCGATTGCTGGAGTGGCCACCCAACTTCACCTTCTGATGGCTCCGGCCGAGAACTTCGATTTCCACATCTTTGATTTCGACTTCAGCCACCTTGTTTTGGTGCGCATCGATGACGAATAGTTGCGTTGTCACCGCGCGCTTGTCCTTGGTTCCTGTGAACCAGATTCGGTTGCGTGAAATTTTCAGTGCTCTTGCGAGCCGGTTGACGAATCGGTTTGTTTCCCAGTCAGTCAGTGTGATCCGAGCAATGGTGAATCTGCCCTTTTGGTCGAGAGCTGGAACATCTGATTGCTCTTCGACTCGAAAATCCTCAACCCTCACCTTCAGCAGGCCGCCGATGCCATCACCGGGACAAACCCACGAGTTGAGCCCGAGTGTCTCAGCGATTTGCTCAGAGTCCATCTGGCCCTCGCCTCAAGGCAACTTGACGGTGGTGAATTGAGTCACAATATCTGCGCAAAGCGACTTCAACACCTTGGCGGCGTCCTTTCCCTTCTTGACACGCAGGTAGAACTCCGGATCATCGAGTCCTGGGTGACCGATGAAGTAGTTCGAATAGTCCACATCTTTGCTCTCATTCAGTCGACTGCGGAATAGTTGCAGGGCTGTATGTCCCTCACCGCTAATTCTAATCCGCAACTCGCCACCCTCGTTCAATAGTACCTTGACCGTCATGTTATCGGTTCGGCGACCTTAGGCCCCATTTTGAACCTTTGTAGTCATCCGGCCGCTACGCGGCCCTCAACGCCTTCGCCCTTAACTATGAGATAGAGGTGGGAATACCATGCAAAGCGGTGAGGCTGGCTCACGAGCCAGCAACATTGCAGTGTTTCTTGAACGTGGGTCCATTCCCATTTTGTTCACCGCGCTGGTACTCACAGCTTTCTTCGGAATGTTCCTCTTTCCACTACCCTCATTTCAGACCGATTTGGAGGCATTTGCACCAGAGGGCCCAAACGATGAAGCCGAACAGAGAATCGAAGCGGAGTTCGGCGACGAGCGCCGCCCATTATTCATTCATGTCCAGCGTTCGGACGGCGGCAATGTCCTCTCAATCGAATCACTTCAAGAACAGCAGAGGGACCTCGATTCCATTCTTGAATGGGCGGAGTTGCGTAGCCATCTCGTCGAGGAGTTGATCGCCGCCCCCGACATCATCCAGAGAGGACTCGACGAATCTGCACCGGGCAGCAACCTACAGAATGCAACTACGTGGGAACAACTTCTCAATGACACAGTGGAGGAAGGCACAACCTGTATTGATGGAGTGGCTGACGAAGATTTGGCCACATTGGCAAGTTTCGGAAGGGATGCCCTCCTGCACAAGGACCTCAAGTTTGAGACGACAACTTGCGCTTGGCTCGACGGAAATCGGACGGGCGGGGACCCGACGCCTTCTGCGAGCAGCACTCTGTGGGTCTTCTATCTGAACACTGACATCGCCGACGACCAACGCCAAGTGATGGTGAACTTTCTGCGGAATGAATTCAAGACGCTCGAAGCGGCCAGCAGTCCAGAGGGTTCGGACGGCAACACTGCGGGAGACGCTGGTGGAGCTGCCGAATTACAATACGGTCTGATCTCAAACGATGTGCTGAGCCACGACATAAACGAGGGCACCATCGACAATCTCGTCTGGTTGATTGGGGGCGCACTATCAGTCGTCATCATAATTCTGGCAATCGCATTTCGCTCCGTCCGCGGCGTCGCATTTCCGTTAGTCGCTCTTTCGATGGCCTTGGTGTGGACCTATGGTGGCCTCGCCGCCTTCCGATCGAGCTTTTCAGTTCTGCATGTTGCGGTTGCGCCTGTCGTTCTCGGCCTCGGTATCGACTATTCCATCCACCTGCAGAGGGCATACGACCGGTTTAGGTCGAAAGGAGACTCAGCCGCTTTAGCGTGGGCTCGCTCGCTCGATGTGCTGGTTATGCCCATCGCTCTCGCCGTCGTGACGACAGTCGCCGCCTTCATCTCGAATGTGGTTTCACCCTTGCCTCCAGTACAGGTGTTCGGGCTCGCCCTCGCCTTCGGAGTCATCTGCGCTTTCATCACCTCAACCTTGGTGGTCGGTGCGATGCATGTTGTGATGGAAAAGAGCAGCAGACCGAGAGCAACTCAGGAAGGGTGGGAGCGTTTGCAGCGGATGGCGAAGGAGGTGGTCATCACGCAGCGGAGGACACAGGTCTTCGCCCTCATTTTCGTTGTGATGCTTACAGTCGGCTCAGTTATCATGGCCGCCTCCAAGTTGGAGACGGAGTTTGACTTGACCGACTTCTTGGCGGATGACATGGAGGTCATGCAGGTCCGTGAGGACCTCTTCAGTTCCTACTCAGCGACCGGTTGGCGGCCGATTTACATCTTGATGGAGCCTCTCGAAGGGCAGCAGACGATTGTTGATGATTCCGATTTCATAGAAGCCCTCAACCAGATGAACGCCAGACTTGCCCTTGCACCTCATGTCATCACGCCGAGTGCAGTCGGCGAGGGTGACCCGATGGTTGAATCGATTCACGCTGTCCTCCACGATGCAATTGCGCAGGACCCCGACTTCGGAGTGTCGTCTGGGTTACGGGTCGTAGGCAATGATTTGGTGACTGATGACTACCAGACAGGTGATGCTGCTGCTGCACTGCTCGTATTGTCCGACAACCAGTCGACTGGAGACCTGTTGACAGGTGCGACTTGGGCTGACAGGGTGGCGGGCGTGGTCGCCTTCGACCAACAGAATTCGATAATATATCTGAGAATTGAAGTGATGGTGCAAGCGTCGTCAAACAGCGAGTCAATCGCTGCAGCAGAGGGCATCGAATCGGTAGTAACACACTCTTCGGGGCCGTACGGAGTGGCAGCCTCGATGTTCGTGACGGGAGACTCGGTAAAGGTGAACAAAGTTCTGCAGGGGCTGACGACTTCACAGTTGGAATCGACTGTAATCAGCCTCGTTGTCTCGACTTTGGTTCTGCTCGTCCTTACTCGCAGAATCGGCCCTGCAATCATCGTGGTCACTCCAGTGGCGGTGGCGGCGGTTTGGGTGGTCGGGGCGATGGCTCTGTTGAACCTCAACTGGAATGTCCTGACGGTGATGGTCACTGCTCTCACTATTGGCTTGGGAATCGATTACTCCATTCATGTGTGGCAGCGCTTTGAATCGACAAAGAACGGATTGGACTCGTGGGAGTCGATCAAGGAGATGCACACCACGACCGGGGTGGCGCTCGTGCTTTCGGCGCTCACTACGATATGCGGATTCCTCGTCCTTCGACTCTCGCCGATGCCGGTCATCCAAGACTTCGGAATCGTCACCGCCCTCACCGTCTTCTTTTCGTTAATACTTGCGCTCGGGCTCATGCCCATCCTGTTGGCAGCTGATACTGCTATGGAAGCGAACGGCGAGGAATGAACCGCTCCCGCGATAGTGAGTTTTTTGGGACTCAACGTAGATGCGTCACCTCAGTACACTCAAGTCATTCGGAGAGTAGTGTGGCGGCGTCGAGACCGAGTTCTCTAGCCACCAGAACAAGAGCCATCCACACTGTGATGGCGCCCAGCGCCCGTCGCTTCCGTTGCGCCCTCCTCATCACCTCTTGACGCTCCAATTTGGTGGCGTCTGATATCGCTTGAAGGAGCGCAGGGATGTCGATGGATTCAGTCGAAGGCATTCGTTCTATAGGCTCGGTTGATGAATCGGTGTCAATTCTCGCCTGCTGCGCCGGCTTGGACGCCGGCTCGGCAGCCCCGCCCTCAATTTCGTTAGTAGTCCGCTTTTTGGATTTTTCAGAATCGGGTGCTTCATCTCCAGGCTCTCGTGATGGGCAGGTGGGGGGTTCGGTGAGGAGCCTCTTTCTCGGGAACCAGCCGAGTTGGACAGGAACATCTCCAAGTTCGTAAGTTGGGCGGAGCCCATCTGACACGGCGGTCAACCATCCGGTGGCGATCAACTTGGCCAGTAGTGTTTCTGCCTCAACCGGTTCCAGCCAGCCAAGGTCGAGGCTCCAAGTCCGAGTGATGGTGTTTGCATCGAGTGGTATGACCCCCCACGGTCGCCAAGTTAGGGCGAGCAGGCGTTGGATGTCAGCAATCGCCTCATCTTCCTGACTCATTGGCTCCCCCCTACCAAACGACTTCCATCGAGCACCCAACCGGTGACCGAACCGCGATTTTTCAATGGCACTTCGTTTCCCTCATCAGGAGCCAACCACCAATCGAACGAGGCAAGGATGTCTCTTGGTAATCTGTCATGTACAAACCCGACATCTCCCTTTTTTCGGCCGACTAGAAGAATTCCTCCCGGTCCGAGGTGACTCAGTTCTTTCAAGCGAGGAAACAGCTCATCGGTCAGATAGAGCGCATTGAGCTCAGTCGGCAGTCTCTCTCGTAGCAACACCCGCTCGGTAACGGCGTGCCCCAATTCAATTTCCTTGTCAGAGGCCCATATGTCGATGCAGACCCGCTCTGCCCCGAGCAGCAGGAGGTCCATCACCTCCCGATGGGAGAAGCCGTCCGGGTCGAACTGCACCTTGTCCCAACTCGGTATCAGAATTCGCAACGCGTCCAGCGGAAGCCCCCCTCTCCCATTTCTTCGGAACTCAATGTGCAGCGGTCTTGAAGAGAGTCTCACATCATCCAGTGGAAATGGCCCCGGCAACAGCGAATCTCCATTCCAAACAAAGCGGGCCCAGGTCTCCATGAATCACTCCCCCATCTAGTAGGGTGGGGTGATGGTGCATCAACTCTCGTGAAGGAGGCCGAGAATCCGAAGAACTGCCTCGAGAGTGTGCGGCGTGGTCGATTGAGCGATGTGCGAGGTTCAAGGCTGGTAAAATGCAACTCATTTGTTCCATATTGGGTCGTAAAGGTGTCCCACACCCACAATCAAATGTTTGAGCGCATTAACGGAAGGGTCATCCGTGATGCCCACTTGCATGACCCTCGGTGCATCGGGGCTGAATGGCTAAAGTAGGGTCGAAGTGGAGAGATTGTGGATGAAGGAGTATATCGCACGCGACCCGCGTACAGGATTCCCGCTTCGTGCTGGTGCAGTCAGGTCCCGTATCAATGTCGATGAGGCGTACCGGCCCAGCCCCGGTCAATGGGACGCAATCAAGAATTTTGACATCCTGCCGTTGGCCACCGGGGCCAAATCCGCCCTCGAAGTCAACTGGGTTGGCCACCCTCATCTTGTAAGTCAAGCTGATGGCATCAAGGCGCTACCTAGAATCTCAAAGAGAAATCCAGTCGAGGCCCATGAAGCCTTGATTTCGGCGCTCTCAGAATTGAAACCGGAGTTGAGGACGGCTGGATTGTTTGCATTACCTTACCTCGCCCTCACAAACCCCGAAGACCTGTTTGAACACCTTGCAGAGTTGGTTGATGACATCGATACGAAGGTGAGGGTGGCCGCCTCGGAATGTCTGAAAATAGTGGCGCCGGTGTTTCCTTCAGCAACCGAACAGATTCTCCACGAGGAATTGAGGTCTGAAGTCAATAGCCGAAACACCGCCGCGTTCGCAGCACTGAAGGAGATGTGCAAAGTGTGGCCTGAGGTCGTCGTCATCCACTTGGACGAGTTGTTGCGAATGGACGACCCACGCCTGCGAGCGAAGGCAGCCGCAATGTTACCTCCTCTTTCCCGTAGGAAGTCTGCTGCAGTCTGGGACCTGATTGGCTGGAGTCTGCAGGATGAGAACGATGAGGTTCGCGCACAAGCGGCCCGGACCCTCACCACGCTGGCGAACAAAGCACCGAGCATCGCTAGGGTGCTTCTTGAAGTGGCACTATTCGACGAGAGTGACAAAGTTCGCCGACCGGCGCTCCGAGCCATGAATTCGATGGATATGTCAGGCTACAGAATGAACAAACTCTGCATCGATGGTGCTCACCACAGCGATGTTGAGATTCGCCGCGCCTGCATCAAGATGATTCCCAAGTTGTTCATCGAATCAGAGATGAGAATCCAAGCGAACGAGTTGCTCCGCCAAGAAACCGATTCCCAACTCATAGAACTGCTCAATGATATGGCATTCGATCCCGAGCTTGAGGGTGGCGAGCAGGAGAAGAACAGGTTCCTCGCACCAGCACCACCAGTCACTCTCGCGGATGGCACCGTACTGCCAGCCTCAGCATTTGACCTCGATGAATCGGGACAACCTCTGTTCGCTGCCGAACAACAGTCCGCTGACCAACTGCTCCCCGCACCTGACAGGGATGCAGGCGAAGCCGGGCCGGCTAGGGCCGACAACGCACAGGCGCCGAATCAGGAGTTTGATGACATTGAATTCGACCCTGCACGAGATGACTACGATGAGGAGTTTGACGCCGAACTCGACGATGTCGATGGCGAGCCCTCCGATGGAGAGCAGAACTGACCCCGTAGGGGTCATCCGGCACCGTTAAAGAGGGACGGCAGGTGGGCCGCTCGCTGAGTGATATTTTGAGTGGAGAACAGGGCGATTGGAAGGCCGAACAATTCGAGCGTCTATGGTACGGGAGGAGTGCCAAGGGTGAGAACCCCGTCAAGGCCTCAAAGTTCCGTCAATACATCCGCGAGCATGTTCGTCAGAAGATTCCCGATGTCAAATCGGTCAGCAGGCGCCGTGACCAGCGCAAGGAAGGTAGCAGTGGCCACATGGACGAAAGTCGATACTTCTCAAAGGAATACTGCCGCAAGTACTGGATGGGTGAACTCCAGGAAGAGATCCGCGAAGCCGAGGCCTACTGAATGGGCTGGTGATTCACGATGAGCAAGGCAACACTCTCCTCTACCCGGTTCACTGACTGGGACCTCGATGAGAACATCCAAGCCGCCATAGCTTCCAAGGGGTGGGAGTTCACAACCCAAATTCAGAACGATGCGGTCCCACTAGCTCGCCGAGGACTAGACATCGTCGGTCAGGCGCGCACCGGTTCGGGAAAGACGGTCGCCTTCGGAATTCCAATCATCGAGAGCTGTGAGCCGACCGGTGTGACTCAAGCGATTGTGCTTACGCCAACTCGTGAGTTGGCGCAACAGGTCGCCGAGGAGAT
>DAVI01000060.1:6639-6926 GCA_002505495.1 Euryarchaeota archaeon UBA59 | reverse complement strand
AGAATGCTCGACATGGGATTCTTCCCTGACATCCTCTGGGTCCTCGAGAAGATGGAGAACCGGAGTCAGACCCTTCTCTTCAGTGCTACCTTCCCCGAAGAGGTGATTGAAGCTGCAAACGAGTTCATCTCCGACGCCGAGCATGTGATGTCAGAGGATATGGATGTTGACATCCCAGAGATTGAGCAGCGCTACATCTCAGTCGGCCGAGCCAACAAACTGTGGGCACTCGGCCGAATCATGGTGGCGATGGATGAAGACGACCAGATGCTCATCTTCGCCAACAC
>DAVI01000060.1:5246-6419 GCA_002505495.1 Euryarchaeota archaeon UBA59 | reverse complement strand
GAGGGTTACATCCACAGAATCGGCAGGACTGGTAGAATGGGCAGGGAGGGTCAAGCGTGGTCGTTCGTGAGCGCTGACGACAAGCAACAACTTCAGAAGATAGTGGCCACTTGGAATCTCGATATCACAGAGTCAGACCCACCCGCACTTCCAGAGGGGGTGACCAGAGACCCGGTCGGCCGCCAGCGTGACTGGGCAGAGGTGTCCAACAACTTCGGCATGGTGCCTGTGCGGTTCAGCGTCGGCAAGCAAGAGGAGGCCTCTTCTAGAAAGCTGTCAGACTGGATTGTCAAAGAGGCTAAACTGCCTGAGGTCGCCATCGGTGAAATCGAAGTCAATGATGCTGAGAGTATCGTCGAAGTTCATGTTGACAGAGTCGAGACCGTGCTCAAGGTGATGGGCAGCCGCGATTGGAACGGGCACACGGTCAAAGCAGAAATAGCCAACTGAGCCGCCGTCGTGAACTAGCGGTCATTCCTCTTCGCCATTTTCTGATGCGGCATCTTCGTGATGCTCCCAATCGATTTTGACGGTTGCGAAGAGCCCCATCANNATGATTGAACGCCATGCCAGACCGGTGACATTAGCCAGTTCACCGTTTTGTGCCGCACACAATGCGGGTGTCAAAATCGGATCGCAACCGTCCGCCACCATTCGCAAATGTTCTGTCAAGTCGTCGAACGCCAGGACATAGGTGGCTCTGACCGCCATCAGCAGGGCGAGTGCCAAGAGTCCCTTCGACCACGTCGGCAACACCTTTCGGGCGTTGATGTTCTTAGGCATTGCAAAAAAGATTCCAGACGGTCCCATTTCGTGAGTTTTCGCCGGCCCGCCGACCGCGAGATACCAACCGGTCCAACCGAGCAGAATCACCAGCATGAACCCATAATCCAGCATGAATTGGTGGAACTCCCACATCGGAGCCCAACAACCATACTCACCGGGATTCGCAACACATCCCTTGACAGCGAGAGGATAGAGCACCACCAAACGGACGATGTTGAGCACCGTGATGACTCCTGCCATCGTCAGAATTCCTCGCCACTTCTTCCTCGCAGAAACCCCCGGAGTCATCCAAATCAAGAAGGAGACAAAGGCGATTTCATGGAGTGCCACACACTCGTCTGTGATGTCCAGAGGTGGAATCTCACTACCCACTAGGGAGGGGTGGAA
>DAVI01000060.1:4475-5201 GCA_002505495.1 Euryarchaeota archaeon UBA59 | reverse complement strand
CCGAAGAGAAGGCTGTGAAGGTTGTACCAGAGCCACGCAATCAGTTGTTGGTACAGGAGGAAGGTGTCGTCGGGAGCAGTCATCCAACGATAGGCCAACTCTGCCAAAATGAGCAGCCCGACTACGCTACCGATGATTTTCAACTTAGCAGCGATTTCAGACCAGGAGACATCATCTCCCGCAGACTTCATGCTCCTCTTAGGTCGCTCCCGCCTATCAACCCTACACGCCTGCATGGGTTGAAAAATGGGGGTTCGGTCGGGTAGCCCGGAGGGGTGGTCATGCGCACGCTCGACCTGCTTGGTTACCACTGCCCTGTACCGGTTCACGAGACCCGGAAGGTGCTCGCTACTCTGGAGAACGGAAGTGAATTGGAAGTTCTTGCCGACGACCCGGAGACAAAGCATGATATCCCAGCGCTATTGGTCAAGATTGGGGCAACTCTCATCTCGGTAGAAGAGGATGCTGGGGAAATTCGGTTCATCATACGTAAGGGGACATGAGGTGGCGAAATGAGCGGCAGCGCAATCAATGTCATCGAGACATCGGACATTCCCTCGGATGCGAGGCTTCCAACCACACACGGTGAGTTCCGCATCCGAGTGTTTCACGAGGAGAGCACCGGCTACGACCATGTCTGCCTTACACTAGGTGACATGTTTGGGCCAGATCCCGTCCTCGTCAGAATCCATTCAGAGTGTCTGACTGGTGATGCCCTCGGCAGCA
>DAVI01000060.1:854-4371 GCA_002505495.1 Euryarchaeota archaeon UBA59 | reverse complement strand
CGTGGAATCGGGCTGCATGAGAAGATCAAGGCTTACCATCTGCAAGACTTGGGTGCGGACACGATGGATGCCAATCTAATGCTCGGGCATCCGGCTGATGCGCGGGACTATAGAATTGGAGCCGAAATTCTGAAGACCGTCGGAATCACCTCAGTATGCCTTCTAACCAATAATCCAGACAAGGTGGCGCAAATGAGAAATCTTGCCATAAATGTGGTTGAAAGTATGCCTATTATCGCCGGTGTCGGCAAGGACAATCGAGACTATCTGGCCACCAAGGTGAACAGAATGGGTCACACAATCGACTCCGATTCACTCAACGGCGATTGACATCACCGCGCCACCTCACAGCATCACGATTTCGGCGCTTCAAATCATGATGGGGCCGCGACCGGGAATTGAACCCGGGTTGGCAGATCCACAGTCTACCGTCCTAACCACTAGACCACCGCAGCCATCGTGTGAGCCGGCCGTTAGGCCGACTCCATATCAACCTTCCATGCGTCCGAGGATGCGACGGTTTGAAGCGTCACCGCTGCAGCAGGTGCACCATGAGAAGAAGCCGCTCAGCAGTTCTCGCCTTCAGCATAGCCTCCCTCTTCCTGCTCGGGCTGCCCGGTTCGGTCTATGCCGACACCGTGATTCGCTCCGAGACCGTCGACCTCCTACCTGAGGGGACCTTCGGGAATGCGGCAGCTTGGAACCTGAATTCATGGGAAGGATATTCCGAGGGTGACCCGGCACAATTCACTTCTGGAATGGTTGCTGATGGTCATCTCTCGTTCACCCATGTTCGGCCGGAGCATTTCACTGAAGGGACGGGTTGGGCGCTCTACAGTCCGACAGATAGCAACATGTCTCTCGGTGTCCCCGATGGCGGCTACACTTGGAGTAAGGGGCCGACCATCGAACTGGAAAATTTCGATTCAACAGCGTTTTTCGGCAGTGATATCATCAATGTCTCGCTTCTATTCGCTTTTGCAGTCCCAGACGCTCTCGGTGACGATGAGGTTCGCTTCCAAATTTCGTGGGGCAGCAACCTTCAGTTGGTGCGTAGTTTTGCTCACACTCAGGCGCCTATCGATAACATGCAGGGAAACTCCCTCGTCATCTCACTTGACACCTACAACAACTGGACTTGGAGTGACTTGAGCGACTTGACGGTTACGATTGACTATGTCTCAGTTGGCGGCATCGACGATTCGGAAGTCCAGGTGGATGCGGTAGGTCTGCGTGTGAAGGAGAGAAGCCCCTGGTCTGGGTTTGAGAATTCGAAGGCGCTGCACTCTACCCCGATGGAAATGGCTCCATTTTTCGACTTCGACATCGCCTCTGGCTCATTGAGCGGACTTCTGATCACAAGTTGCGGACTCGAGCTGGGCGCATCGGGGAATCCCGGTGGCTGGGTCAGCGAAGCAGTAGAATTGCCTCATGACCAGTTTTGGGGTAGATTCCATCAGTATGGGAACGCCAGCGCATCGGTGAAAATCCAATCCAGTGAAGATGGGGTCAGTTGGTCGTCTGGTGTGACTATCAACGACGCAGAGTCGGTCACCGCGGGGACATTTGTCCGGCTTGACATCGCCATCTTCGGCGGCTGCCTCGCGGGAGCGCGCATCGACTTGAATGACCCGACGATGACAATCACCGGAAGTGTGAGCGGTTCCACTGCCGATTTGGTCGGTAACATCAGTGTCGTGAAATTCGCCTTGGGGGGCGACCTAGTCGCAACGACTCCAATTTCTCTCGGAAGTTTCTCTCTGTCAGTCCCAGTTGGACGATATCTGCCTCCGGCAGGTGAATCGCTTGACATCGGCGTCTCGACTCGATTCCAATGGTCATCACTGGGCGAGCCTGAGGTGGTGGTCGTGATGGTCGAAGACATTCTGCTCAGCGGTGGATTCGTCGTAGACTGGGACCGTGACCCCAGTTGCGAGAATCCCGGCACCATCTATCTCCAAGAGGACCTGATTGGGGATATTGTCCCAATCCGCTCAACCTGCAGCGATGACATCACAGATGTGGATCAACTCTCGGTATCCGCTATTTCCCAAGCGCCCGACCTGGTTGCGGTGTCGATAGATGATGGCCGAGTAGTTGTTAGCCAACTTTCGGAACAATCAGGGGTTGCACCAATCGACATCGTAGTCACAGACCAGAGAGGGAACGCTTGGACGACGACTTTTGACGTAGTGGTTTCTAGCGTCGATGATGCGCCGACTCATGCGCAACTTCCTCAACAGGTCTTGGTGGCTGTCGGAGAGTCCCTCACAATCGAGCTGGAAATAGCCGATGTTGACTCCTCAATCGACGACCTCATCATCTCAACTGACATCTCCTGGGCAACGATTGATGCCAACAACAATCTGGTTCTCGCTCCAACTTCAGTCGGTTCGTTCGACATCACGATAACTATCAGTGACGGCACCAACGTGGTGACCGAGTCACTTTCTGTTCTCGCCACCTCCGACCCCGACCTAGTCATCGAGTCAGTAGAGGTGGAGGGCGAAGTGGCAGGCCAAATCGAGAGAGGACAGGTGACCTCGATCAAGGTCTGGGTGCGCAATGATGGACTCTCAACCGCCTCACTTGTGACCGTACGCTGTTACGATGGCCAGACTCTCATCAACACGAGTGTGCCAATCCCTGTGATTGAGGCTGGTGGTCTGCACGCCGCGACATGCGTCTGGCTTGTGCCAGCAGCAGTGGGTGATGTTTCGCTGCGTGTCTATGTCGACCCGACATACGACATCTTGGAGGTCTCCGAGACAAACAATGAGTATCATAGCACAATAGAGGTGATTTCTGTAGATGCTGGAGCTGGGGACTCGGGAAGCGGAGACTCGGGAGGTGTGAAAGCACCTTCAAAGTCGATGGTCTATGTCTTCGCGGCGGTAATTGGGCTTGGAGCGATAATTGCGATGCAACTCGGGCCAGGCAGGATTCGCAGGCAAATCTGACGGTTTCGACCTCTTGAGGTGCCCGCAAGGGCGGATAATTCACCTTTTTCGGACAATGATTAAGTGTAGCCCGTGTCTGAAAAGTTTGCTTCCGCATAGGCAGATGCGTCTGCCGGGGGTGGAAGTGGGGGTACGCGATATGGGACGATTGAAAATCCGTCTAGAGACGGAACAGTGGATATACGAAGAGTATGACATCGAGTGAAACTGGATTCAGGCACAGTTTGTGCTTGTCTTTGGAGTGACGACAACTCGTTGATACTACTATGTCTGTTCAGATGAATGGAAGCGAGTCGTCAACCGACGGGCTCAGAAGGGGAGCGGTATCTTCGCTCCTTCAAGTCATTCTGGTAGGCGATGCCCAATTCATCCCCATGTTCTGCAATCCACTCCGAGAATTTGTGCACCCCCAAGGGTTTCTCATCCGATGCCATCAGCCCCCGCTTCAGCCCTCGAATCTCAGCTCTGGTGATTACTAGATCTTGCAGAATTAGGCCAAGGAACTTTCCGAAAACCCAACCAACCGTCGAGGGCATCGGGAGGATGAGTCGGCGCAG
>DAVI01000060.1:342-754 GCA_002505495.1 Euryarchaeota archaeon UBA59 | reverse complement strand
GGTCCCGTGACATCGATTGTCACATTCTCACGCAACTCGCCTTGCTCCACGGCTACTCTGGCGACATCTTTGACATGCACAGGTTGGATGGGATAGTTACCCATGCCAAAGACACCGAAGACCGGAAATTTTCTCAGCATCCAGGCGATGTTGTTGATCAATACATTCCTACCGCCGCCGAACAACACCGTCGGACGGAGAATCGCATAGGAGTGCTCCGAGTCGTGGAGGAGTCCTTCGACCGCGACCTTGCCACGAAAGTAGGTCCAGTCGGGTGCCTTGTGTGGATGAGCGACTGAGAAGTGGACGATTCTTTCTACTCCAGCCTCAGCTGCAGCAGCGAACAAACGCCTGCTGTTCTCGACCGCTATTCCATGTTCGAAGTTGCGACGTGGATGATTGTAGCGAACCC
>DAVI01000060.1:0-248 GCA_002505495.1 Euryarchaeota archaeon UBA59 | reverse complement strand
AGTGATTCAACTAGTGCTGCATGGTTATCGAAATCCAGCGAATGTACCTCTACCCTACCGTCGAAGGGGTCGTCTCTACCGACTGCGTTGGTCAGTGTCCTCACCCGAATGCCCTTCTCCAATAGCCGATGGGCAATCCATCGACCTGAGTAGCCGAACGCACCGGTCACGACATGCAGGGCCTCTACCATGGTTCCCCGACCTTCTGAAACAGGATAAAGCCATAATGCGCAGAAGCAGAAAGGGGT
>DAVI01000113.1:11510-12017 GCA_002505495.1 Euryarchaeota archaeon UBA59 | reverse complement strand
GATGAGGGCGTTGTTGATGCCGGCGATTAGGAAGGTGGTGGCGATGATCAGTCGCTTCAGGTCCCCTTCTTTCCGTGGTCCGTGGCCCAATTCCTTGGCCTTTTCTTCCAAGGTCCGGAAGCGTCCCATGAGCCAGAAACCGACTCCGATTAGGATGGGAATCGTCATGAAAAAGAGAGTTGACTTTAGTCCACTGGAGAGGATGCTGGGGCCCTTGTGGTCCATCATCTCGACCACTTGGTTGGTCATCCCTTGGTTGCCAGAGGAGTCGTTCCACATCACATGCGCAGCGAGAATCACGCCGTCGTTCCATTCCTCGAACTCGAAGCGGTAGATTCCGCCTTCGCTGGTCGTTGCATCCTCAGTCGGTTCGATGAATCGATCCTCACCACCGTCCGTCGCATGGATGACGAAGGTGTCCTCCTCGAACTGCTCCTCGCCAAGTGCCCACCTCACCTGCACGGCCCAGATGACCTCTGTGCGGGAGTAGTTCTCATGCTCGCCTCG
>DAVI01000113.1:9950-11391 GCA_002505495.1 Euryarchaeota archaeon UBA59 | reverse complement strand
TGGATGTTGCAGTTGCTCTGCGTGCCAGGGAAAGCCTCGCTGTTTACCGTCCAACGGATGCCGAGGGTCTGATCCTTACTGATGTTTTCAGGCAGGTTGCCGCCGGTGTAATCGACCTGCTGAGGGACCTCATTGAGGTCGATGGAGCCGCTGTTCACCTCATCGATCACAGTCCCATCAAGGAATATTTCCAAGTCGATGTTCACGGCACCGTCGCCACTAGCCCAAAGTGAGAAGTTCCACTCTTCGCCACCGAGAGGTGCGTCTCGGACGAAGCTAGAAGTGTAGAATGTCGGGCCTGACGAAGAGAACGAGCCGAACCCAAGTTGGAAGTTGTGAATCGAAGTCTCCGCCTGTTCGACCAACTCGGCACTCAACGTATCTTGGCTGTAGGCGAAGAGCGAGGTCATGCGAATCGGTGGTTCGTATTCGACCTCGGGAGGCAGCACATCATCCTGAATCGCCGAGGCAAGCGGACTCATCAACGCCAGTAGTAGTAGGGCAAGAGCCAGAGTTGGAATTGATTTCGTACGCATCTCTCACTCCTCCTCCTCTGGTGGCAGTAGCTTGTTCTTCATTTCTGTCCGTGTTGGGTAGAACAACAGGATCGCCCCGGCGATGAACGCTCCGTACAGAGGTAGTACCCCGGGTGCCCCTCCTGCAAAGTTGGTGAACAGGGTTTCCAAGAGTGGGAAGTTGACGGGAAAGAAGACGAAGAGGAGAGCGAACCCGAGCCACCTACGCGCGTTCATGGGAATCGTGCGGAGGGTGCCGAACATCAAGCCTCCCATCAACGCCGTTAAGGAGAGGAGGCAGGTCGGCAGGCTGCCGCGTCCATGATGTAGGGGTAGCATCAGAGGTTTCCAACCTCTTCGCCCGGGTTCAAATCCCGGTGGGCGCATATGCTGCCATCGATTGAAATCGGGTTCGACTTGCCTCACTGCCGCGCCTCAGCCAGTGCTCTGGTTATGGCTTGCATTTGCTCAGCATCTGTTGGTGAAGGTTGAAGTCGGGGTGACCGGCCCAAAGGGCCGATGTTGCCTAACTCACCGGGGGTTGCGGCCGATGGTCTGGCTGTAGATTCCTCAGATCTTTTGGATGAGAAGCAGGTTCTCGGGCGTCAGATTTGGCGAGTCATTCCCTACATGAAGCGCTATTGGCGGCGGGCGCTCGGAGGTTTTCTCTCAAATGCGACGGCCCGCGTTTTCGACCTAATCCCATTCGTCGCCATCGGCATGGCTGCGGACTTCTACACCACCGGAGTCTACACCGAGTCTCGAATCGAGGCTCTGGTCTCGTCAAACCCGGAGGTCGGTTTTGGGCTACTCATCTTCGCAGGGTTCGCCTGTCTGGCCGTGACGCAGGGGTTAAGCGAATATCTCTGGCAGACGATGGGCTACAAGGTTCAGCACGACATACGCATGGATGCAACCCACCAACT
>DAVI01000113.1:8849-9859 GCA_002505495.1 Euryarchaeota archaeon UBA59 | reverse complement strand
CAGTTGGAGGACATCGTTTCCGATTCCAGCACTAGCATCATTCGAATCATCATCACCTTCATCACCGCACTCATCATCTTGGTTTGGATGTCACCAAAGTTGGCGCTGGTCTTGTTCGCACCTCTCCTATTCGTGGTGCCGATGGTCATCTGGTTCTCCACAAGAGTCCAGCGGCGCTACAAGAAGCAGCGAGAGAGCACCGGAGGAATCGTTGCCATCCTCGAGAACGTCCTCTCCGGTATGTCGGTCGTTCAAGCCTACAACGCAACAGATTACGAGGGTTCCCGGGTCGCTGGGGAGAGCGGTGAGTATCGCGACCAGGCGATTTCAGCATCCGGAATCCGGAACCGCTTCATCCCCGGAATCTATGTCGTCGCGGGAATCGCTTTCGGGCTCTTGGTGTCGGCTGGTGGCTGGCTGATGAACAGTGGTGAAATCACAGTCGGGCAGTTCGTCACCTTCCTTCTCATCTCAACTCGGATGACCATGCCGATGTTCATCATGGGGATGCTTCTCAACCAGTTGCAGCGGGGAGAGGCAGCGGCGCGGAGAGTGTTCGCACTCATCGACCTCGAACCGTCAATAGTTGACTCACCTGATGCGGTGGATTTGGAGGAGCCGATTACATCGCTCGCCTTCGACGGAGTCACATTCGCCTATCCGGGCACAGAGGCCAATGTGCTGAACGATGTCTCGTTCACCGTCGACGCAGGTGCGTTCTTCGGAATCATGGGGCACACCGGTGCAGGAAAGAGCACCATCCTGAAACTCATCGAGCGGTTCTATGAGGTGCAGCAGGGCAAGGTGCTGGTCAATGGCAGGGACATCTTCGACTTCACCATCGAATCTGTCCGTGAAAAAATCGGATTCGTCTCGCAAGAGCCGTTCCTCTTCTTCGGCACCATCCGTGACAATGTCGCTTACGCGAGAGAGGCATCCGAAGAGCGGGTCAGAAACGCCCTCGAGACGGCGGGCGCCTGGGAGTTCGTCGCCCAGTTGCCGGATGGCAT
>DAVI01000113.1:8287-8697 GCA_002505495.1 Euryarchaeota archaeon UBA59 | reverse complement strand
GAGAAGCGGATTCAACAGTCATTGTTCGGAAGCGGCAACGGCGGCGGTCAGCGAATCACAATCGGTGTCGCTCACCGGCTCGCCACGATTCGCAATGCGAAGGAGATTTTGGCACTTGTCGACGGTGTCATCGTAGAGCGAGGAACTCACGATGAACTGGTCAAAAACGACAATGTCTACGCCTCGCAATGGTCAATCCAAACAGGTGATTTGGAAGGGATGAACGGCCTCACAGATTGAAGTGAACGGGTAGGGTGGCGAGCACATGAGCGGGCTCGAAAAGTTGGGATGGATGAAGGTCAATCCCGGCTCGGTGTGGCTCGGCAGCGATGACGGCCGTCTGCAGCTCTCGCCGGTCAAGCAGGTGCCGCGGCACGAAGTCAGAATCGACTACGAGTTCGAAATCACCC
>DAVI01000113.1:7210-8144 GCA_002505495.1 Euryarchaeota archaeon UBA59 | reverse complement strand
GCCATCAGCCCATTGCAGGATGTATCGGAAGGGCTGGCCGATGAACGTCCGAGAATGGGCTATTGGGGGCAACGTTGCGACGGCCACCCCCGTTCAACCTCATATCATGCTAAGTTGAAGTTGCAGCGCAAGTGGACGGGATCAGGGGCCGAGTGGGGACATGAAGCTCAGTTGAATGCAACGGAGCGAGATGCGTTGAGGGTGCGACTGGTGCGCGCCCCCGAGCCTGCGGATAACCCCCCCCTGATTCCTCAAGAGGACAAGCGCCCTATCCTCGTTCGAGAGGCGCTGGTCGCGCTGCTGATCGGAATCATCCCGTCATTCGCATGGGCTTGGCACTACGCGTCAACAGACTACATCTCGAACGGTTGGTTCAACCTCGTCTTTGGAGGCCTCTTCATCGGAGTGGCGAGCGGCTTCGTCTGGCGCCCTCGTCAACCATCCTACCGCGTTTCAGAAGATGGGGCCACGATGGTGAAATCACGGCGCTGATTTATCCCGCCCTGTCCTTGTCGTCGACCTGTAGTCCTGCATTTTTGGAGATGTAGATCCGCCACCACGCTCTCAGCACTCCCACGCCGTACGACCAGTGTAGCAGGAAGGTCATCAACGGAGCGGCAAGAACGGTGCTGAAACTTCGGCTCGGGGAGTTGCCCTTGGCCGCCCCAGCCCAGCACGCCACGAGATAGAGAACGGCCAGAGTAACCGGTGTGTGGGTCGCGGCTCGGGGCCAGCCGAGAGGTACGGCATCGAGTGAGATGTTCCAGAAGTCGGGCCAAGCGAGACCACCGTTTACCGCACCCCACCAGAAAGCGAATATTGCGTCGAATACCAGTAGTGGGAAAAGTCCCACAGCGATGTGACTCCAGCCCTGCATGCCCGGGTGTTCGTTGGCCGCCAACATCCGAACCAATCCGTAGTTCTGGATCTGCTT
>DAVI01000113.1:344-6924 GCA_002505495.1 Euryarchaeota archaeon UBA59 | reverse complement strand
CCGCCGACACCGGCGACCTCGGGGCGCTCAAACCAACGAACCAGTTTGGCCACCCAATCCTCGGGTACCCAGACATCATCATCGGTGAAGCAGACGATGTCACAGTCAATCTGTCCCAATGCCACATTACAGGCATCAGCTCTTGTGCGAGATCCCTCGTCGTCGATGAAGCGCGCCCCATGTTCGCTAGCAGCAGCTTCACCAGGATCTCCACTGGGGCCGACCACTACCACTTCGAGGTCTCCTTCCCAAGTCTGGTTCTGCAGTCCGGAAAGGGCGATTGCCAACTCGTAGGCGTTGCGCAGACTCGGGATGAGCACGGCCACCCGCGGCTGGTCTGCCATGGTTGTCCGACCGGACGCCCCATTTCAAGGGTGATGTGCCCACGAAACCTGATTCGCAGCGTTCAAAAGCAAATCCCGCTCATCACTATGTGATGAGGGTCCCATTGGTTGCGCTGATGATGATTCTGATGGCCTCGGCGGCCTCAATTCCATCCCTTGTCGTCACTGTATCTGCAGCAGATTCGTCCGATTACAACTTTTTCTTCACCCATGACAGCAATAGACTGTTCGACACCGATGGCGACGGGGATGACGACACCATTGCTCTGATCTACAGCATCGATTTGGAGGAGGAAGACGGGACGCCATGTACCTGCACAGCAGATGCGAATGTCAGGGTAGAACTTTGGATTGATGACACCCACATGACCGAAATCAACTTCAATCACGAGGTAACAGGTGGCGTAGGCGAGTCGCACACTCAGTTCCTCACAGCACCTTACGATGGGGAGTATGACATCTACGTAGAGTTACAGGATGACGATGGAAACTGGGAGGACGAGTTTGAATACGAGGATCTCTGGGGTGATGCAGCCTCAGATCTCCTCCCAAACATCGTGGAAATCGACTTGAACTGGTATTTCACGCCATACGACAACAGGGCGTTGGGTGGGTATGTCAATGCTCTCAACGACACCATGTACATAGTGCCAGGTGAGACGGTTGTCTGGGTTCACAACACAGGATACTCGCACACAGTGACAAGCTACGACGGGACATTCGATTCTGGCGGCATGAACGCAGGAGACGCATACCGATACACATTCAACACTGCAGGCACATACGACTACTCGTGCACCTATCACAACATGCAGGGCACCATCGTCGTCATGGAACCGATGGTGATGACACCCTGGGAAGTCAGCGTTGGAAATGAAGTGGATATATTGTCAGGCGATTTCCTCGAGTACGATGAGGTTGCCTTTACAGAATTCATGGTCGATGAATTTTCAGAATCAACGGAATGGGATTCAGTCGAAGTCAACTGGGTACGCACCCCTATTTTCGAGGCGATGCCATTCATCGGGCCCAATGGGGTTTCTGATGACGGTGAAAGCTGTCCTCTTGGCGGCGATTGTCATGTTCTCAATTCATCCTTTGCAATCAACATGACAATGCGGAACTCCGATGATGGAAGATATTGGGTCATCAATTTTAGTGCAAGTGAGACAATGTATCTCTCATACCCCTTTGACGGCTCCGAATATGAAGTCACAACTGAGTTCATGAGAATGTGGCATGGTGATCAGTCATCTGGAGAATTCTATCGTACATGGGAATGGAACAATAATACTGAAGAGGTCCAGACTTACAATTCGTCAACCAATACGAACACAGGAGGGATTCCCACCAGCGTCAGTGTTGGTGACCAATGGCGGTATTCAGGATACTATGAGGAAATATGGACCTATGAATCATGTGAACAGTATTTCTCAACTATGAGTTGGGGTGCCCCGCAATGCACTAGTGACTACGATAACACCACTGACACGCGAGACGAGGTTCACGCTGCCGTGAGTCAGAAGCCCATCACCATCGACTATGGTAACAGCGCCGATTCTAACGACAGCGGTCCGACCACATTTGTTGCCATGGAGGTGTGGAATTACGAAACTTGTGTTGACTGCGACTTCGAAGAGACGGAACCAGAGGAGATACTCTGGTACTCTGAATGGGGTTTCCCGCTGGTGATTGGAATCGGCGAAGGGGTGCCTCTGACCAACTACTCGATACAGTATTTTGTCGACAACGATGATGACGGTGTGCCAGATGTCTTGGACCAGTGCCCTAGCACACCAGCAGGTGCCGTGGTTGACGATAACGGGTGCTCATGGGGCGAACTCGACGACGACGATGATGGAATATTGAATCAGGACGACGACTGTCCAGGCACCACTGCCGAAATGACCGATGTCGATGAGAATGGTTGCGCATGGGAGCAGCGGGATGACGACGGCGACGGAGTCATGAATCCAGATGACCAATGCCAGGGGACCGATCTGAGCCATCCAGTCTACACAATTCCCCCCAACACGGGTTGCTCAGACTTCCAACTGGATGACGATGGTGACACGGTGTCGAATGCTGAAGACACCTGCCCCGGGTTTGACGACTTGATTGATGTGGACGGTGACGGAATTGCAGATGGGTGTGACTCTCTGGTCGACTCCGACGGCGACGGCGTAGCCGACGCTGATGACCTCTGCGAAGGTTACGATGACTCGATAGATGTGGATGACGACGGCATTCCGGATGGTTGTGACTCGCTGATCGACAGCGACCGCGACGATGTCGCAGACTCTGATGACCAATGTCCTGGTTACGACGATGCGATCGATGTCGACGGAGATGACATCATTGACGGATGTGATGACATCATCGATTCTGATGGTGACGGTGTCGCCGACTCATTCGAGATGTGTCCCGGCTACGACGACGCAATCGATGTCGACGCCGACGGAACTCCCGACGGCTGTGATTCAATCATCGATTCCGACTTCGACTTCGTAGCCGACGGAGATGATGAATGCCCGGACACTGAGTCGGCCGAAGTGGTAAACGAGAATGGCTGCAGTCCCGCCCAACTCGACACCGATTCAGATGGAGTAAATGACGCTGAAGACCGCTGTCCCGTGACACCCGGCGGAACCCACGATGCAGATGCGGACGGCTGTCCGGATGACATCGATGGCGACGGGATTCTCGATGTCGATGATGATTGCGCTGGTTCAAGCGCCGACGAACAGGTGGACACGACGGGTTGCGTGCCCGACACCAGCTTCCTCGCCGGCGGTTTTAGCGGCGATAATTCAATTCTACTCGGCGGCTTGGCCGCACTTCTGGTGTCGATAATTCTCCTTGTAACAGTGATGATTGTCAGGAGGGGTAGGGAGAGCGAAGAATACAAGCAACAGTCGGAACTATTCGAGGAAGTCTCCACATCAGCCCTCAAATGGTCCGGAGCAGGAATGCCGTCTCGCGGAGCAGCGGAGGGCGCCTCGATGCCGACCTCCGGCGCTCCGGCTGAGCCTAGCTCACCCCACGTCGCCCAAGTGGGAGAGGTTCAGGCAGACGGCTATGAGTATCTCGAGCATCCCCCGAATTCGGATAATTGGTGGTACCGCGACCAGCAGACCAACCACTGGCAGCGCTGGGTGAAATAATTCCAGAGCGGCGGTTTCCGCGTAGCGAAGCCTTTTGAGCCCCCTTTGGAAAGGCAAGTTGTCCGAGAGGGAGGTGGCCCTATGATGAACATAACAGCCCGACAAGACACGATTCGAATCATAGTGGACATTCTATCCACATTGGTCGAAGAGGCGCGCTTCAATTTCACCGCCGACAACCTCGAGATTAGGGTCGTTGACCCGAGCCATGTGGCGATGATTCGGATGGAGGTGGACAAGTCTGCGTTTGAGTCTTGGGAGGTCGATGACACTGTTCTCGGGCTGGAGTTGTCCAAGTTGTCGAAGTTGGTTGGATTGGCCGGGCCTGGCGACTTGCTGGAGATCAGTTTCGACGAAGGGTTCGGCCGAGTCAACATCAATGTCGGTGAAATCGAGAGGGTCATCAGACCACTCGACCGACAGAACATGCAGGAGCCTCGAGTCCCAGATTTGGATGTCACGACGCTCGCCAGTCTCAGTGGAGCCAAGTTTGCCCGGGCTCTCAAGGCAGCGGACCAGGTCGGCGACCTCGTTACTTTCTCACTCGACCAGAACAAGTTCAATGTCAATGTCTCTGGAGAATCGGATTCTGTCAGTGTGACATACGAAGCGGGTGAGTTGCAGGAATTGGTGTGCGACAATCCGGTGAAGAGTCAGTACAGTCTGCAGTATCTCCTGCCGTTGGCGAAGCGAATTGAATCAACTGTGGAAACCATCACGGTTCGCTTCGGTGAGAACTATCCACTTCGGCTTGAGTTTGACATCGCTGACGGAGCAGGCAAGGTAGTCTACTTCCTCGCCCCACGGGTCGAAGGCGATGCCTGAGAATTGTGAATAACTCTCCCCCCACTACCGAGGGCGTAAGCAAGCGTCGCTCAGTATTCACGCCAGCCGTGATTGCACGACTTGCAAGATAGAATCCTGGTTTCGGGTTCATCAGAAGCGCGGGTCTGTTTCAGTTCAGCGTAAACATCGTTCTCCTCGCACTTGGGGCAGACATACATCCCTGTGGTCAAGACACCTCTGTGCTGCTCGGAATCATCAATCACCTCAGTAAGATGCTTGAGGCTGCTCGCTGCTGATTTTGACCGCGCATCACTAGTGTCAATCTCTTCGCCACTGTTTAGGCGAACCGTTTTCTTTGCCGCTCCAACATAACTGCAGCGACCGTTTGGACACCTGATGCTGCCATCAGACTCAGGGAAGGCAAGAGTTCCACATTCTGGACAGAAGATTGTTCCACGCTCCGATGTATCAGCGGTACCCTTCCTTCATTTAAGGCCGACGGATAAGCGGATTCGCAAACCTGCTGAACAAACTCCCAATCGGCACTCCGTCGGGCCATTTTCTTCGCCTCTTTACTTTACAAGGAGCACCCTGTGGGCAACACATGCGCATCTGCTGGGATTGGCGCCTGGCACGCGTTCTGGATGGCGACGGCGAGATCGTTGACGAGTCGATTTGGGATGGGAGGCGCAGCCCAGCATCTGTCGCCCAACGGATTTCACGGTTGACTGCTGGAAGGATGACCGATGAGGCGCGGCGTCTGTCTGAAAGGTTCCCCGATGCTGTGCCTACGCCAAACTATGACCTCGCTCCCGGCGAGTGGCCGGCCCTCGACGCTGATGAGACTGAGTTGATTCAGCAGGCATCTCTCCTCATCGCTCAAGAGGGTGTTGCTGATGCTGCTGGAGACCCCGACCGTCGGTTGGAACATCTTGTCCGGGCTGGAGATGAATTGAAGGCTTCTTGGACAACTCTCGAGGCGCGTGTAGTCGAATGGGCTGGTCTTTTTCTCCCCGAACTCGACATCGACGCTGAGCGCAGTCGAATTCCGAACGCCCTCGCCTCAGCCTCTTCACTCGAGGATGCCGCAGCGGTACTCGGAACGGTTCCAGCCGAAGCGGGCATTTCCGATTCCGAGTGGCAGGCGTTGTGCGATTGGTCGGAAGGTGTCGTGGAAGTAGAATCTCGAATAAGGAAAGTCGAGGATGCAACCCGTGTCCTGACTCTCGAACACCTACCCTCAACCTCCGCTCTGATTGGGCCGCTCCTTGCGGCTCGATTGTCAACGGCAGCCCACGGAAGAATGCGACTCGCCCGTCTGCCATCAGGTACAGTCCAGGTCCTCGGCGCTGAAACCAGCTTCTTCCTTCACCTGAGAAGCGGTATTCCCGTACCGAAACACGGTCACATCTTCCAACATCCGTGGGTCTGCCGCTCACCTCGCTGGGTACGGGGGAAAATCTCTCGAATGCTCTCTGGCAAGATCTCAATCTGTTCCCGTCTTGATGCATTTGAGGGGCAACCATGGGGGGATTCAGAGGTCGCCGAAGTGGAGGCGAGGGTGCAGGAGATAAGGCAGCGTCACCCGAAGCCTCGACGACGGTGAGGTGGAGTTTGAATGGCGCGAGGTCATCGTAGGCGCATCCGTGAGGTCAGTAGTTCAGTTCGTATCGAGGGGCGTGGCCTGTGGACTCGTAATGCGGTCAAGGGGGTCGCGGTTCGGAACGAGAGTCTGAAGCGAGAGCGAGGCGTAGAGTGGCGGCACTGGTCGCCCCGGACGTCGAAGTTGGCGGCCGGTATTCTCCGTACCAAGGGAGAGCCGGCTGACTTGCTGCCTTTGCAGGGCGCATCGGTTCTCTATCTCGGGGCGGGTCATGGGACGACGATATCCTATCTTCACGACCATCTTTGTGGGGAAGGCAATGAATTCGGCGGCCAAATCGTTGCGGTGGACATCTCACCTCGCTGTCTTAGAGATCTGATTCGACTGGCGAAGGCTCGCCCCGGTCTACTGCCGGTCCTTGCCGATGCGAGAAAACCCGAGACCCTCACCCCATGGCTTCCGAATCGAGTGCCTTGGCTTTTCCAAGATGTCTCTCAGGCGGGGCAGGTCGACCTATTCCTGGCGGCTGCGAAAAACTTCCTCGCCCCAGGTGGCCTTGCTCTCCTCTCACTGAAGAGTGCCTCGGAGCGAGTCTCCGCGGGTGGCGCGAACGAGCAGTACGAAGCGGCGGCAGCGGCATTGGCTAACGCAGGACTTGAGGTTCTCGAAGTCATCGAGTTGAC
>DAVI01000113.1:0-174 GCA_002505495.1 Euryarchaeota archaeon UBA59 | reverse complement strand
GGTGAGCCGAGTGGGCGAGTTCCTTATGCTGAGTGGCCACCTCAAGGCGGCTGGAGGAGTTGTCTTGCGGGGGGTTCGAACAGTCACCGTCATCGGCCTCGCCCTCTCTCTTCTGATTGCTGGTTGCCTTGGCGATGACGATGTGCCCATGACCTTCAATGGCAATGAATTAGC
>DAVI01000037.1:37243-39500 GCA_002505495.1 Euryarchaeota archaeon UBA59 | reverse complement strand
CGAACTCTGATGAGCGGAAGCGGTTGGTCGAGGTATTCTCTCCGAATTCGCTGAAGTGGCAAGGAATGATAATGCGGCGAGGTCAAGCGTTGGTTGACGACGCCATCACAGATTTGGCAGCGTTGGAAGGCAGCTGACAGAACTTGGTCGGCGGCCGAGGGTTGATGGCTGTCGGCGATTCCCGAGGGGCATGGCTCGCAAGGTGGTCGCCCGTGCGCCGGTGAGGCTGGATTTCGCGGGGGGGTGGACGGATGTCGCCCCATACACACATGATGTGGGTGGGGAGGTGGTTAATCTCGCCATCAACAAGTACGCCACCGCAACTCTCGAGGTAGATGATGAGGGGATTCTCTCAGTCGGCTACACCTGTGAGGTTCCTGTGGGCTCTGGGCTCGGAACTACCGGTGCCATCAATGTGGCTCTCGTGGGGGCCATCAACGCTCTTGAGGTCGATGACGAGGGCCGCGCGGCGGTCGCTGAACAGGCGTTCCAGTTTGAGTCACTGCTCGGCAACCGTGGCGGCCGCCAAGACCAGTGGGCCGCCTCGCACGGCGGCTGGAATCATCTGCTCTTTATGGGCGACGCAGTCGAGGAGATGCCACTCTTCCCGCTTGCTTCTGCGACCAAATGGCTGGAGCGTCAGATGATTGTTGTGAACTCAAATATTCCACATGTTTCGGGTGACCTTCACGCCGGAATCTGGGAGCGATATGATGCCGGTGACGAACAGGTTCGTGAGGGGCTGATGGCGATTCGGATGGCCGCTCGGGTGATGGCGAAGGGGTTGCAGCAGGATAGGCGTGACGAGGTCATGTCTGCATTCCACGAGGTCTGTCGCGGGGTTGACCTGCTCGACCCGGGCCTACATGACCCATTCCGGCCGGTTGTGGATCCGCTGCTTGAGTCGCGGGAGGTTCTCGCCTGGAAGGCGCTTGGCGCAGGAGCGGGTGGGTGCGCGATGCTGTTGTGCAATCTCGGAAAGACCGATTCTGTCAAGGCTGCCTGTGAGGCTGCTGGGTGGACGGTCATCGATTGGGAACCGGACCTTGACGGTCTGACGGTCACTGCCAGTTGAGGCCGTCAATCTTCGCTGGAAGCGTTGAGATTGCCGGTCCTAGGGCCTCGACGATGGTTGCCGCCCACGCCGAGGTTTCGTCGCTGTTCGTCTGCTCGTTCTGTCGAGCCACGAGAAGTGGCCAGCGTTCCATGCTCGGCGGCCAGAGTTGGACATCTCCGGGAAGGTCCTCAAGTTGGTGGGCTGTGGCTTGGTGTGCCCATTCGGTGTCATTCGTAAGTTTGGTTAGCGCACCACGCTGACTGTTGCACAGCGCCACAGTTCGCAGTGTGTCGAGTCGGTTCGCTTCGGCCTCGTCGGGGCGGTCTAGTTCGCCTGGCGGAGCCCGCTCAAAGAGGAGGAATCCACGCTTGTCTTCGGGGCTGTCGGGGTGCCAACCCAATCCTACGAAAATGGTGAAGAGGCTCTCCCACTGATTGGGTGCGCGCACGTACCAACCCATTCGGTCGGGCTTGTTGTCGACCTCGAGATGCCAGGTCCAATCCGGTAGGTGAGGTAAAAGGGAATTCCGGATTTGTCCTAGCAAAACTCGCTGTTCAAGCACTGACTCACCGTTCACTTCCTCCGGTCTTCCCACCTTCACTGCCACAAAGGCGCTCAATGAGAATCCCAAATCCTTCGGGCTGATTGACCATCGATGTTCACCCATTCGATTGGGGCCGGAGTTCATTTTGGTGGGTTCGGAGGTCCAGCGGTGGATGCTATCCTCACCATCGCCGCCGGTGCCTAGGCGGAAGGTGATTCGCTCATCGCCGATGGTGAGGGCTCCGTCGTGGGCGGAGAGGGTGAGTTGGCCTTGCGGTTCTGGCGAATGGCTGCCCGGGTAGGGGTGGTCGTCGAAGTCCACCTCGGCCCAGAGACGGCTGAAGAGGGCTTCCTCCATGACCCATGCGCAGCGCTCCTGCTTCATAGGCGCTGGGGAGGGTTTCAGTCGAGGCACTTGAGGGGGGCGTGAGGAGTTTCGCCAAGTGTTTCTTTGATGATTCGCTTAGCATCGGCTCGGTCGAGTGGTGCTGTGTCTAGCAGGCGGTGCCAGAGTTGTTCTGTCAGCGTCGCGAAGTTGTGAGCCCAGCGGTAGGAGTCGAGGATGAAATCTGCCCTTTTGTGGTCGGCGAGAGGATTGTCGGCGGCGAACAATGACTCTGCGGTAGCGAGTTGGTTCTTTGCGAAGATGGTGGCGAA
>DAVI01000037.1:34624-37145 GCA_002505495.1 Euryarchaeota archaeon UBA59 | reverse complement strand
ACGAATGTGTCGTCGCGGAACCAGTTGTTGCTCGGCATCCAGAGCTGGTTGGTCAAGTCGTGGTAGGTTGGCAGGTAGCGCAGATGAAGGACCAGTTCGCTGCTCTTTTCGATGAGTGCTGCGAAGGCTGCTCTCGAATTTATGTCGTCGAATCCCGACATCTTGAGGAAATGGTCCAGAATTTTGCTCGGGTCAGTCGTGGGATCATCGGTGAGGGCGATGATTGCGTGTGCATTCATCTCCGACCAGAAGTCATCAGTAGCATGTTCGGCTGACCAGCCACCCCCTCGCGGGATGATGTAGGAGCCGGCCCAATCCTGCGGACGGCAGTTGGCAAGCCCTGCGCGCCCGACCTCATCACACTCCGGGAATCCGTTGGCCCAGTGGTGGCCGAGCCAGTTTGGCACCATTCCAAGAAACTCGTACTCCCGTTCGCATTGGAACTCGAGAATCCGCGGCGGACCATCGAGTTGGACCGACTCGTTCCAAGGTTGGTGGCGCCAGTAGTCTGTCGCTGAATGCTTTACTGAAACTACTAATCTCGGATTTTCATTCCAAGAGGCCAGAGCGGCCGATTGCTGCTCGGAATCAGCGTGTATTCCATCATCTCCCAAGTCCCAGAGCCTGAGGATGCAGCGCATTCCCAACTCGTTGCAGATGAGTTCTTCCAATTCGCTGACCATTCGACTGACTGCTCCCACTTTTCCCCGTCGCTGGCAAAGCGCACACTCGCACTGAAAGGGGCTCACCCGGCTCGCCCATGGGTGGGTTTCGAAAGCCTCGCCGAAGCGGAAGATGATTCCCTCGAGGTCGGGAAGTTGGTGAAAAAGAGATTGGATGTTGGTGGCGATTGCGCGCCAGAGGTCGTCGTCGAACGGACATCCTCCGGACGACTTCGCATCCTCCTTCGACAGGGTGAACAGGTCCTCCATGACCCACGGTCTCAGTCCAGCATCCAAGTTCTCTTTGACCCGTTGTCCGAGTGCTTCGAAGATTGGTCCGGCAACCTCCTGGTCAGCGCTCTCCATGGTCAGACTTAGACAACCCGACAGTTGGTCGGCCACCACCACATCGGTGAAGCCTCGCTCTGCGAGGAAGGTGGGGTCGCGCCAGCGAGTTTCGATAGTCGGCTTGCCGGGGGGGTCGTGCACATAGGCGAGTTTGATTCGTTCCTCGGGGCGTGGAATCAATTCCCCACCTCCAAGTCGTCGTGGAAGGTCCAGCCGATTTCTGCGAAGGCTGGTGCTGCTGTAGAAGAGAAGTCGTCATGGGGCACGATGCCGAAGATGGCGCCGCCCGAGCCAGTTTGCTTGGCGCAGGAGCCAAGCGAGCGGGCTAGCATCACGGCGTCGAGTGTCTCACCGAGCGCTTGTTCGCCGAACAGTTCGCGGCGAAGATCGAAGTTTGTGTCAATCAGCATCGAGAGGTGGGTGTGCTCTTGGTTTCGAATGGAATCGATGCCAGAGCCGGCTCCCTGCGCTAGGTGTTCGACGATTTCGACCATCTCCGAGTCCCTTCTCTCCCAACGGGAGGCGAGACCAGCATGGATTTCGCCGGAGTCCTTGCCCGTGGGCGCGTGCGCTAGCCAAAGAGAAGGGAGGAGGGATGCGTCAAGTTCTGTGTACTCGCCGTAGCCGCGGCCTTCCATCAGCTCCTCGCGGAAGTCCATGTGGAGCATGCAGCTGTACGCCAGAGGGAGGCTGTCCTGAAGTCCAGCCACCACCCCTAGTTCTTCGCTCTCCACTTTGAGGACCAATTCGGCTAACTCACGGGAAGAGAGGGTGTCGAGCGGGATATCGTTGTGTGCCATCAGACTGAGAATGAAGGCGGTCTCGATCGCTGACGAGCCAGCCAGCCCGACCTGTCTTGGAATCGTCGTCTCAACCGTAGCCTCAAAGCCCTTTGAATCATCGAACCGCCTCTCAAACACTCTCAAGGTTGGTTCCATGATACGCCGCAGCCCCTCGTTTTGGGGGAGTGTTGCCGAATTGTTAGGTGCTAGGGCGACCGTCGCCTGCCAGTTCCACACCGGGAGCGAGATGCACTGTCCGTAGTAACCGTCGGAGGGATTTCCGAGCAGACCGATTCGGGCGGGAACGGAGCAGGAGATTTCGCCACCCATGCTGTTCGCTCAGTAGTTGTTCCAAATGAACTCACGCACGGCCAGAAACCATGGGGGCCCCGGGGGTTCTCATTCTTCATTCATATACCACTGGAGACAAAATTATGCCATGGTCGCAACCATAACTCAGAGATTTAGGCGAATCCTAGCCTGTTTGCTAACCTTGGCGCTGGTAGCGCCGGTGGCAGGCTTGGTAGGAGCCGAAGAGGACGGACAGACGAGCGACCTTGAGGACTTGGGAATCCTCGAGGTCATCGTGAATGAAGATGGAACGGTGGAAGTCACCATTACCCAAGAGGCATTTGCCGCCTTGGCGCTGGAACTCTCCAACCAAACTTTACCACCGGTCATCTCGATTGACATGTTCATCGGGCTTGCCTCCGATGGCAACATGTTCCT
>DAVI01000037.1:34150-34511 GCA_002505495.1 Euryarchaeota archaeon UBA59 | reverse complement strand
TCGCCATCGCTCCGAATCTCATCAACGCGGTTCTGAATGGCGACATCACACTCGATGAGCTCGTCGCGATGAGCCTTGGGTTGGCAACTGATGCTGATGGATGCTTGACCGGCATCGTGATCCTGGGCGGCAGCAGCAATTGCATCACGGAGGCCGACGAGTCCGATGAAGAGGACGAGTACGACGAGTATGACGAGTATGACTACTACAACGGCACCGACAACGACGAGCACCCTTGGGAAGATGAGAACAACGAGACCCACGACGAGAACGAAGAGCCTTGGGACGAGCACCCTTGGGAAGATGACAATGACGAGACCGATGACGAAGAGCCGTGCGACGAGCACCCTTGGGAAGATGA
>DAVI01000037.1:29043-33961 GCA_002505495.1 Euryarchaeota archaeon UBA59 | reverse complement strand
ACTTTTCGAAGCGTTCAACGAGCCGTACGACGAGTTGATGCAGCAGCGAGAAGAGTCTCTTGAAGAACTACAGGAGAACTATCACTCTGACCTCGAGACCTCCAATGCGGTCTACCATCACGAGTATGATGAGTTGCTTGAACTGCTAGACAACACCACCACGGAAGAGGAGTACGAGGCGGTCGTCCAACAGATGGTCGACTTGCTTCTGCAGGAAACCTCCTCCATCGAGTCACTCAATGACTACTACCAGTTGTGGGAAGAGCAAATCCACGACGAGAGTGAGGCCGCAATGGACGAGCTCTACGACCAGCTGGACGCAGGTGCTGCTGCTCTTGAAGAGGAGTGCCATGAAGCGAGGGAGCAACTAGAAGAGCAGTTCTCCGAGGAGTACGATGAACTCGATGCTTGGTTCGAGGAGCAGATGATGCTGCTCGAGCAGCGGATGATGGAACTTGGTTCCGATGATGATTCAGAGTGGTCGGATGACGGCTCGGACGAGCACGGACCTCAGCCCGTGGAAGAAGAGCCAAGCGAAGATAGTGACAGCAGCACCACCAGAATGGAAGGTGGCGGCTTCGGCATCGGCAAGACCGTACCCGGCTTCACCAGTGTGCTGACTATCGTGTCGATGCTCGGTGCTCTGATGGTAGTCGGCGGACGCCGACGACTGGTCTGAACAGGCTAGACTGGCACAACAGGAAATGCGAACGGCCCGTTCGGGGTGGCTTCGGCTGCCCCGGGCGGGCCCCTTTTTCGTTTCAGAACCGAGGCGGTCGGCTCGGTTGGCCTTTTTCGTTTCACTGAGGCGGCTTGCTGGAGGGCCGCAACTTGAATTTCTTCTCACCCTCTTCGCTAGTGGCAGGTGCGTTGCTCAATACGATGCTGCGCTGTTCCTGTGCGGCCATCAGGTCTGCGTAGGCTCCGTCGGGGAGTTTGCTCTTGTCATTCGCCTTGTTGAGTTCCTTCCTGATGCCCCGCAGTTCGACGGTTGAGGTCGCCTTCTTTATACGTCTGAGGAATTTCTTCTTTCGCCTCTTCCCTGAACCCCCGGTCACACCGATTACGCGGCCTGCGCGCCACGCCCAACCGACGCCACCGAGAAGCATCGAGAGTGTTCCTGCGCTGATTGCATTGCCCTTGCTGAGGCGACCGAGTAACGGCACATCCTCCACGAAGGTTTCCTCAAAGAATGGGGTGCAACCGCGACCATCAACCTCGTCTTGTTCTGATCGGGGGGTGTTGGGGCAATTGTCGATGTTGTTGGCAACGCCATCATGGTCACCATCCATTTGGTAAGACGCACACCCTACTTCGTTCACTTCACGCGAAGAATCAGTGTCCGAACACTCATCGTCGGGGTCGAAAACGCCATCTCCATCGCTGTCTTCCCCGGTGGGGTCTGCTCCGGAACTTCCACTCCCATTTCCAGCAGTTCGTTGCTCTTCTGAGCAACCGTCTTCATCCACAGTCTGTCCCTCAGCAGTGTCGGGGCAATCATCGTCGTTGTCCTCGACCCCGTCGCCGTCCGCGTCGCTCTGCGCGGTGGCGAACGAGGCGATTAGAAGGAGAGCCAGAATTGCCGCCGAGAGAGGTAAGAGTACCTTTGCGGTGGATGCCATCAAAAGGTGATTGAGGTGCTTTGCCAATGAGCGTTTCTGCCGCTCATTGAGCCCAGTCGAATCAAGAAATGCCATGAGTGGGAGCCGTCTCCGCGGTTTGATGTGGGGTGTGATTCCTGCCGCCGGGCTCGGTTCGCGGATGGTGGACCACCATGTCGATGGCTGCAAGGAATTGATTGAGATTCACGGCAGGACCATGTTACAGCGGACGATTGACGAGTTGCGAGCGGCTGATGTCGACGGAATTGTCATCGTGACATCCCCCCAGAAACCGGCCCTCCGAGAACAGTTGGAGGAGTCGGGTCAGTTGGAAAGGGGCGACATCGAATTTGTCGAGCAGATGTCACCTCTCGGCTTGGTGCATGCACTCGAGTTGGCCCGTTCAGTCTGTGGCGACGAGATGCTGACGGCCGCGCCTGACAACCTGTATGTCGGCCATCCATGTCCAGCGATTGAGTTGCTGAAGGTGTTCGACCGGGGAGACTGTGCGGTGATTGGGGTTGTTCAGGTGGTGCTGCCATGGGGGTCGCTGCTCTCGGATGTCGGCCGAATCGACGCTCTCTATGATTCGCCGCACAACGCTCTTCGAATGGTCTCCGGAATTAAGGGGAAGAGGAAGAATTCACCCTTCCCAATCCGTGACCCCCCACATTGGCGCTGCACTGGCAGAATGGTTCTCACTTCAGAATTCTGGGATGTCAGAGCGGAAAGTGACGTCGAAAAGTTGGACATCCTGGCTGCTCGGGGGCAGCTCGCCGCCGCTCCGATCAATGCGGCGTATGTCGACGTCGGAATTCCGATGGGACTTGTGTTTGCGCTACAACAACTCAACTGATGTGGAGAAGTTCACCTGGATTAGCTACTACATGGGTGAGGTCAGGCGCCCGCGCTTCCATCTCGTCGACGAACAGTTGCGGGTCGACCGTGTTGCCGGGATCCATTCCGTAGTGCATCGGAATAACGACCCCCGCGTCGATTGCAAGCGCCAGGTCGACCGCTTCGGTGTGGGATAGGTTGTCATTGCCGTTGATGCAGAGGAAGGCGAGGTCAACAGTGGGATCCCCTCCACCGTTGAAGTTCAGCATCTTTGCAGCCCGTTGGATGTTTCCAACCCATCCCGCATAGGGTCTGCTGTCCCCCATGTGGAAAACAGTGATGCCGTCACAGCTTAGGACATAGCCGAGGTAGAGGTGGGCGTTGGAGATGTCCTTATCCAACTCTTCGTGGGCGGCGGGGATGGCGAAGAATGAGAGTCCATGATTGAGTTGACCGGAGTCGTTGCCGCGCATCGAGTGGATTCTGCCGCGCGGTATTCCCATATCGATTAGCATCTGTCGGGAACGGATTGGAACGATGAATTTGGCGTGTGGTTGGGCCTTGGCAAGTCGGGGCAAGGCGACCGGGCAGATGTGGTCGTCGTGCCAGTGGGTGCAGAAGATGAAATCGACCTTCGGATGTTGCTCCGGAGTCAGCGGAAACTCACCGAGCAACTTGCCCCAACTGTCTCCTGCGTCAAGGTCGCGCCACCACGGGTCGATGAGAATGGTCGTCTTACGGAACTTCACCAGCCAAGAGGCCTGAGTGAGCCACCAAACCGCCATTTCACCCCGGCCGAGATGGGCGTTTTCAACTTCATTTCGGAGTTGTTCACCAGAGAGGACTGGTTTGGTCCGGTTCTCGGGGACGGTCCAATCTCCACCCATTCTTCGACTCGCCCTTCTCTTCTGTAATGAGTGTGCTGCCGGACCACTTCAGCCATCGACCAAAGTGATGACTCTGGTTATGGCTGATACGGGAAATTTCAACAGCGGTTGAGGCGAAGCCTCAAGTCGAGCGCGTCATGTACGCGAGGTGATGCTCCAGCGTAAGCGTTCGGCGGCGCTCCTATTTGCGGTGTTTGCACTCTCCGTTTTCGCCTCTGGTTCGTTCGCATCTCCTACAGGCATTGAATCTCCAGCATTGCATAACGAGGAGCCGATTCCCGAGGAGTGGCCGGAGGGGAGTGCTGCCTACGACAACATGGTGTCGATGGCCAACTTCGGCTACCGCCGGATTGACACTAACGCCAACGAGAACGCACGAAACTGGATCGCCGAAGAGCTTGAGCAGATGGGCTACGAGGTCGAACGGCAGCCCTTCACTTCGGAGGAGTGCGACAACTGCGAGAACATCGTGGTCACCATCAATGGGACCTTGGAAGATGACTGGTATGTGGTCGGTGCACACCATGACGCCATCTGCTACTCACCGCCCCCAATTCAAGGGGTGATTTACCCCGGTTGCACCAGTTCAGGAGCCTACGACGACGGCACCGGGAGTGGTTCCCTGCTTGAGTTGGCGAGGGCTTTCTCCGAATGGAACGGCACCCCTACCCACACCTGGAAGTTGGGCTGGTGGGACTACGAGGAGTATCAGGGCTCGGGCTCTTCGGAGGGCGGGGGGCAGGGAAGTCTGCACTTCGTCTCAGAGCAGATTCCCAACGGCACCAATGTCACCTACGTCAACCTCGACATGTTTGCCCTCAATTGGCCAGTGCCGACCTTTTCATCTCTGGGATGTGATGAGGACTACTGGACCCTTTACCAGTTCACCTCGCCGGTGGATGACTGGTCATATTACGAAAATGAGGGGCTCGAAGTCACAGACGAGATGCAGGCCAATGCCGAATGGTTCCAAACTCGGCTGAAGAACATCAATGACAATCTCAGCCATCCAGAGCCTTGGGTCAGTGTGATTGACGACACGCAGGGAAATTCAGATCATCGCAACTTCATCATGGCAGGGCACACTGCGACCTGGATACGGGGAATGCACCAGAACATCTTGGAGGAGGGCGACACCTGCGAGCAGACTCCAAAGCACGCCCAGACCGACTCCATTACCACGATCAACACGCTGGCTGGAGGGCGCGCCAATGTCGAGGATGGACTGCAGACCGGGCTTGACATCGTGGCGCTACACGCCTGGTGGGACTGGAATCCCAATGGTACGAATGAAACGGATGACGGCATCGATGCGCAAGGAGTGAGTGCCGGGGGATTCAGTCTAGTTTCGATTGTAATCTTGTTGGTTATGGTTCTGTTCGTAGCCTTCTTCGTCTTCGTCTTGGGGGCTGATTCTTCGGGTCGGAAGAGGTTTGACATCGGAATAAATTCGAAGTTCAGGGACCTCTGGTTCATCTTCTTCTACCTCGGATTCTCGATGCCCTTCGCCTTCCTCGGCTATTGGGGTCGCACCCTCGGGATGGCTGAGTTCGGGCTCGACAAGTACACCGTCGTCGCCATGTTCATGGTCGT
>DAVI01000037.1:27536-28941 GCA_002505495.1 Euryarchaeota archaeon UBA59 | reverse complement strand
CATGGCAAGCGGCGTAGTTGGATGCTGTACGGAACGCTTGGCCACATGGTTCTCTTGACGCCGCTGGTGTTCATCGATGTCGGTGTACAGCCGTGGATTTGGGTCGCTGTGCTCCTGTTTGCGCTGGTGCCCCGGCTGTTCGCCGAACAGGCTGTTGCTGCGATGATGGCAGAAAGCGTGCCGCAGTTGGGCCGTGCAAATTCGATGATCAATTTGGCCTATCGCGGCGGTGGTCATCTGGTGATTCTGCTGATGGGGTGGTGGATTGGGGCGGGGGAGTTGTCACCCTTCATCAGTGACGGCGTGACAAATTACATATCCATACAAAATGTCACCTTCCTGATACTGATTGTAGTGATGGCGGGCGGTCTTGCGATTACTAACATGATGAAGGAGGGGGAGCCACTTCCAAAGGCTCAGAAGTTCGACCCGTTCCCCGATGGAACCCCCTTGAAAGAGAAGATACTCTCCGCTATGCAGACAAAAACCGCCTGGCTGGTGCTGCTCGGTTGTCTGTTGCTACCACTCGGTGATGGATTCGAGGCCTGGTTCTCGGCCTATCTCATCGAAGTTCAGGAGATGGATGGTGCAAGGATAACCCGTTGGTGGAATCTGTTCGCACTCATCAACTACCTTGGGTTGGCAGGTCCATGGTTGTCGGATATCTATGGGAGGAAACGGATGTTGAGGTTGTATGCACTTGGCTCGATGGTCTGTTACCTTGCTCTTGGCGGTTCCATTCTGATGGGGCTTCCCGGGATGGTCACCCTCGCCATTTGGGTTCCCACATTGGTTCTGACAGATTGGATGATGTTCACCTTCATCACCACCTGGGCAGATGTCGCTGACCCACGGCTTGGTGGGACTCACATGTCGCTCTTCCAGACGATGCAGGCTCTCTCTGCGACCTTCGTGATGGTCGGAATTGGCGGATTGATTCTCAAATCCAGCAATGATGCCTACTGGTTGCTGTTCACGCTGGCAGCGGTCGGTCCGGCCCTCGGGTGGTTCATCTTCAACAACCTGCGGTTGGGTGAGGATGAGCTTGGAAGTGACCCTTGGAGCCCACCTTTGCTGCCCAAGGTTGCTGCGCCGGTGCTCGATGCCGAGTTGGAGGGGTGAGCGTGAACTGTCCGTTCTGTGAGATTCTCGAGATGGGCACTCGGGAGGTGCTTTGGGAGGATGAACTCGCCTTCGCCATACGAGATGCCTTTCCGATTTCGCCGGGTCATTCACTGGTGCTGCCCAAACGTCATGTCGCCTCTTTCTGGGACTGTACCCCTGACGAGCAGACCTCCCTCCTCGCGGGCGCGGGCTGGTTGAGGGATGACTTGGAGGTCAGTTTCCCCTCGGTTGATGGCTGGAACTTGGGTGTCAACGTGGGCGAGGCTGCTGGACAGACCGT
>DAVI01000037.1:1865-27434 GCA_002505495.1 Euryarchaeota archaeon UBA59 | reverse complement strand
ACCGGTGGGGTTCGTGGGACGATGCCCGGTGAGGCGGACTACCACTCTGCGTGAGAGCCATCTGTGTGCTGCCAAAGGGTCGGCGGGTGTGGGTTCCACGCCTCCATGTGCTCATCGATGAGATGTTCCTGAACTTCGATGCCCAAGCCCGGCCCATTCGGTATGTCGACCATGCCGTTGGACACCTCGAAGGGGGAAGCGAGCAGGTCGAAGGCCCAGTTGGCGCCGCCACCTGGAGTTCCCCCACCGGCAGCCCCGCCGAGGGATTGGAATTCTTGGAAGGCGTGAGCAGGGCTTGCTGCTGCCACCTGCAGAGATGCGGCGAATTGGATTGGGCCGTAGGGGCAGTGAGGTGACAAGGAGACTTGGGCTGCCTCGCACATCGCTCCGATCTCGACGCCGGCTCTGATTCCGCCCACGAGAGAGATGTCTGGTTGGAGGACCGCCGCAACGGGGCTTGGGAACAGATGGTCGGCGAATTGCCGCTTGGTCAGTAGGCGCTCCCCGGTGGCGAGTGGGATTCGCTGTTCTAGGTGAAGTTGCTGCAGGTCGCGTAGGTGGTTTGCGCTCCCATCGGGTAGGCAAGGCTCCTCCACGAAACAGGGGTCGAACGGCTCCAGCAGCGGCAGAAGGCGACGGCTGGCAGCGGGAGAAAGTCGTCCGTGGAGGTCAATTGCAAGTTTTGATTTTCCAATTGCATCTCTAACGGCCGAAACGGTGCCGATGATGCTCTCCAATCCGGCATCGCTCGGTGTTGAATCGGTGGGGCCAGCAGGGCTCACCTTCACCATCGTCAGACCCTCAGAAAGCGCTGCTTTGCCAGACTCTGCGAACTCTTCGGGCGTGCTGCCCCAGAGGTTGCGATAGACAGTGACCCTGTCACGTACAGGGCCCCCGAGTAGTTGGTGGATGGGTGCTCCGAGTTCCTTGCCGCGCAAATCCCAGAGTGCCATCTCAAGGGCGCTGAGCGCGCTGTTGAGTACGGGGCCGTCTCTCCAAAACCGACCCTTGTGCATCTCCTGCCCGATTCGCTCTATGCCGTCAATCTCTCGGCCAGCAACTCGCCCGGCCATCGCTTCAAGGGCGGCCTCCACCTCCTCGTGCAGGTCGCCAATCGCCTCACCCCAGCCGACTTCGCCAGACTTACTCTCAAGTCTCAGCAGTAGCCAACGAGGAGGGCAGCGAACTACCGTTGCTGAGCGGATCTTCATCGGAGTACACCTCTTCGTGCGAGGATGTTGCTGCTTAGAAGGTCAGCGCCTTCGATGGTGAGTCCCGCTCCAAGGCCACAGGCGAAGGCGCCCGCATCCAGCCATTCTTCGACCTGTTCAGGGGCGATTCCTCCTGTTGGAATCGTGCGAATCTGTCGCATTGGGGCGGGAAGACCTGCAAGCATGGCAGGAGACCAATTGGTCGCGGCAGGATAGAGTTTGACCAGTCCAGCGCCGGAGATGTGGGCGGTCCAGAGTTCGCTGGGAGTGGCTGCGCCTGGAACTGCTAGAATTCCATATTCCTCTGAAAGTTCAATGAAACCCTCAGGATTGACCGGTGAGAGGGCAAATTCTGCCCCCCAATCCGCCACTGAGGGTATTGCAGTCTGAGGGTGGAGTACCGTACCAACGCCAAGCATGACCTCCTCCCCGAGTCCCTCCCTCAAGGTGGTGAAGACTCGTGAAGCGTCCAAACTATCGAGAGTCACCTCGAGGACTTTCGCTCCCGCATCAGCAAGATTCATCCCTCGTTCAATGAGAAGATCCGGGTCGTCTCCACGCAAAATGCCGATGAAGCCGGCACGGCCGATGCGCTCGAGACTCCACTCCAATGACACGGTCTCACCCATCCGCTGAGAGGTCGACCGCCCCTTCAATCGATTCCCATCTCGACAACTCGTCGCGGGAGATGTCGCCAAGGTCTCCGAAGGTCCGTTGTGTAAGGGCTGCCAACAAGTCACCTCTGTGACAGCAAGCCTTCGGCTCATAGCCCTCAAGTAGGCCATCAATGAATCCCGCCAACCAGGCATCGCCGCCTCCCAAGGGTTCTGTGGGCTCGTGTCGAACTGGCTTCTCGCGAGTACTCGCCAGCCCCATTGAATGAGCTACTGCGCTCCAACGCAACCTCCCACCGTCACCATTCTGTTTCCATGTACAGGCAACATAGGGAAGGTTCCATCTCGCCCTTATTTCATCTAGCGCCGCTTCATCATCATTGCCGGTCAGGGAGAGAAGGTTCTCAGTTGAGAGGATTAGCAGGTGCACTTGGCGAAGGTGTGGTTCGACCTCTGTCCACAGGCTCTCGAACGAGCCTAGGGCGGGTCTGTGGTTGAGATCGAGTGCTACCAAGGCACCGTCCAACTCAGCGAAGGTCATCGCTGCCGACCAGTTGGCGCGGGGGCCATCACCGAGTAGTGGTGTAATCCCACTGACCACCAGCCAGCGAGCGCCGGTAAGCATCTCACGCCAGTTGATCGCTCCGGATTCAAGTTGAGCGAAGGCTGAGTTTGCTCTGTTGTACTCAACCTCACCCGACGATATTCTGTATGTTCCGACTTGATTTTCAGACTCGATGACTAGCAAGTCTACGCCAGCCTCTTCGGCAGGCTTCCGTATTTCATTTGCAGGACCACCACTCGGTAGCGCAGAAACCCATGCTGCTCGGTTGCCAAGCCTCGCGAGCGCGCATGCGACATTGTATTCGGCACCACCGGGAGTAATCTCCTCAGCACCATCCGGTCCTGTTGAGGAACGAAGCATCGCTTCACCGAAGCAGACGATGAGAGCGTGTCGTGTGGCCATGTCAGGGGCAGGAGGGAGTGGCGTATGAACAAATCCGAGCGGCGCAAGTTCAATGCAGGGAGACTTGTTAGCAGTATCATGGCCGAAGAGGAATCGTCTCTCGGTAAGACCCTGATGCAGGTGGGGGGAATTATCTTCATCATTCCACTTTGGACAGATTCTTCGGATTTTCTATGGCCTTTGTTCATCCTTGGTCCGCTGGTCTTCCTGTTCGGCTTATTTCTGCGAATGTCGGAAACCGGGGATTCTCTTACCCGAACCTCAGCAGTCGCACTAACACCACATTTACCGACCTCAAAGGGGGTGAAATTCCTTGAAACCGTCGTCAACTGGGCGGACAATCCTGACACCGCGACTATTCCTGTGGGCGCCCAACCGGCAGGTACTCACCCAACCATGGGCGGGGTTTACGAAAATGAGTTCAGCTCTCAGATGGTGAGCGGCGATTTCACGCGGACGCCTGCTGCTCAGGACTACCAACGAGAATCCTACGCCCAGTTTGAGACTCACAGCCATGAAAAGGTCGTGCCAAGGGATTGGAATGACCCTGTGAGTGGTTGGTACAATGTTCACGAAGAGTGGCAGAATCCGGCTGATTACTGGTGATGGCTTCAATCCATTTTCCAGCGGAGCAAGGCGAGGGCGCCGCCCATCCCTTCGAGTTGTTTTCCTGCGTCGTGCTCTGTTGAGGATTGAACGAGTTCAGAATTTGTCTCATCGAGACGGCGGACGAATTCGTACCACAGTTCGTCGCCGATGGTCGCTTCCTCGTCGCGTATCATGTCAGCCAATACGATGAGTTTGTCGATTGCACCCGCTTCCAATGCGGCACAGATGGCATCTGGGCCGTAGGCTACAGCGCCGTCGGTCGCCATTCTCGACAGCGCCTCCTCCACCGCCTTTGTCTGCTCGACGATCGCCGTATCGCCGAGAAGTTCGTCGGCGAGTCCCTGTGACAACACTTCGTTGGCAGCAGGACGTCCCCCAATGCTCGTTGCGACATTGAGCATCTTCGGACTGCACCCCCTCTCAACAAGAAGTTTCGCGAATTGGACGCGGGTCAGGCCAGGTCCACAGATTATGAGGGGTAGTTCGTTTCCGAACAGCAAAGCGGTTTCCTTCGCCACTTGAGCGAGGAACCCCTCCCGCACCTCTGCCGACTTCGTCTCTCTCTTGCCTCCGCCCCGCATAGTGAACAGGGATAGGTCCCGCATCCCGTGAGAGGCGATTTCAAACAACTGAATCTCGTCGGTCTCGACTACTATGATGGCGGCTTTTGCCCGTCCCCCTTCCTTGACCGCCTCTTGGAGAAGTTGCTCGTCGGCGACGCTCCATCCGGTGGTGGCAGTGAGTTCGACCTCGTCTTTCAGACCGACCGTGTGAGTGTGGTGGGAGCCCTTGTCGACCGGTGCTTCGGTGATGACCCCGTGAAGTCTGAGTTGGTCGGAAAAGGGTTGGAATTCCGATTTTTCAACCTCGATGACTATCCACATCGGCTTCCGTTCGGCAGATTTGGCGCGGCCGCCCTCCTGGGTTCCGGTGGTCGAGTCTCTGCGATGTGATACCATGCCGGCCATCTTGCCCCCCTTGGAGAGTTGCGAGAGGACCCACAGGTCATCCTCGTGCTGCACGCGCAGGCGCAGCATTTCCTCGTCTCGCTTGACCAATCGCATGGGACCACCCGAAGTGACCCCGACGTTGGTGGCTCTTGAATCCCTTGCAAGGGGGGCGGTCACTCTCGCTCCCTGTAGTGAATCAGAATGGTCTCACCATCAGAGAAGATGTGAGAGCGCCACTCATCGCTCATGGTACCGTCTACCTTCATCACCAATTCGTGGGTGTCGTTCACGAAGTAGTTGGCAATACGAGTCTCATTGAAGGCGACCCCCCATATCTCGAAGAAGACATCTAGAGTGATGTTGGTCGGCTCTGGGGTTTCGACATGCAGCTTGCCAGAGTCGTCGTGAGTGTGGACGATGTGCATTGCGCCGTCGGGGCAGATTTCGGTGTCTATTCCTGTGTTCGCACCCACGGTGTAACTGTCGTCTTCGATTTGGATTACTATACGAGGGTGTATGTGCATTGCCAAACCCGAGTGATCTGAGAGGCATTCCTTCGACCAGTCAGTCTCCGACTCCTCCTCGGGCTCCGGTTCAGGCGTTGGATTCGGGCCCTGCGTGCTCGTGTTGTTCAGACCATCCTCCACCATCTCGTCGCCGGGCTCTTGCACAGAAACTCCACCCTCGTCGATGCGCTGGGGAGTGTTGATGCAGCCGGCAAAGGCGCTCGACAGCAGTAGCATGACCGTCAAGATGAGCGCTCTCATGGCGTTGGCAGCGCGGACGACAACTTCAACCCCACGCGCGGGAGTCTCATCCAAAGGCACCAGTGACATTGCCATCGTCGTCCATGTCCATGTTCAGTGCCGCAGGATGTTTGGGGAGTCCTGGCATCGTCATCATGGCTCCACAGATGACGACCACGAACCCTGCTCCGGCGTTGAGGCGCAGTTCACGGATTGGGAGCGTGTATCCGGATGGTGCTCCAAGTTCGTTCGGGACATGCGAGAACGAGTACTGCGTCTTGGCCATGCAGACTGCCAACTTGTCGTACTTCCAGCGTTGAATCCTCTGCAAATCTCGCTGAGCCTCCTTTCGAAGGTCGATTGAATCGGCTCCATAGACCATCGTCGCAATTTTGAGAATCTTCTCCAGTAACGGCAGCTCCGGCTTGAACAGTGGCTCGAAGTTCCTGCCCTCTGCCAAGTGGTCCTGACACGCCGCGACCACCGCTTTTGCTAGGTCCTCCGACCCTGCGCCGCCTCGTTGATGACCCTCAAACACAACTGCATGGTCCGCCTCGGCGTCTCTGGCAAGTTGTAGCACTTCGTTGATTTCAGCTTCCGTGTCGGTCGAGAATCGGTTGACGGAGACGATTACAGGGCAGCCGAATCGCTTCATGTTCCTGATGTGGCGGGCGAGGTTTGTCGCAGCGCCGACGCGGACGGCGTCAACATTCTCGGTCGCCATCTCCTCCTTGGAGGGCCGCTGCCCGCCTCTGCTGGTGAGGCCGCCGCCGTGCAATTTCATGGCGCGGACGGTGGCGTTCACCACGATGCAGTCGGGCGGGACCCCACTCGCTGCAGCCTTGATGTGAATCGCCTTTTCCGCTCCCATGTCTGAGCCGAAGCCCGCCTCTGTGACGACATAGTCGGCGACAGAGAGAGCGAGTTCGTCAGCGATGATGCTGGAGTTTCCGTGTGCTATGTTGGCGAACGGTCCTGCGTGGATGAAGGCGGGGTCGCCTTCGAGCGTCTGAACCAGATTGGGCAGAAGCGCTTCTCTGAGGAGGAGTGACATCGGGCCGGCGGCACCGATGTCGTCCGCTTTCACCGGGTGGCCGAGTCGATTCTGGCCGATGACAATCTGGCCGAGTCGCTGTCTGAGGTCAGCGTAGTCCTTTGAGAGTGCGAGAATCGCCATCACTTCGCTAGCTGCGGTGATGTCGAAGCGCTCTTCGCGAGCGAATCCATTGATAGCACCACCAAGTCCGATGGCCGAATAGCGAAGCGCCCGGTCATTCATGTCGAGCACTCGGGGCCACATCACCCGAGAGGGGTCGAGGTCGAGCGCATTGCCGTGGTGAAGATGGTTGTCGAGCATTGCGGAACAGAGGTTGTGGGCCGAGGTGACTGCATGTAGGTCACCGGTGAAATGGAGGTTGATATGTTCCATCGGGAGGACTTGGGAGTAGCCGCCGCCAGCAGCACCACCCTTGATTCCGAAGACCGGCCCCATGGACGGTTCTCGGATGACGCAGGTGGCCGATTTTCCGAGCCTATTCAGTCCCTGATTGAGGCCGATGGATGTGACGGTCTTTCCTTCGCCGAACGGTGTTGGATTGACACTCGTGACCAGAATGAGTGAACCCTTGGTATTCCCCTTTCTCGCTTTCAGGGCCTCCCATCTTATTTTCGCCATACCGCGCCCCAATCGGGCGATGTCCTCGACCCCGAGGCCTAGCTTCCACGCCACCTCTTCGATGGGCAGCATTTCCGCCCCATTGGCGATGTCGAGGTCGCTCGGCATGTATGCTCGGCTGAGCATGCGGTATTCAATCATTCATTATCGTTGGAGTTGATTATACCACTCTCGCGATGAATTCCCGCGTAGCGGGAGTGGAGTCACAGAGTATTGTTCCGGCGGCCTTTTGACGGTCCCCCGCCCACCCTTGTTCAATGGTCGCCTCCGTCAAGGTCTGTGCTGCGGTTGCAGGGGAGCCAATCGACCACTCTCTCACTCCGGACTTGTTTCGGATAGTCGCTGACCGGTTGCGTAAAAGTGGTTTTGAAGTCACAATCGAGGTGGCTGAGAAAGTCGAGACGGACACTCTGGTGAACGCGCTCGCCTGGGGGCATGCCCAGAAGCAGGCCCTTTCCAATATTGATGAAGGCAGCGACTCAGGTAGGAGAGAGGTCTGGATATCTCTCACAGCGCCTCTGAAGCACCAAATGCCACCCGATTCCGGTACCGAGTGGGTGGCAGGCGACCCGATGATTGCATGTGTCAACCAGATGCGCCACGATGGGCATGTTTGGAGGGTGGCGGCCACTGACGGTCTTGGTCTGGTTGCTTTGGCTAGAGAGTTCGGCTTTGAGTTCGGCCAACTCGATACACGCGAGCAGCCGTTGCTATGCATGAGTGGAGGCGGCTCGACAGCTCGCTCCTGCGCCGCTGCCTGGGTGGAGGCGGGGGGCAAGATTTGGTGGCGTGGTGGGCGACGAGAACTCTCTAGACGTGGGCCTTGGAGGAGTTCCATGGTTGAAGGTCTCCAACTCGCAGAGCATAATGGTCGCAGATTTCATGCTGATTTCGATGTTATCCCGGGGATTGCGAGTGAGCCTAGCGGAGATAGAATACCTCTCAGGGATCTGAGCGAGGCGCCGATTCTGCTCTCGGTTTCGTATGATGGAAACGGGGGTGAGTCCAGTGTCGAGACAGAGTGGGGACTGCACCTCGACGGCCGTTGGCTTTTAGTGGCGCAACACCTTGAGGCTTGGCGCTATCTGTACCTCCCGCAATCTGCTGACAATTTGCCCTCATTACGGGATTTGATGAGCGCAATCGAAGGATTGAGCAGGTGACTCTGCACGGCGAGCGGTTCAAAGGCGGTCGCTGCAAAGCAGCGAGTCATGGCGCATGCGCGAGGGAAGGCTCACCTCATCACTTTCCTGATGCTGTTCTCCTCCGTCGCCATGCTCTCCTCTGCGGCGCGGGAGGAATCCTCAAACTTCACCGGGTCGGTGGCTCCAAACCGCTTTGAGGTCGGTTGGCAGGATAGTACCTACCAAGATTATGATTCCAATCAAATCGATGTTCGTCTCTACTACCCAGCTTCCTCTGCCGGTGAAGATGTGCCGGTGGACTGCGCTTGGGCGCCATATCCGTGGCTCGTATTCCACGGCGACGACGGCGAGGATCGTGATGCTTACGAGTGGATTGGACGAGGTCTTGCAAGGGGTGGATACATCGTCGTCGTAATCGGTGAGGAGCGTTCCGCCGACCGGGCATGGCCCGCTGTGATGGACCATTCAGAGTTGATTGCCAAGATGGGCTACATGAACTACTCAGGGGGAGACTTAGACGACCCACCCGGTATTCAGGGCTGCATCGACATGGACCACTGGGGGGTCGCTGGCCATGGTAGAGGTGCTGGACTTGCAGCAGTTGTCAACGCTCAATGGGGGAGGTTACTAGGCAACGGCGCCCAACCTCCAAGGGCACTCATTGGGCTCGGCTTGGACACCGACCAGACCGGCACCACTCTGGATGCCTTCGACCAGGCAGCTCCCAACCACGCACTCTTCCTCACGGGCACGGTCGACGAGGTGGCCGCGGCCAACGAGCACGCCATCCCATTCCTCGACTATTGGAAGGGTGGATGGCAACTTCTAGAGGTGGTTGGAGCGAACCATGTCCAATACGAAGATGACCAGTCATTCCTCGACAACCTGTTCGACGGCGATGCGACGATGAGTGCGGAAGAGCAGCAGGCTCATGCGATTTCAAAAATCAAGCCATATCTTGATCTCACGCTGAAAGGTAACGAAGACAGGTGGTACCGAGCGACCAGCCGGGAGAACAACCCGGGCGATCCTTCAGACTCCGACTCCTACCTATCGGAAAACCTGGCCGCCAACCAATTCTACAGGATGACATCCGCAGAAAATGTAGTTCTCGCCCCCACCGGCCGTCAGTACCACCAGATGTTCTACGACCCGATCGCTGAGAAAACTGTGATGGTGGGTGGGAGTTGGGACGGCAACCTCGATGACTTTTGGACTCTCGACCTCAATGGTTCGGGCGAATGGGAATTGCAGAGCGGTGCGCCGAACACAGTAGGTACCGGCGCCTTTGGCTTCGATGGTGAGGCGAACGGACTGCTCTTCGGTGCGACCGCAGATGGCAGCCCAACGCTGTGGAACTGGAACGGTTGGTCGGGCACTTGGACGGCATACTCCGAAGGTGTTCGCCCCAATGCGAACTTTAGCAACTCGATGGTCTATGATGGGGGCCGGGAGGCCTTCATTTCGTATGGCGGTTCGAACGAGAGTTGGGAGGGCATAAACGAAACTTGGGCGTTTGACCCCACAGCAGCCGTTTGGGAGGAGATTCAGACGTTTTTGGTTCCGCAGGGTATTCTCGGTGGGTCCATGTTCTTCTCGGAATCTTGGAATCGCTCCTTTCTCTTCGGAGGTCTCGATTCCGAATTCGAAAGTTCTAACGAAACTTGGATGTTCAATGGCGAGACGGACACCTGGTCCAGACTAGCCTTGCAATCCGGTCACCCCAGCGGCCGCGCATACATGGCTACAGCGATGGATTACGAGCGAGAGATTGCCTACATCTACGACTCGACATGGGGTGAGGGCGACCGTGAACTTTGGGCGTTTGATATGATCAATCTTACTTGGTTGGAACTCCCCTCAACCGGGGCACCGTATCGAGAAAACCCGGGCGAAATGGCATTCGACCCCGGCGCCAACAAGTTAGTTCTGTTCGGAGGCTCTGGTTGCGACGACGACTGTGACGAGACTTGGCTGTACGATTTTGAATCAGGCAATTGGGAGTTGTATGCCTCTTCATCTGCGGTGACGGTGAGTGACATCATTCACCTTGAAGCGGTGGTCAGTGAGAGGGACCTTGGTTCGGCACCATGGAATCTGACGGTGGATTGTCGAGTGGTCGGAGAGGATGTTTGGACGAGCGGCGGATGGAACATCTCCAATCAGACGGCAACTTGCGACTTGTCACCGTTTGCGCTCACCCCGGGCTACCATACGGCGACACTTCGGGTTTCACACGACGGCCAGCGAGCCTCGACAAGCATCTCCTTTGAGCGGGCAAACGCACCACCCCAGCTCAATTCCCCCATGCCGTCCTTCGTGCTTCCTGAGAGTGGCGTACTATCGGTCAATGCGAGCCAGTTGGCGAGTGACCCGGACGGTCATGAGATTCGATTGATTACCAACACGCTGACCTTCTCAGCGAAGGGTGAAGGCGACCTTGATCCGGCCTTGCAGTGGGATGTGATTGGAAATGGGCGCTTCTTGAGAATGGAGGACGTCTCCGACTGGAATGGTCGGTTGGAAGACTCTACCTTCGAGGTCTGTGGAGAGATTCGCGATGAAGGCTCTCCGGGCAATCCGCCACTTCAAGTCCCCTTTTGTTTTGATGTTGTCAACGAATGGCAAGATGACCCGTTCATCGTCGCAGAACACCCATCATTCACCATCGCTGAGGACTCTGATGTCTCCGAATTTGACCTCACGCCGTACGGCTGGGATGAGGAGGGTGACCCGGCGACCGTACGCAGTCACAACGCCACACCGGTTCAGACCGCTAGGCTCGGCCTGACCACAAACGGGTCGCTGGTTTCGGTACGGCCGGTCCTTCACTGGAATGGCCAAGAGTCGTTTGAGGTCTGCATTCGCCACCGGCTGAATGGTGCAGCATGTTCTTGGATGACAGTGACAGTGATTGTGACGCCGGTGGCCGACCCACCGCTGTTCAACTTCACAGAGATTCTGATGTCGGAGGACGAGGTTTACACCGGACCACTCCACGAGATGGTCTGGGACCCTGACGGTGACGAACTGAACATCACATTGGAAGCGGGCGAGGAGAATGTCACAGTCGAACTATGGCATGAGCAGTTGCGCATCACGCCGAACAATGACTGGTTCGGGCGAGCCGTGAACTGGGCGTTGGTGGCGAGCGACGGCGAGACCGAAGTAAGGCAACCGATTCGCATCGTTGTGGCAGGCGTGGATGATCCGACAATCGTCACTTGGCAGCGACCAGCCGACATTGAAAACAACATGACGAGACTCCGCTTCGACATCACCGACCCCGACTCATCAGGACCGTGGACCGTTGAATACAACTGGGATGACGGCGAATGGCGAGAGATTTCGCCATCCTGTGCCGAATCTTTGACTTCCAACTATGAGTGTCAGGCGGACCTGCTGACTAACGCTCTGACCTACGGTGACCACGAGCTGAACCTGCGGGTGAACGACGGCGACTCGATTAGTGAAATCGCTACCTACTGGGTTTCAAACTCAGACCCGAACGCTGCCGGGGCTTCCTCAGGTGGATCCGAAACCGGACTCTCTGGAGCTCTCATCCTTCTGGTAGGGCTCGGCTTCCTGTTGGTGGCTGGCGGGGTTATCGTCTACCTAATGCGGAAGGATACCGAATACGTCGATTAGATGCGGGTTCACAGCGGGATGTTGCCGTGTTTCTTGGGTGGAGTCCACTCTCGCTTTGAGCGGAGCAGGCGCAGGGCGCGGACCAGCCGGAGGCGGGTTTCCTGCGGTTCGATGACGTCGTCTAGCCAGCCGTGTTTGGCGGCGACATAGGGGTCGCCGAATTTGTGCTTGTAGTCGGCGACGAGTTCTCTCTGAGTCCCAGCGGGGTCTTCTGACGCCTCCAGTTCTCGTCGATGGATGATCTTCACGGCGCCTTCGGCGCCCATGACGGCGAGTTCCCCAGTCGGCCAAGCGACGTTGTAGTCGGAACGCAGGTGCTTGCACGACATTGCGAGGTAGGCTCCTCCGTACGCTTTGCGAGTGACCACAGTCATCTTCGGGACGGTCGCCTCTGCGTAGGCGAAGAGGAGTTTAGCACCATGGCGAATGATTCCTCCCCATTCCTGCACGGTCCCTGGTAGGAAGCCCGGGACGTCCACGAAGGTTAGGAGTGGGATGTTGAAGCAGTCACAGGTACGGATGAAGCGCGCCGCCTTGACCGAGGCATCAATGTCGAGACAACCGGCGAGGACCTTCGGTTGGTTTGCGACGATTCCGACTGTGGTTCCTTCGAGCCGGGAAAACCCGACGATGATGTTGTCAGCGTAGTACTCGAACAGTTCAACGAAATGGCCGTCGTCAACCGTTTCCTCGATGACTTTCACCATGTCGTACGGTCGATTCGGGTCATCTGGGACGATCGACGTCAACTCGTCACACAAGCGCTCGGGGTCGTCACCAGTTTCGACCAATGGGGGTTCTGCAAGGCAGTGGTCAGGCAGAAATGAGAGTAGCTCCGAAACGATGGACATCGCATCATCCTCGTCTTCGGCAATCTGGCAGGCGATTCCCGAGCGGCTCGCGTGCAGGTCAGCTCCACCTAACTCTCCGGGGGTCAATTCACCAGAGGCGCTCTCTTCAGTTTCGAGGGGGCTGGAGAGGAATAGTTGACCATGTTCGCGGCCGAGAACCACGAAGTCGCTAATACCAACCGCCAGAGCAGAGACGCCGACCACTGGACCGAGCACCAGGCTGATCATCGGAATGCGGCCACTACAGGCGATCAACCGGTCGAGCAACTCCCCGGTCCCAGCCAATGAGTGTACTCCGTCATGGGCTCGTTGACCTCCGCCGTCCCATATTCCGACGAGTGGAATGCGCGCCCGTTCTGCCATCTCGGCAACCTTGCCGATCTTCAGTGCGTGCATCTCTCCCATCGAGCCGCCGAACACCGAGAAATCCTGCGAGAAGCAGAAGATGCGACGGCCGTCAACCGTGCCGTGTCCGCAGATGACGCCATCTCCTTCGATTGGATGCATGTGCAGATTGAAGTCGTGGTTACGGTGGGTTACGAAGGTGTCAACCTCCACGAAAGAGCCTTCATCCAAGAGTGCCGACATCCTTTCCCTCGCGGTCCCACGGCCGGACTCCCTGATGCTATCCATCTTCGCTCGGCCACCGCCGGCTGCCGCCCGCTGGCGACGCTGGAGCAAGTCTTCTGAGAGGTCGCGGCGACCTTGCGCGGGCGGGGGCACGCGTCACTTGGGAGCCGAGAGGGTGAATCACGGTAGCGGCGTGTGGTTCTACGCAATTTTCCAATTGGTGATTTGATTTTACCAATTGGAATTGAATTATAAGTCTGTGGGGTTTTCACCGACTAAATCGGCGCTCCACGCAGCAGCGAGTTCAGCACCAGAGAGGCCCCTTGAGAGTAGATGGTGCAACTTTGTGAGAGACGATTCTGGACTGCTGTTTGAGCCGTGCCCGAGAATTCCCATTTCCTGTTGGTCGCGGCCCTTGCTGTAGACGTCCAAGTGGACGGGCCCAGAGATGCATTGGGTTGCCATCACGACGGTACCTCCACCACCGAGGTAGGCGGAGAAGGCCTCCTTGAGTTCACTGTTTTCGGGAGAGTCTCCCGGGTCGTCCAGCGGGAGGTGGCCAAGGCCGCTGCCGTGGACTAGTATTGCATCGTAGTCGTGGTTGCTGGCATGGGTGACTTGGTCGGCGAATAGTTGGGAGCCAGCGATCAGCTGTAGAATACGGACCTCCTCCGAGAACGGAGTAGGAGATTCGCAGACTTCTCTTGCCTGGCCGGAGGCACGCGTCATGTAGGAATCGGTGAGGGTGATTTCCGCTCTGCCGGCAACGACATCGATTGAACCGAGAGCTGGTTGGTTGATCGAGGTGAAAGCATCGCGGCGAGAGGAGTGGTTCTTGCGCGCCGCACAGCCGGGCAGCACCGCCATTTTCCCGTCGTCGCTTCCCTCGTGCATCACGATGACGGCCGAATCCGAGGCGCCGCTCGGCGTCGGTCCATGAGCAGCCCAGTGGACTGCGGCGATGAGGTTCTCGGCACCGTCTGATGAGCCTCGGTCGGAGGACCGCTGTGAGCCGGTGAAGGCGATTCGACCGGCGGGGACTCCTCCCTTGCCGGAGAAGGCGTATGAGAGAGCCGCCGCTGAGAGGTGCATCGTGTCGGTTCCGTGTGTTATGACTACTCCAGCCGCCCCTTCGCCGAATGCCTCTGCAGCGGCCACCGCCATCCGGTTCCAGTGGCGACCTCTGATGTCGTCGGACCACATGTTGCCCAACTTGCGAGTACGAATCCGTGCGTGAGATGCAAGTTCAGGCACGGCTCCCAACAGTTCCTCAGGCTCGAAGCGGGCGGTGACCGCACCTGTCGCATAGTCTACCTTGCTCGCAATCGTCCCACCGGTGTGGATGATGAAAACGATTGGTAGAGATTCGTCATCGGCCACAACGATCTCATCTTCGGACACAGAGCCGGACTCGGCGACCGATATCACTTCGACAGATTCGACAGCCGACAGTGGGTGGCTGACATTGTAGCCGTTGACCAACTTGACAGTGATATGGGCATCAGCGCTCGGAGCTAGGAGAATGCCTTCGAGATCGACCTCACCGTTCCATGTGCTAGCCCTCAGGCGCACCTTTGAGCCGACTTCGGGAACCTCGGAGGCCTCAACCATCGACGCTCCGTGTGGACCCTCGGTCATTCAAGCCTACGCTCGCCCGATAACCCATCTCGTCACTCTTCGCCCTTGCCATTCTGTCCGAGGAACCCCGAGTGTTCGCGCCTGGGCGCCAACTCGACTGCAATTGAGTGCCGGGAGCGGGGCTCGAACCCGCGACCTTCGGATGTCTCAGACATTTCAAAGGGGCTGTTGCGCTCATCGTCTTGCCAGTAAGGCTGCCCTATGAGTCCGACGCGCCACCAACTACGCCACCCCGGCTATGAACCGGCGACCCGCCTCCGCTCTTTGAACGATTCGGGGTCAGATTCGGTGGATGGCATCACACTTCGACCGACTACCAATACCCGAACGCATGATAGGCAGAACGCGCTCGCAACGGCTGAAGAACATGGTCGACATTTCCACTGCCATGCAGGCGGCTCGGGCTGAAGCCGGCAAGAAGAAGTCTGGTGGCGGTAGCAAGAAGAGGCGTCCCGGTGGAGTGCTCGGGGTGGAGCCGTTCGACCCGGCAGACCATGTGGAGAAGGAGGTTGGCGACGCTCTTTCGATGTGGTTGGTAATTGTCGCCGGCAGCCTGGTTTCGCTCCTCATGCGCTATGTCATGATGCCCGGAATGAGCGGGCCGAAGGATGTCCTCTGGTTCCTGCCGCTCGCTTTGGTCGTCGTCATATCGCCGTTGCATAAGGTGGTGATTCCCGAACCGTGGAAGTCTCGCTACACCTTCGGAAACTGGTTCCGTGCTTCTATGCTCTATGTCTTCACCTGGCTTGCCCTCTCATTCCTCCTCGTCAACCCTCCTCTCGGTGATGTGGCTGCTCCAGATGTGGCTGGCTCCTACACCGTCATCATTCTCGACGGCGAGGATGTACTCATCGATTCTGACAACCTCAGGAGTTCCAAAGGTGCCTTCACACTCGACCTCAACGGCAGCGATGGAGAGGCGTACATGGTGTTCGCAATAAACGACAATACCGACCCCGGTATGGCGAATTTGAGTATGACCCTCCTCTCAAGTGAGTTTGGTTCATCTCCTGTTGAAGTGGTTTCAGCGACGGTCTCAACGCTTGGCTGTGATTCTGTCTGGGACGGGCTTAGGAAGTCGCAACAAAATTCCATTGTCAAACACGAATTCGACGCTTGTGTGTCGATTGGGTTGGGTGAGATATCTGCCGGGGAGTATGTCGTGACAATCGAGTTGATCGAGCAGGGCGACCCGTGGTTGAACAGTCGAACTCTGACCTATTCGCTGACCGTCGTCGATTAGATGGGGCGCCCATTCAGTTTAGCATTACACCCACGCTGGCTGAAATAGGTCTGGATGTTCTCTTCGAATGGCAGCGAGAATAGGTCGGATCTTACTTCGCAGCTGTTCGACCTTGGTGTTCTCGTGCACCCGATCGGCCCGCCATCTTCTGACGATTCCTGCAACTGGCGTGTAAGCCAGAAGGTCTCCGAGCATCAGTGGGTCTGTGTGCATCTCCATGATGCTATTCGGTGCGGGCAACACCACTACGGTTCGCTCCGCCCGCCCAACTGAAACTGAAAGTGAACAACGGCAATGTCGAAGGATGTTCAGTCAGCGAGGTTTCTGCAGATTGAACTGCACATCGCATCGAGTTGCAGCGCTTCCCCACCACCCTCGACCAGCCTGAAATCGACCTCGGCCAGCATCTCGGTAAGGCTCAACTTCTGGTTCTCCTCAAGAAATTCTGCATCATACATGGCGCGATGCAGTTGATTCACGAAATCGGTACCCGCGAGTCCGTATATGTCCAACAATTCCTGTAGCCGTCGGCGAGCCGGATGGAAGCCATCTCTCTTGCAGGAGAGAAGGAAGGCGTGCAACTCCTCGGGAGGGGCGGTTGCAGTGGTTTCGTAGATGAGCGCGCGGGTGATGTGTGGGTCGAGTGAGGCGGCAACTTGGAGTGCGGTAATCGCCTTCCTCATGTCGCCAAGACTGACATGCACGATGGCCTCAGCAGCGTCTTTCTCCAAGGTGACTTTTTCCTCTTCTGCGATAGCCATTATTTGACTATGAATCTGGTCGTCTGCCAACGGTCGAAATCGGAAGACTGCGCAGCGGGACTGGATGGGTTCGATCACCTTGCTCGAATAGTTGCACGAGAGGATGAATCGACAGGTTTGGGAGTACTGTTCCATGATGCGTCGCAACGCCCCTTGAGCGTCAGCTGTCAAGGCGTCTGCCTCATCGAGAAAAATCACCTTGAAAGTGGCTCCGCCGAGCGGGCTGGCGCGTGCAAATTGCTTCACCTTTTTGCGGACGCTCTCCAAGCCTCTTTCATCGCTTGCATTCATCTCCAAGGTGTTGTCTCTGAAGGTTTCCCCGAAGATGTCTCTGGTGAGGGCGAGAGCGGCGGTTGTCTTTCCCGTCCCGGGTGGTCCAGCGAAGAGCAGGTGTGGGAAGGTGCCCTGTTCGGCATAGGTTCGCAGTCTATCGACCACTGCCGCTTGGCCACGAATCTCAACGACCGTTCTTGGTCGATGTTTCTCAACCCACATCGCGCTCATCTATTGCAACCGAAGGGTTCACTCGGACGGCCGCCAATAACCATTTTGACGCTAACCTCCTCTCATTCTAGAGGAAATGCGACGGGACACTACGGAGTAGGGTCCCGGGGCCGAAAGCGGTTAAGGCTGTCACGCTCTCCCCGAAGGGTGATTGACATGGGGGACGGTCAAGTGAACAGAAAGGTCACTATCGCTTTGGTCATGGTGTTGACGATGATTTTGATGCCATGGTCAGCGGTTTTAGTGGGCCCAGAATTGGAATTTGAGAGGGGGCCTAGTTGGACCACGAACACGAGCACTGCAACAGAGGATACGATGTTGAATGGGAGTGCTCAAAGCTCCACGTATGGCAGCGCCGCCAATCTGAATCTCAGTTTCATCAACGATGTCGAGACAAACATGCTGTTCACATTCCCCATCTTGAGCAACGTGACTGGCGGCTTCGTGCCTGTCGCAGGATCGATTCAGAGCGCCTCACTGACGCTATACACCACTTATGTCTTGACCCAAGGCGGTACTCATGTCTATGCTGCCATGTTGAATGGCGGTTACGACGAGGCCAATGCGACATGGTTCAATCGAACCCACAACACAACTTGGCAGGGTCCGGGTGCTTCAGGCGACACTGATCATGACCCATGGGAGCCTCGTTCATCGATTTCATCATCCTCGACTTCGGTGACCATCAATGTCACTGCGCTTGCTCAGCAAACACTTGCCTCACACAGTGCGTACATGGATGTCATCGTTTCCTTGTCTGGGATGGGCATGTTCATTTTTGCCAGCAGCGAGCATCCAACTACAACCAAGAGACCATCGTTGTCGATTACCTACGATACCCCGCCACCCTCAACTGGGGCTGCGGTCTCTCTTGCCACTCCGGCAGATGGTTTCGTCTCAATGCAGAATTCAATGTTGTTGAATGCGGATACAACTCCCACCATGACTTGGACCAACCACAATGGTTCCGGAGTTGAACTACAGGTTTCACGCTCAGAGGACTTCCGTTCAGAAAATGACAGTGGATGGCTCTTCAACTCTTGGGGCGGAAGCGGCTTCTCTCTCTCCGGTGCGAGTGGCAGTTTCACAGTTCCGTCTGGTTCTAGCCTCGATGAGGGGATGGTTGGTAATTGGAGGATGCGTTCGACACAATCAGACCAGTTGTCTGCTTGGCAATATGGCTACTTCCTAGTTCCTTCTCACGATGTGACCAACAACGCCAACGGCAGCGCGACCTTCGACATGTACAGGGACACACTCAACATGAGCCGAGGAACTGTGCACGATGCATGGCTCAGGTCGGGAAGTTCCAATGTCTCGGGCGGTGCCGAGGAGAACATGTGGATTGGCAACTCCAACAACACCTCACGAGACGACATGATTGTGCTAATGCAGGTCGACATCCCCGACACCGGACTTCACTCCAACGCCAGTATTCTCAGCGCCTACATGAAGATGCGACGAACCGACAAACAGGGTGATGCCTGGATTAGCATCCACCAGTTCGGTGATACCGATTGGAGTGAGAAGACGGCGAGTTGGGACAACTCATCGGACAACCTCTCATGGGCTTCAACCAATGCTGGTAAAGGGCTGTTTGATCTCTTCGGACCTTCTCTCGACGTCCAGAACGGAAACAAGAGCGGCCCCACCTTCAATTTCGATGTGACATATGCTGTTCAAGAATACATGCGTAAGACCCACCTATTGGGTCAAAGTCCAACGGATGGAATCTCATTTGTCCTTCAAGGTGCGGGAGCCAACAACGAATGGGTGCGGTTCGCGGGTAGCGAAGAGGAGGCATACACCTACCGGCCGACCATGGTCATCACCTACGCTTGGGGCGACGGTAATGGACCGAGTGACACGGTGACCGTTCAATCCCCATTGGATGGACAGGGAGTCTGGAGCATCGTCAACGGCAACAACATCACCGCCGACTTGACTCCGACGTTGAACTGGTCCACAACCGGCCACACAACCGACGACGTGAGAATCGAGTTCGCCTCTGACGAGGCATTTACTGAAGGGCCACTCTACAGGGTTGACAGCCGCGACACGAGCAGCGGAATCAACACCAGTGCGGGCACTTTCACGGTACCTTCCTCCTGGGGTGTTGACTACGGCGAGGACTACTACTGGCGAGTTCGCTGGGTCGAAGATGGCGACTGGGGAGACTACGATACAACCCGCGGTTTCTTCGCCTCAACCATCAATTCAACCTGGGTCTCCAACAACACTTGGGAGATTCGAGTACGTCACTCCAACGCCTCAAACTCGATGGCCGTGCCATACTGTGGTGACACCTACATCGACAGCCTTGGTCCGAATACGAACAACGATGCTGGCGAACTTTCCATCACCAACAGCCAATATTCACTGGTTGGCTGTGATATCAGAAGCCACATTCTGCCACCGGGGCTTGCGGTCACAGATGTTGAGCTCCGTCTCAAGGCGTCCTATGTCTCCGGCTCGGTGTCGGCTTCGGTCTACGAGATGATCAACCATCGATGGAAGGAGGACGAGGCGACTTGGGAGAACTACGACAACAACAACAACTGGACCGGGTTCGGAGCTTCGGGCCCCGACAGAGGTCAGCTGCTCGACTCTTCCACGATTTCGCAATCTACCAACTGGGCAACTTGGAATGTCACCGTGGCGATTCAGAACTCGATGCGCTGGAATGTGCCCGTTGACCTCCTGCTCGTAGGCTCGGGTAGCGGTCAAGCGGTGATGTATGACAAGGAGAATGCGGCGAGTGCTGCGGATTATCCCGAACTGGTCATCAGATATTCACCCGGCTCGATGGAAGTCCCGGACCCACCTACTCCGGTCGCACTGGTGAACGGCGCATGGTCGGTTACCAGCGGCATGCTGATTGCCCCAGAGAAGCGGCCAACGCTCTCATGGAACCACAGCGGACCAATTTCTGCTAACGGCTGGGTCGTGGAGCTGGACACCACCTCAACCTTCAACTCTAACGACTACAGTATCGCCCGCTCATGGGTCCAAATCAACGATTTCGATGTCACCAACATGACTTACACCCCCTCAAGCGATCTCTCCACCGGCCAAGTCTGGTTCTGGCGCGCTCGCGGAGCCTCACAGACAAACCAACTTGGAAACTGGTCGACGATTGCCGATTTCGTGGTGCCGAACATTGAGAGCGGCTCACTAGACGCTGACAACTCCTACATCGTGATTCGTCCCGGAGACGCGGTGCCCACCCAGAACATTCCGAACGTTCCCGATACCTGGGTGATGGGAGGTACAAACAGCAATGACACGCACTCAACCTCCAGTCACCTCGTAGTCGGCTGCGATTCCTCTGATTGTCCGAAGGTGGCGCTGCTCTCGTTCCCACTCAGCGAATTGCCGCAGCCGGCGAATTCTCGCATTGTTGGGGCGCAGTTGAGTTTGTGGCCGTTCACTGTGAACGCCTCATCCGGCGGTATGCCGCCTCGTGTCTCAGTACACCACAGTACGAGGAACTGGACCGATGCCGCTAACGGTGTTTCTTGGGATGGCGACATGAGCAACAACTCGACGACCAACTGGTCGCAGGCAGGCGGTATCGGCAGCAACGATGTCGGGCCGCTTGTTGACATCGGGAGCCCGGTTTCATCGAGTTGGTTCCGGTTGAATGTGACGGAGATCGTACACGCCGCGCTTGCAGATGGACAGAGTCGAGTGAACATGAGCCTGCGCTCAGACACCAATCTCTTTGCTGAGGCGCTGTTCTACTCTGCAGACTACACGTGGGCTAGCAGTCGCCCCTTCCTCAAGGTCTGGTACCGGAACGGTACTGGCTCATCCTCCAGTACGGCGGCTTGGCCACTCACCCCATCCATGAACAACATCACATGGGACTTGAGCGGACACGCTCTCGAGTCTGAGCAACAACCGGTGTTAAGTTGGAATCACAACTCACCATCTTCGGTTGACGATTGGCGAGTCATCCTCCAGAACAACAGCAATGACGTGCGCGATGGCTACATCATCCACGACAGTCGAACCGACAGTGGATTCGATGTCACAAACATGACTTGGACACCTCCGGCCTCATTCTCCCTCGATTCAAGGCAGAGATGGTTCGTTCAGACGATCAAGGATGACATGTATGGACCGCGCAGTAGTTCGTACAATTTCGATGTCCCGAACACCATCGGCTGGGAAATCAACTCGACAGATGGTCGTCTGCGGGCTCAGGAGGGCTCGGCGGTAAGCCGGCTCTACCTGCCCATCTCGTTTGCCGATGCGATGCTCAACTCCTACTCACAGAACAGCAACACTGGAAATTCCCAAACCTTGTCAGTAGGTAGGAGCCCATCTACCTTCAGCACCCTTTACCGCTCTACCAGCGTGATGCGTGTCAACATCTCAAGCATCCCCGTACCAGAGCCTTGGGAGGTTGTTGATGCCTCACTCGAACTCCATTGCACAGGCTGCGGTGGACCCTCATCTACACCTCTTGATATCGCGGTGTCTGCCTTGGCGGTCGACTTCACCGAGATGCAGACGACCTTCAATCGTCCGGCAATCAACCAGACTTGGCCTAACCCCATGTCGGGTGGCATCATTGACGAGGTCATCGTCTCTGGAGTCGGCTGGTATGGTTGGAACATCACTCAACTCGTCCAGTCAGCGAGATTACGCGGTGACGACACCGTTTTGCTTCACTTCACCGCACAGGCTGGAACTTCTCTCATCAAACAGTTCTACAGTTCGGAATACTCTGTGTATCCGTCGCTGAGACCGGTTCTCAACATCACCCACCGCATTGGCACGCAGTGGCTTCCTGCTGATGCCACCTCGCCAATCCCCGCGAACACTTCGACTCTTTGGCAAGCGGCGGAGCCTCGGCCGACCGGCCGTGACCCGGTGACTCTACAGTGGGCACACCCTTCACCATCGAATGTCACTTCATGGCAGTTGGAGTTGAGTGAGGATGGAAACTTCGACCCTGACGAAACTCGTCGCCTCGACTCGGGTGATTCCAACTCCTACGCGGGCAGCTTCTCCGGTGCGCCCCTCTCCTACACGCTGTCAAATCCCAGTGACTTGCCTAGTGGCACCGATTGGGGTGATCGCTACTTCGATTGGCGTGTCAGAGCCGTAGTTGGCGACATGTTCGGAAATTGGACCCGAGGTGGAATGTTCCGTGTCCCCGCCGACCAAGGCAGTGACGACGGCCTTGGCAACCATACGGTCACATTGTACCGAGGCTCAGTCTTCGTACAGAGTGGGATGCTGCCTTCCGTTCCGGACACTTGGGTCGATTCGACTCCTGGTGCAGGTACCTCTGTGAGTCAGGGCAGCAACAACACTCTCGTTGTAGGCGCAAGTCCATTCCAGGCGGGTCAGGAGTCGGTGTCACTCATTCAGTTTGACCTTGGAGAATTGCCGTTCCCATCGTCTATGTTGGCAACCACAGTCTCGCTGAAGATGTACCGTGTTGGCTATTCACAGTCTGGAAACCCGACGGTCACGGTTCACGAGTGTTCCTCATTCTCTGAGTCCGACACTTGGAGTTCCTTCTCGGTTGTTAACAACTGCAATGGAACGGCCGCCTCATCCGTGAGCCTCCCTGCAAGCGGCTTCGGCGGTGTTTGGTATGATTGGGATGTCACACCACTAATCCAGTCGGCGGGATACAACGGCATCGTGTCGATAGCATTGAAGGCCAACTGGACCGGCTACCTTCAGTTCTCCTCGTCTGAGAGCACAGGTTCTCAATATAGGCCACAACTGGTGATTGGCTACATCGACAATCTCAACGGGACATCTCCGCCGGCGACTCCGGTTCAGATTTTCCCACAGGATCAACAGGTGCTCTACGCGGTGGATGAATACGACGACTTCCTGCTGGAGTCTCCGGTTCGACCAACCCTGACTTGGCAGTATGACGCTGGAACCACCGGCTACATTCTGACGCTCTTCAACGGCACCGTCACTAACACCGTCTTCTCTTGGAATGCGAGTTCCTCGATTGGGAGTTTCGGACAGGGCAACTTCACTCCCGCTTGGGATATGGCGGCAGGTGAGGCTTACTACTGGAATGTACAGGCCATCAACGGCTCAGTGCTCGGGCCTCGCTCAAGCACTAGGTCGTTCGCCATCGGTGATCCCGACACCTCGGTTCTCGGCAACAACATTTGGAGTGCAGAATATCAGGAGGGTGGGGACGCTGAGGTTTTCAATTATCCTCAGGTCGAAGACACCTACATCAGCGAGGGAGACCAGTCCGCAACTCACGGCTCGGACCAGATTGTGGTTGGTTCCGGGTGCGATGGCGGACCGGCCAGTCAGAACGCCTGCATCGGAATCTTCCAGTTGGACCTTGGTCAACTTCCGTTGACGGCAGATGCGAGGTCGCATTCGGCGAACCTCAAATTATGGATTTTAAGTACCGATACCTCGACTTCAAATTATATCGACATTAAGGCGTATGCGTTGCTGAACGGTAACTTCTCCGAGCATGAAGCGACTTGGATCCAAGCATCACTCGGCCATGCCTGGGGCGGCACCAACGGCGGCCTCCTTGCAGGCGTAGACCGTGGCGTGGTTTTACTCGATACGGTCAGCATCTCATCGACTACGATCGGTTGGGTCAGCTTCGATGTCAGCGGCGCGTTGGGAGCGTCACTCAACGGGACTATCTCAGTGGTCTTGATTGGAATTCCGGGACCATATCCGCAAGGGATTCCTCAATTTGAGGTGACGTTCGACAACTCCGAGTCGTTAACATCCTCGCAGCGACCCCGCCTCACTCTCAACTACACCCGCGTCGTTGACATCACCGTAAGCGGGCCGTCAGTCACCATTGCTGACACACCGGTGCAATTCAACGCGACTCTAGTCGATGTCGACTCAAACATAATCACCGGTACAGTCGAATGGACCACAACCGACGGCACGATATCAAGTTCAGGACTGTTCACTCCCGACCACAATGGAAACGTCACGATTTCTGCGCGGTTCGGGCGGGTCATCGTCGACCACATCATCATCGTGCAACCGGGCACTCCGGTCACCTTGATAGCCGGGCCAATCGCCTCAACAATCACTTCTGACCAAACCGTTTCATTCTGGGTCGACATCCTCGACGCAAACGGCAACTCGGTGCCCGGCGAGACGGTGACCTTCACGCTGACCAACGGCTCAATCGCTGAGGGTGCTCAGCAAACAACCCCGGTGGGAAGCCTGACTTACATGCCGTGGAGGACCGGTACGCAGTGGGTGAATGTGACCTGGAGTACGGAATCTATCAACATGTTAGTGATAGTGACCGAAGGAAATCCGGCATATCTCGTGATGGCTGGCGACGCGCAGGTGCCGGCTGGAGAAACTCGCGACTTCAACTGGACTGCCTACGACTCGCACGACAACCCGATTACCCCGTTTAGGGTGGGCTCGGTCAACTGGAGTGTCGAGAATGGTTCCATCTCATCTGTTGGTGAGTACTCCGCTTACACCGTTGGATTCTGGAATCTCACATTGATGACGGGCATCGGTCTCAATTCGACTCAACTCGTTGAAACCACACATGGTGTCATCGCTGACTTAGAGGTCAACCCCTCGAATAATTCGCTGACGGCAGACGGGGCGATAACCTTCGAGACGGTCCGCATTGACGTGAAAGGCAATCGCCTGAATGTGACTTTGCCACTATCGGCGTGGTTGTGGTCAAACGGTTCGTTGTACGCTGAGGAGCCTGTGCGTTGGACACCGTGGGTCTCTTCGACTCAGTGGGTAGAGGCGACCTTGGAGGGCGTGACGACGCATGTTGTCATCTCCGTTCTTCACGGAGAGGCGATTGGAATCCGCCTCAAGACTCCGGTTACCACCGTGGTTTCGGGCGGTGCAGTCACTTTGAACGCATTCGCATTCGACCAATTCGACAATGAATGGACCGGTCTGGTGGATAGCTGGCAAATCGTCGAGCCCATGGCAGGCAATTGGCTTATCTTCCAATCCGAATCCTCGTATGCTGACTTCGATGCGGTCATCGTTGGAGATTGGACAGTCAAAGCGATCTACATGCACGAGGGAACCCAAGCGATGTCTGATGAGGTTGTTTTCACCGTCATTGCCGGTCCGTTGACGAGTATCACCGTCTCCGGCCACGGCTCACAATTGACGGCAGATGAGAATGTCGCTCTCAATCCGATAACCCGCGATTTGAATCAGAATATGTTGGCCACTGACATGTTGCGTTGGTTCGTCTGGGATGCCACCAGCCCGACCACTCAACCGCCCTCCTGCTTTGACTGGGGCAATGAGTTGACCAGCAATCTGCAGGCGAATGGATTCGTCTGGGAGGCGAGCACTGAGGGGACTTGGAAAATCTGTGCCTCGTCTGGCGCATATCAGGCCATCATCGAGGTTACCGTGACACATGGCATCGCTGCTGTGTTGAGCGACGAAAACACGGGTG
>DAVI01000037.1:294-1762 GCA_002505495.1 Euryarchaeota archaeon UBA59 | reverse complement strand
GTCGAGGCGTCCTGGAGTGGAAATGCGGCTGACTTCACTGACAACGAGGATGTCGGCTCATACGATTGGGCTGGTACCGTCGCTGGAAACCATTCGTTGACCTACACCCACGACTCGACCGGGCTCACCGGGACCTGGACAGTAACAGTCAGCCCCTCTATTCTCGCCTCCTTTGAGATGCAGGTCACTCCGGGAACCGCGGTCTTCCAGCAACAGACAATCACGGTCGACATCACGGCGTTTGACGGCTTTGGCAACGAGATACCAGTACCATATACAGCCTATCTCGACAAGGGCAATGAACTGCATAGAGAAAACAAAGAGAACCGTTCACAATGGACGGTCTACATGTTGGCAGAAGGGACGACCACGATTACCGTCGTCGCAGAGAATGTGCATGTGTCACAAGATGTCACAGTGCAAGGAAATCTGCTTGGCTTCTTCGAGGCTGGCGGCTGGCTCTACTACCTCGGCGCCGCGCTTGGAGCGTTCATTCTACTCGGCATCATCGTCGTATTGGTTGTGCTCCTCCGCCGCGCCGGTGATGAGGAGGATGAATACGACGACTACTTTGAGGAGGAGGATGAGTTCGCCGATGAGCTAGCAGCTGACGCCTATGAGGAACCTACCGTCGAGGAGGCGGGCTATGGCGGCGTCGAAGAGCACGCTGCGGAAGATGCCGGCGAAGCCGACCCATCGATATCCGTCGACGAAGATGGCACCGAGTGGTGGGAAGACGAAGAGGGCGTCTGGTGGTACAGGTCTGGCGACATGGATGACTGGGCAGTATGGGAAGAGTGAGGCCACCTCTAGAGTATCCGAATTGCCCGAATTCCCACTGATTCTCGCCCGCCGTAGGCGGGCGATACGCCGCTGACTTGATGTGTGAGAGCGTCGCTCACCGGTGAGGCGTAGCCATGTCTCCCCGCTCTTTTGTCCCGTTAATCGTCGCGATGTTGCTGCTGACATCTTGGGCCGCGATGCTCCACGAACCACCTGTTTCAGTGCTTGAAACAGCCGTCGGCCATGCTGGCGGAGCAGAGCCTTCCGGAGGCACATTAACAGACAATGGTGATGGCACTTCGACCTACTCAATCACTCTCGGCACGTCGTCCGAATTGTACGACACCTGGCTAAGCGCGGCACAGTCATCGACTAACTTCGGCAACGACAGCAAACTGAAGGTCGGCTACTCGAACAATGACAGTAGTCGATGGAACACTCTGTTCGGAGTTGATCTCGATGCAGCCGGCTTCTGGACTAACACCTCAATCCTGCAAGCGGACTTGGTGCTTCACACTCGGCAGGTGCAGGGCACACCTACCGTCCGCAGTTGGGTCTGCTATGACTCGGCATGGCAGGAGGACAGCGTGACTTGGAGTGGGTGGCAGGTCGGGGGTGCACTCGGAAATCTAGACTCGGGAGGTCTGATGGACGAGAAGTCGGGCTTCACCGGCCTCAATTTCAC
>DAVI01000037.1:0-203 GCA_002505495.1 Euryarchaeota archaeon UBA59 | reverse complement strand
CCGTCAGAGCCGGCGAGCATCCTTCTCACAGGGCCTGAGTGGGGCGATGAATGGGTTACCTTCGACTCCGTTGACTTCGTCTTCGCCTCCGAGCGTCCCAAGTTGAACATCACCTTCACCTGGGGTACTCCCTCCTCCCTCCCCACGACCACCCAATGGGTTGACATCTATCCGAAAGAACCCCATCGAATCGACGCTGACAG
>DAVI01000036.1:1213-5774 GCA_002505495.1 Euryarchaeota archaeon UBA59 | reverse complement strand
AGTGATGAGAGTCCAGTCAACCTCTGGCCAACGCGCTGCAGTCCCCTCAAGCATTCCCCCCCGAATCCGATAGGCCACCCCCGCATCCGGGTCCAGAGGCTGCACGGTCTCGCCGTAGCGAGCGGCGAGAGAGGCAAACGCCTCATCGCCCTCCTCGTTGGAAATCAACAGTGAGTCGACCCCGAAAGGTCCCAACCCAGTGTGAAAGTCGAGCCAGACTGCCCGTCCGCACTCGGGAAGATACCTGCTGAGGTGATCTAGCCAGAGTTTCGGCCCCTCACACAACTTGGAACCACCATACTGCATCGCCTTCGGCCGTTCGTACTGACCCTCGGCCACCGTCTGTTTGGCGACATTGAACCCCATCCGGAACATCACCCAGGCAGCCTTCAACTTGAACAGGTCAAACGCCGTATCATACGAGCGCGGATTCAGCAGACCGTCCAACTCGTGGTACCTCTCCGGCTCCCCGACATACGCCTCCCCCGGAGGCAGGAAGTTGCGGTTCAGGTCAGCGTTGTCCTCATTCACCCGACGCAGCCAGGCAAACCCGTACGGATTGATTGAGTGGGCTATCAAAATGCCACACCCTTCTGGAACCTGCAAGTCACCCGCAGCCCACCGCTCCAACATCCGCACCTGCACAGCGCTTCCCGGAAAACCCTCCACTCCATGGACTCCACTCGTGTGGATCAGCAATCGTGTTGGCGAGTCAGGACCCAAGTAGGCCACGTCGATTGAGAGCCCTTCATCCGACGGACCTCGCACCGACAGGGTGAGTGTGGTGAGTTCTGCGCCCGCCTTTTCGCAGGCGTCGAGGAATCGTTGGCGGGCGGTGACGTAGTCGAGGGCGAAGTAGCGCCATAGGTCCTCGTCAGAGACCATTACCCACACCTCACTTGAAGCGGAAAGTGAGAATCTGCTTCGAGCCGATTGTGACATCCCAACCACCGTCATTCACATCGACCGCCTTTCCTGCATTCTCCATCATGTCGCACTCGTAGCACTCAAACAGGGGAAGGTCGCTCTCGATTCTGCCAGTCCAGTCACTCTTGAGTGGGTTGTGAATTCTGACTACCGTTCCCTCACCATCCTCGGCCGGCTTGCACGCCGAAAGCAGAGGACGCGGCCCGTCACCAACAAACCTGACAGGCGCACTCGAGCGCCCACGAATCCCCTTCTTGAGAGGCTCATCGAAGTAGCCGTTGAGTTGTGGCTTGGGAAGTCCGGGTAGCAGGCTTACCTGCGCAGCAAACGCCTCCGCCGCCTCGTGGACTCCAGCCTCGGGCCACCTGCCTTCAAACGGCAACAATCCCCAGCGCATCGAAGTCTGACCCTTGCACTGCGCCCCAGGCGCAGGATAGCAAGGTCCAGCTCGGTTCCGCCGGCTAGCGAACCCATCGCGGCTCAACCAACCGGTCGCTCGCAACATCGTGATTCGAATGTCAGTGCCATCCGCACCATCGGTCGGCGCCGTCTCATACTCGTTAGAACCCGGCGCCAACACCGCGATTCCTCCAAGTCTGTCCTGCATCGCCACGAACTGACTGAAGTGTTGCGTCGGAACCTGCGGCTGCTCCCAGTCAGCGTCATGTGGCCACTCAGTAAGCCGCGCCAGCACATCAAACGCCCCGCCCGCCCAGACCTTCTTTTGGGTAAGTCCGGTTGGCACGCAGAGTCGAAGTCTGTGGTCCTCACAGGTGTTGTTCATCCAAGTCTCAATTTCGACCGTCTTCGAGCCTGAACGGAGGGTGAGGTAGTGGTCAACCGTGATCCAGTCCTCTTCTTCGGAGCGTTTTTGGGTCGAATCGTCAAACCTGACCGGCAGAGCCCAGTGGACCTGCACCATGACCGTCGAAATCCACGGTGTTTCCAGAATCGGAGTGATAGTCACATCCCGCTTCTCAGCAGCGTCAGCGTCACAGAGTCGCCTGTCAACCTCCTTGCTCCTGTCCGGCATCTTCTCGCCCTTGCCCGAACCGACCTCGACGGGGTAGCCACCCGCAGACCAGTCGTACGAGTCACCTGCGTCCTCCGAATCCTCCAGCCTTCCCACGCCTGAGTAGGTCCTCTTGGTTGAGGGGTCCACGACATCCCAGCGACCATCCTGTCTGAACTGCAGCCGCACAAGCCCATTGTCCATCCAGTCGGTTCGCCCTTGCCGACCTCCCATCCGAACCGGCTTCCCAGGCAGTTTCTGCTCTTGGTTTCCTGGCATCAGATGAGCCACATGGATTCCCGGCGGTAGGTTGTGAACAAGAACCGCACCTTGAATGCGCGACAACTCGACATTGACCGCTCGGTCGGGATGAGCGTGTAGCCCGAACAGCGGCTCTGTCAGCACGGCCATCGTGTGAATCAAGCAGCCGTCCGCCGGCCGCGACAACTCGATTTTCAGCGGCGAGCCTGCCTGCAGGTAACAGCGGTAAGCGGGTAATGCCAAATCGATTGGCAGGGTGCCCGACCAGACGACCGGGAGGGGATTGTGGAGCAGTATTGGCACGGCGTCGCGGTCGATGTGGTGAAGGTTCATCTGGCTACGAAGGTCTTCCTGTGCGTCATCCAGCAGCATCTCCGAAATTTGACCCGCGTGCTTCAGCAACACCTCGTTGTCATCGTGCGTCGCATCCACCGAACAGCCGCAAACATCGTCGTGAGGGTGACATCTGAGCACTTCTCGCCAGGCGAGGTTCAACCTCTCCTGCCGGTTCCTGCCGCCAAAGGCGCGGGCGGCCGCGCACAGCGGTTCCACTCTGTCGTAGAGAGTTCGCATCGCCGAATCGTTGAGTCGCTTTAGGTAGAGTCGAGCGCTGAATACTCCGGAGAGAACATTGCGGTCCCAACCGTCGTGAAGTTCGCCCTGATAGCGGTGAATCTTCTTGCGACCGACCCACTTCTTGGTGTCAGCGATGAACTCTTGGAAGGACGAGTGCTTGAATTGGATCTTCTTGCCGAAGTGGTCGTTCGCGGCGGTGATCAACTGCGGCAGAGTCACTTGCGGCGCGGTGTGGTCCGAGCCCTGCCCGAACAGTAGGTTGGAAGGCTTGTAATTGTAGGTCTTCTTGTGCATCTCAAGCAATCGCTCAACCTTCGCCATCGCCGTATCCACATTCACGCTCGTCGAGTTCTTCCGGTCCAGCGGCCTCTCCTCGAAACCCCACGCCATCAGATTTGGATAGTCTGGAATCTGCTTGATTGAGAGAACCTCGGTCTCGCCGTCCGCAGCCTGCCAGTAGAAGATGCCCTTCGCCTCTTCGGCTACCCACGGCCCAGCCCCGCGTGTGAAGATGAACGAGTCAAGACCACAGCCGCGCAGAATTGCCGGCAACTGTCCGACATGACCGAACGGGTCTGGGACATAGCCGACTGAGGAACAGCCTCCATGTGCCATAGCAACACGATGGCCGGCAATCAAGTTACGAATCAGCGCCTCGCCGCCGACGATGAACTCGTCGGGCAAGACATACCACGGCCCAATAGAAAGGCGACCAGAGGAAACAAGGTCGACAAGCCGTTCACGATTCTCCGGTCGGACATCCAGATAATCCTCCAAGACGACGGTCTGTCCATCCAATTCGAAAGTTGGGAATGATTCGGGATTCGCCTCCATCAGGTCGAGCAGGTCATCGACCAATTCGACCAACTTGTATCGATACTGCTGGAAGGGCAGGTACCACGCTCGGTCCCAATGGGTGTGAGGTACGATGTGTCCTACCAACTTCGAGTCGCCCATCTCACTAGCCGAGGAGAGAACTGGAGTTTCAAGAGAGGGAGGGGCGGGCGCGAGAACAGGATCACGTAGCGGCTTTCGTAGAGGCGAACGGGCGGGGAGTTCGACAACTTCGACCTCGATGTCATCACGCGGGTCAGCATCGTGCCGTTCAATCACCGGACCTGATGGAGCTGATGAGCCATCACCGTCATCAACTGCTTCCATGCCCTCATCCGTTTCATCCTCGCCGACCTCATCTTCAACGGCCTCTTCGACATCCTCCACTGAATCGACCGATTCCTCTCCGACCGAATCAACTTCAGCCGACTCGCCCTCCTCTACCGAATCATCGCCTTCATCGGATGCCGGCATCCCAAGAGCGGCAAACGCCGCGCCGGTATCCGGGCCGGGTGGAGGAGCCATCGGTGGACCTCTCGGCCCAGTCGAGGGGGGATCTAACGGAGCAGGGCCGGGTGGTGGCATCGGTGCCTGACCAGCAGGAGGCCCAGATGGTGGGCTAGAGGGAGAGCCAGTAGCACCCATCATCTCGAGCGCGTCGCCCATTGCAATCTCAACCGCGTCATCGGCTTCCTCGGATTCTTCTTCATCGGATTCTTCTTCATCGACGGCCTCGTCATCGTCAGATTCTTCCTCGGCTTGGTCGTACACATCCTCGTCATCGAATCCATCGCTTTCGAGGGCCGTTTCATCTTCATCAGCCCCTTCGGCCAACGATTCAATAATCTCCTCTTCAATCTCCTCCTGAGGTTCTGGAGGTGAGCGAGATGGCGGACCGGCTGGACGACCGGATGGTGGACCGGATGGTGGACCGGATGGTGGACCGGATGG
>DAVI01000036.1:0-1160 GCA_002505495.1 Euryarchaeota archaeon UBA59 | reverse complement strand
GACCGGATGGTGGACCGGATGGACGACCGGATGGTGGACCGGATGGTGGACTGGATGGTGGACCGCGGCCGGGCGGACCACTTGGACGACCACCTTCGGCGGAGCCGGGCGGGCCACGCGGAGGGCCGCCAGAGGCCTCGCTTGGTGGGCCTCCTGAGCGACCGGGTGGACCCCTTCCAGGAGGGCCTTTTGGAGGGCCATCGGAATTGGGTTTGACAACACGCCGCTTCCGAGCCATGGCGGCCGTTCGGGCGTGCCGCCTTTCAATTCTATTGAGAGAGTTCTTCAAAGTGGAATACCCGCGCTTCAATGATATACCAAGAGGGGCAAGTTAGCGTCATGCGCAAGGTGCGTACGCGCGCGGCCTCTCTGACACTGTCACTGCTGTTCATTCTCTCGGCGTTCGCTCAAACCGCCTTCGCATCCGACAGAGGATATGTCTCAATCACTGTGACTCCAGAGCAGGAGTACTACGATGTGTTCGGCGATGAAGATGCTGAGAAGAATGTCACCTTCGTCATGGCAGCGCATGACATGGATGAGGCTGAGGAATACGAACTCGAGTTCGAAATCATCAACAGCGTCACTCTGGAGTCCTTGGTTTCCAACACCTACGGAAACACCTACAGATCCATGAGGATGGACCAATTCAACGTTGATTGGGAGAATAACACAAACTACACCCTTTTTGCCAACCTGTTGATGAAGGACGAAGATGATGTGTCAACCATGATCCACTCGACCTCATTCTCATTCATCGTTGGAGAAGACCTGGGAACTACGAACGAGGGTAATAGAGAACCTGTTACAGACTACAGGGACAACTTGACTGGGCAGTCCGAGTGGGAGTACGGGCTGACCATAGAAAACAACCATCTCAATGTGACCATTCACCAAAGGCAGTGGCTTGACCCAGGCTTTTGGGACGAACTCGACGCCAACGGCGACGGCGTGACGCTTGATTCTGAAGTGCACGCGTATGTCACAGAGCAAAACGATTTGGTCGGAGTCGAAGACATCAAATCTCCAATTCTCTCCATCGGTGACGGACCGCTTGGATGGGAGTCCATCCACTTCGAACTGAGTCACTCAATTACAGCGGACGGGCGTGACCTGTATGTCGATTGGATGGTCACTGCCAACTCAACAACCTTCAGTGG
>DAVI01000012.1:24983-39274 GCA_002505495.1 Euryarchaeota archaeon UBA59 | reverse complement strand
GGGAAGCTCCAAGTTCGCTCCAGATGGTGGCCATCCACTACTTGCCAGCCGTTATTCAGTTCCGAGAGAAGAGGCTCCCGCCCACTATCATCGAGCGGTGGAACACCACCCTCGCAGGGAATACAGCGTTTCTCATGCAGCGCCATTTGATTCAACCCCATACATGGCTGTCGTCGTCGCCAGTCGAGCGCTTTTCGACCTCTTCATGTAGTGAGTTGCGCCGCTTCATGTCCTCTCGCTCGAAGTCGAGAAGTTCCCTGTCTTCGATGTAGGGCGGTCGCATGTGGGCGATGAGAATCACGTCGACGATGACATCGCGCGCAAGATAGTGGTAGTTGAGGTCGGAGGTGAGAAGTTCGATGCTGCTCTTGTTAGTCCCAATCAACCGACCCTGCATCATCGGTTCCATTCCTTTGGGGAGAGCCCGCGCATCGAGCAGTACCTCGATCAGATCGTCTCGGCGGAGGCCGCAGCGTCGTTCTAGGAGGGGGCCACTCAGCACATCCTGAATGCCGGAAATGTCGGGCTCACCGACATCTTCCCAAAGTGTCACTGCCCAATCGGGCAACTCCGGATGTTTGCTCTTCTTGCGCCCCTTCCGTTCAGCCATCCTGTCCGCCCCAACGCACCTGAGAGGCTCGACCCTTGAAAAGAGTCCCATCACCCAATTGGCCGGAACATATCGGTTTTTGGTGGGAGGGTGAGGTGATAGTTACACCTCATCAGCCGCGAGGGCGCTAGAAATGTTTCCTCCCCGACCCAATTCAAATCATGACTAATGCATTCAAGAGGGATGGGCAAGCCGGCAGAGTCGGAGGGAGTCGAGTGGCCGTAGTAGTCTGGAAGAGATTGCCAACGGTTCTGACCTCAGACGAGTTGCTCGACAAGGCGTTCAGCCGTGCCACCAAGGCGAAGGACCAGGTCGAAGACCCAAACCGGATGTATCGCACGCGAAAGCAGATGATTCGGATGATTCAGTCTGCCGGGGACGTCCTCGATGCTACCCTCAAGGGATGGGTGATGAAATGGCCCTCTCTCAACAAGCAGTCCGAGTTTGACCGCGCTCTCATCGACGCTGCAGTCGGTTGTGACGACTACCGCCACCACCTCTCAACTATTCAGTGGGCAGCTGAGCAATCGATGAACATCGCAAGGCAGAATGTCCGAAAGTTGCAACGGATGGTGAACATCGAGATGATGCACGCCACACGCAGAGAGGCCTACGGGCGAATTTCGTCCATTGTCGACCAAGTCGGTAGCTCCCTCGACTGGCTCAACAACGCTCGCGACACACTCCGGGAGCTTCCCTCCATCGACTCCTCGGAACCGTGCATTGTAGTCGCTGGCTCGCCGAATGTCGGAAAGTCGGCGCTGATTGCCGCTCTCTCCTCCGGTGATCCTGAAATCGCCTCCTACCCGTTCACTACCAAGCAACTGCATGTCGGCCACTTCACCTCGAGACGGCGTCGCTACCAGATGGTTGACACGCCCGGTCTTCTCGACCGGCCCATGGAAGAGAGGAACCAGATTGAGATGCAGGCCATTGTCGCGCTCGAACACATCGGCTCACTCGTTCTCTATCTGATGGACCCTGCGGAACATGGTGGGACTTCGATGGAATCTCAGGAGAACCTGCTGAAGGAGGTCGCCGGACTTCTGCCGCAGACCCCGCTGCTCATTGTTGACGGCAAGGCCGACCTGCTGAAGATCGACACCGGCGAGAACCCGGTCAGCGGCCACATCTGTGTCTCTGCGACTGAAGGCTACGGCATCGAACTGCTTCGTCAGGAGATGGTGGACCGAATCGGCGCGGATGTCGTTGAGGATCCGCTCTCGTTGCCAGATGGCTGGCATCGTAAGACCGCTGAGTGAGTGACTCAACTCAGTTGGTGGATGTGACTTGCCCACATCTTACGCAGAAGACCTTGTGTCCGTAGCGGGTGTCAGCCAACCCCTCGACGCGGATTTCGACCCCGCAACCCTGACACTTGAACCCGGCCATCCGACTCCCTCAATTTCCTTCGACTCGCGTGCAGTTCTTCAACGCCCCGCTGAGCCACCCTTATTGCCGAACCTGATGGGGAACGCCATCTGCACTCCCGAAAGGCAGAGCACGACCCCGACCGCACCGAGCAGAAGTAGGGGGGCGAGACCTAGACCGACAGAGTAGGAGTAGGTTACCACATTCGTGTCCAGAGTGAGAGTTCCAGCCTTGCCTGCGGTGATGAATCGGGTGGAGCCCGGCTCCAAATCCCACACCAGTGAGCCCTCACTTTCCGGCCCTCCTGCGAGAATCGTGAAGTCCGAGAGTGTGCAACCGGTCAACCCCTGGTCGTTTGGTTCGCACTTGTCATAGTCGATCTGCTCAGCGTCCACGATGGCCACCCAGGCGTCATTCGGATGGTCCCATTCCATCGTCACCTTGACATCGAGTAGCATGAATGGTTGTGGAATCGAGAGGTTGTCGTGGTTCATCCCGACCTCACAGACCGAATCAGAGCCGGGCGCGCACGGAGGGATTGGGATGCCCACGGTTTCGGAGTCGGCTGTGTAGCCGATGGCTCCGATGAGTACGATAAGGATGCAGATTGACCCGGTCGCAAGGGGCAGTATGGAGAGGATGCGTACCATCATCGATAATCAACTCCCCTTCGTCGTGGATGAACTCTTCGCTCTCACCTGATGAATTGCAGCATGAATAGCATGATTGCAATCGCCGGGAAGAGATAGAGCATGATGTTGAGGTGCTTCCTCGATTTCTCCTGCTTCTCCCGCTTCTTGATGCACTCCTTGTCAGCGCAGACCGGGGGTTCTGAATCCTGGTGAATGGGGGTTTGGCAGATGGCGCAGTGTCGGTGTGGGGCGACATACTTCGGGGCCTTCGGATTCAGGGGAAGGGTATGTGATTTCCCTTCCGATTTGTGAGCCCCCACTGCGCGCTCGATCGACTTCTTCATCTGCTTCTCTATTCTGCTCATTATGACACCTCGACAACGCTTCCCGTGAAGGAGTCACCTGATAGGCAAGCTGCCAGATTTGCGACATCTCCTCCGTTGAGTAGTGATAGAGCAAGATTGTTGTCTATAGCAAGTTGAACCCCGATTGGGTCGATGACTACATTCGGTCCCGCACCCTCGTGAGACGGTGGGCCGACGACGGCTTGCAATTCAACGAGGGTCAGCCTCGGAATGGGACTCGCATCAGGGTTTGTCCTCGGGTTGGAATCGTAGATGTAATCGACATTGGTTGCTATTGTGCAACTCTCAGCTCCGGCGGCAATCGCAAGCCCGATTGCGACAGCGTCCGTGGTGTGACCTGGAACCGTTCCGCCCATCACCACCACCGAGTGATGTGAGAGCAGCGCCGCCGCCTCATCAATGGTTTCCGCAACTTCATCCGCGGCCCCGACCCCAGATGCGCGCAGGGCATCCTTGACTCCAGCGGCATTGACCCGGGTGGCAGCGATCCCAATCAGGTCCAACTCGTGAACATCGGTGATTCCCGCCTCTTTGGAGGAGGTGATTCCCTGCCGGGCCAGATAGCCACCTCCGATTACCAACCCGAGCCTGTTACCGACCGAGGTGAAATCAGCGATGCAGGCGACCAGTTCAGCGAGCCATTCGTGGTTCACTTCGGAGTCGTCGTAGAGCAGACTTCCGCCAGCCGCGACCACTGCCACCTTCGCCATCGAACCGGTCGGAGAGCCGCCGACTCATAATTCCCACTAACCGCAAAGGCTGACTCCATCTCTTTTGCAATGCTGAAGACGGCCCCAAAACAGCAGCGTTGATGCTGAAGGATTGATAACCGGTGGGTCGACGGCGAGAACCACGGAGTGGTTCTATGAGCGATGATGCTGCAGAACAAGCGATTCGCCTACGTTTCAAGAAGACGCTCGAGGAGCTACGGCCCTTGAGGGGCATGGGCACACAACTCGTGACGGTCATCATTCCACCCGAACGGCAGGTCTCCGATGTCCGCCACCAACTCTCTGACGAGGCCGGTCAAGCCCGAAACATCAGGTCGAATCAGACGAGAAAGAATGTCTGCGAAGCCTTGGAAGCAGCCTCTTCAGCCCTTTCGGGACTCAAGAATGCTGGGCCAAAGGGGCTCGCTCTCTTCACCGGCCATGTCATCGTGGGCAACAACAAGTCCCGCTTGATGACCTATGTCATCGATGACCCACCCGAGCCCTTCACCTCATTTCGCTATCGCTGCGACTCGACTTTTGAGTTGACACAACTCGAGGAGATGCTGATTGACAGGACCGCGTATGGGCTCATCGTCATCGACCGGGGAGAGGGCGCGTATGGTCTAGCGAGTGGGCGAAAGGTACACTGTCAGGAGCACATCTCGAGCCTGGTGCCGAGCAAACACCGGCAGGGCGGGCAGTCACAACAGCGCTTCGAGCGGCTGATTGAGGAGGCGGCTGACAAATTTTTCAAGAAGGTCACAGAGAGGGCTTGCAACTACTGGCTGCCACTGCTTCCAGACCTCAAGGGTATCATCGTCGGCGGCCCCGGTGCGACCAAGGACACCGTCATCAACAACAACTACCTTCACCACGAAATTCAGAAAATCGTCAAGACCCCACTGTTCGATGTCGGCTACTCCAATGAGAGTGGACTACGAGAGTTGATTCAAAATGCCGGCCCGCTGATGGACAAGATCGAACTCGATGAGGAGCGACAGTTGGTTGACCGCTTCCTGATGGAAATCATGCAGGCTCATCCCAAGGCGACCTATGGAGAGATGATGATTCGCTCCGCTCTCGACCAAGGGGCGGTTGCTACTCTCCTTCTTTCAGAAGCCCTCGACAAGCGGCGGGCTGTCTACAACTGCCGACAGTGCAAGCATCAGTGGACAGTCACGGTGACCGGCGCCGTGGAGATTCCGGATTGTGTCGACTGTGGTGCCTCAGCCAATCAAGTACGAGAGGATTTGGCGGCTTCGGTCGATTTGATCGACGAGCTGAGTCTGCTCGCTGAGCAGTCTGCAGCGAAGGTTCGCTTGATATCCGTCGATACCGAAGAGGGCTCTACGCTGAATCAGGCGTTTGGTGGAATGGCGGCGTTGCTGCGCTGGGCTTGGAGTTGATCTGATGAGGCAATTGAGTGAAGTCATCAGCGTGCCGGTGTGGGATGCACTGACCGAGATGGGTGACCCCGACCCGGACAAAACCCTCGACTCGATGGGTAGGCCCCGTCACCCTTCCCAGGGGGAACTCGCCCTGCCCTGCTTCGCTCTAGCCAAGTCTCTAGGAAAACCGCCGTTGGAAATCGCCGCCGAACTTGCGAAGCGGCTCGGACCGGTGTGCGGCGGCATCGACGGTTGTGAGATGGTCAGCAGTGAGGGCGGCTTCTGCAACTTCTTCGTCGATGTGGAATGGCTCGCAGAGCAGACGGTCGGCGCTACCCTTGCTGATGTGGTCTCTGCTGGCCACTTCCGCGCCCCTTCATCGCTTCTCATCGAGCACACTTCGGCCAATCCGAACGGACCGTTCCATGTTGGTAGGGCTCGCAATGCGATCCTTGGTGACACATTTGTGCGGATGCACAGACTCGCCGGCGACGAAGTCCGGGCCGAGTACTATGTCGACGACATGGGCAAGCAGGTCGGGATTCTGGCCTGGTCATTGGCCAATCTTGACGAAGAGCGGGTCACAGCACTCCTCTCCGCAGCGGATATGGATGAACCCTCGAACTATCCCGAGAAGCCAGACCACCAGCGGGTTCGATTCTATCAGGCGGCAAATCTTCTGCGGGAGACTGACCCGACGGTCGAGGAGGGCGTCACGGTTCTCGTGCAGGCCTCGGAAGAGGCTGATGAGGCGACTTTGGAGATGTTCGAGGCGGCCTACCAACCGGTTCTAGAAGGGATGCTCGAAACACTAGGCCGGCTAGGAATCGAATTCGATGAGTTCACCAAGGAGTCGAGGTTCATCGTCGACGGTTCTGTTGAGGTCATCATGGAACAGTTGGCGGACAGCCCATTGCACGGCACAGAGGAGAATGGCGCTCACTTCCTCGAGTTGGAGAGCCGGGGCGTGTCAGGTAAGTCGACGAAGTTCTTCTTCAGGCGTGGCGACGGCTCCAGCCTCTACGCCACCAGGGACATCGCCTACCACCAGTGGAAGTGGACACAGGCTGACAGGTTGGTCAACATCCTCGGAGAGGACCATCGCCTTCAATCTAAGCAGGTTTGTGAGGCGCTAATCGAACTGGGTATCGAGGTGCCCGAAGTGGTGTTCTACGCATTCACTAAACTGCCGGAAGGCAAGATGAGCACCAGACGCGGAAACGTGGTCTACATGGATGACCTGCTCGACGAAGCGATCGCCCGCGCCACCGAGGTTGTGAATCAAATTCGGGGGGGTGACCTGAGTGCCGAAGAATTGGCAACGATTGGTGAGGCGGTAGGACTCTCCGCAGTCCGTTTCAACATCATCAGAGTGTCACCCGAGAAGGGCATCAACTTCCAATGGGAAGAGGCGCTGAGCCTCGATTCCGATTCGGCTCCCTTCATCATGTACAGCCACGCCCGAGCCTGCTCAATCCGCCGCCGCCTCATCGCAGAAGGGCATGATGTCGAGTCATCGATTGATATCGGCAACTGGTCTGGACTCTCCGAATCTGGTGCAACCTTGGTCAAGCAGATGGCGCTCTTCGGCGAGTCTCTCGACGAGACACTCAACAGCGCCCGGCCAAATCTGCTCTGCACCTACCTGCTGACTCTCGCCTCGACCTACAATCGATTCTACCGTGACAACCACGTTATTGACGAAGGCGTGGTGAACGGTCGCAACCTGGCGCTGTCAGAAGCGGCTCGGCAAGTCATCGCCGCCTGTTGCATCGGACTCGGCATTATTCCCATCGAATCGATGTGATTCGGAGATTGCCAGCTCAGAGATCTTCCATCAGCTCTTTGCTCATCGTTGAGCGTCTCCGACGGCCGGAAGCTGTCACGGCACCACGCATCTCGACAAGCCCGCGGATTCCGAGGTTGAACGACTCGACTCGCTTGGTCCACTGTGCAGCCGGCCAACCACAGTCAAAGCGGCCAATCTCGATGTTGTTGGGCTCGACCCAGGCGGAACATTCCAAGCGATAACAACGACCACTGGTCGACTGTTTTTCGCCCCTGAAATTCGCTTCCCCCATCTCCGACCAGAAGGAGGAGCGCTCGCAGATGGGACAGGGGCGACGGCTAAGTTCGGCGAGTTCGGTACGCGGATTCTCGCCGACATAGTCGACCTCCCAGACATCGATGGTGGCCGAGATGCAGTCAGTATCCTCCGCCCGCGCGAAAAAGGCCCGCAAAACGGCCCAGGCGTCCTCTTCGCGGGTGACGACGCCCAACTCGGTCTTCTCTCGTTCCGTGTTGATGACACAGGGCATGAACACCTGTCGAAGGTCGGTCATCAATGGCTCACGAGGCCCCGCCCCCCATGAAGGTGGCGTCAGTTTTCTGCCCGGTCAGTCGAACCATCGAAGAATCGAGCCGACCCGCGCACCCATCACGGAGTCGACCCACTCGCCTCGCTCGAACAATATCGAAAATGGCAGAACGCTCGCTTCGACGGAAATCTGCGGATACGCTCGCTTGAACTCCACCGCCCCCGGCGCATCCAACATGATGACCCCCACTGAAAACTCCCTGCTGCCCAGATCAGTGAGAAAACCCTCACAGTTCTCACAGTCGCTGCGTGTAAGCACGACGACCGCGCCCCGCTGAGCAACGAACATCGGCCAACTCTCATCATCGAGTTCAGTGACTGCCACGCCCGCCCGTGGGAAGTCCTCCATATCAAGGGAGGGAGTAGAGAGAATCCTTGGCGAGTGCCCGGAACACGCACACGCGAGTTCAAGTGGGGTAACTGAGAGCCGCCGCCATGGTAGAGGTAGGCGACGACGCCCCCAATTTCAGACTGGTGAACACGCAGAACGACTGGGTGACGGGAGCCGAACATCGCGGTCAGAGAGTCGTGCTAGCCTTTTTTCCGGCCGCATTCACCGGTGTCTGCACAACCGAACTGTGCACTTTCCAGGAGTCTCTCGCTCAACTGAATGAGGCGAATGCCACCATTTACGGAATTTCCGTCGATGCCCGATTCTCGAATGCCGCATTCGCTGAGGCAAACGGTGTGGAATTTGAGATTCTGTCTGACTACACGCGTGAGACTGTGCGCGCCTATGGGATTGAACTCGACGACTTTGCAGGGATGCCCGGCTACACCGCGAGTCAGCGGGCAGTGTTCATCGTTGACGAGGAAGGTAACATCTCCTACAAGTGGGTCGGCGAGAATCCCGGAATCGAGCCGAACTACGACGACGTCCTCGCTGCGCTCAATGCTTGACTCAGCGCTATTCGTGTTGGAAGGTGCTGGGAGCACGACTAAGTGGCTAGTCGGGCAAGACCCGCCATGCAGCCTAACACTGACCAATGGGGACAGCCAACTCAGCCAGCACCTCAGCCAGCACCTGAACCGATGTTGATTGGAACCCCGCAGCCCGCCGTGGCGGCCGTAGGAATGGGGGGCGGTCGACCCGCCCAGATGATGAATCCGTTGGATGCCGTGATGAGTTGTTTGAAGGGCTCTTTGTCCTTTGATGGACGGGCATCTAGATCCGAGTTTTGGTGGTTCTTCTTGGCATTCTATATCGTCAGCTTTGTTTTGACTTTTGTTACGACCATGTTGGCAGTAATGACAGAGGTGTATGCGTTTGTTTATCTGGCCCTTCTCATCTATCTTCTATATCCCGCATACTTGTCAGCAGCAGTAAGAAGGGTGCACGATCACGGCAAATCAGGGTGGTGGATTCTATGTCCTTTCTACAACATTTACCTCTTTATCATTGAAGGAGAGGCCACACCCAATGCCCACGGTGCTGTGCCGACCAACACAGCACCTCAGTAAGGGATGCCAAACATTCTCGAGTGGATATGCTCCTTCCGGGCAAAACCCATCACTGATTGTTGCTGTAGCGTAGCGCTATTCGTCGCGCTCATGCACGAAGATGATGTGGTAGCCGAACCCAGACTTGATGTAAGGCCCCACGGTCTTGATTTGCTGAGTCCAAACCGCATCTGAGAACTCCTTCACCATCTGCTTGTCATGGAACCAGCCCAAATCGCCACCCTTCTGACTTGAGGGGCAGGTCGAGTGCTTGCGCGCCATCTTCTGAAATTCCTTGAGAGGCTTGCGAGAATTTTGGATCTTCTCGGTCAATTGGGTAGCCTGAGACTTGGAGGGAATCAGGATGTGGCTGGCGTGTGCTCGCTTGGCGCTCATCGAACTTGCCGGAAACGGGTACCATTATCACTCCTTCTATTGCCATTCAGCACCATAATGGTGGATGCAGGGGTCACTTTTCTCCCCACGCGAGGTAGCGGGCGTAGGTGCCGTAGATGATGGCCGAGACCGCCAAACTTTCCTCGTTGAAGTGGTCCATGTTGTCCATGTAGGTGTGGTATTCCCAGCTGCCTGAGCCGTAGCAGACCAGAGCGTGCCCCGGCTTGTCACTCTCATCGTGGACGAGGTCGTAGACGAACGGCCCGTGGTCACTGTTGTACGGCATTCCCGTCTCACTGTTCTTCGGGCCATCCAAAGTTCGGATTGTGATTGAGTACTTGCTTGCAAGATCGGACCTCTCCGCCTTGAATTTCTCAGTGATGCGCTCGATGTGGTCGATGTCGCTCTGATAGTTGCCAAAGAGGGTCAGCCCATTGCCCCGCTCAGGGTCGATGTCCACGTGATTCATGTCGAGGTTGATGTAGACGATGAGATTCTCCTTCAACTCGTCAGCGTGCTTTTCAACCCAGGCCTTCGAGCCGTGCAGCCCCTCCTCTTCACCTCCCCATGTGCAGAACTTCATGGTGTGGTCGGGCGGCCCCAATTCTAGCGCCAAAAGTGCAAACTGCCTAGCCAGTTCGAGGACGGTGGCGGTTCCTGTGGTGTCGTCGATTGCACCCGGTCCGTTGTAGACCGTGTCGTGGTGGCCACCGAACATGATGACCTTGTCATCATTGCCTTCGAGGATTCCACACGGCACCCGGACGGGGCGGGTGCCCTGATTGTCTACGTCTATTTCCAATCCCAATCGGGCGTTGTTGCTGTCCTGTTGGTCAAAGACCTCCTGCAACTCCTCACCGGTGTTCTTTGAGAGTTGAATGAAGGGAATCGTGTCGGGCAGATTCCCTCCTGTTTGGTCCATCAGCCCTTCGATGTCAACCGTTTTGAAGATGGGAACACAATCATCTGGCTCGACCTTGCCACAGTTGTACTTGATGTTGACGAGGAAGAGGGCTCGCAAGTCGTTGCTAATCGCCTTCGCGTAGATGTCTGTATTGCTACCGACTCCGGGGGAGGACCAGACAACACCCACCTCACCAGAAGCCCCGGCCCAGAGGCTGTCGTCGGTGCCGTTTGAGAGGTTGACCAGTTCCAAGTTGTCACCAAAACTGTAGGAGGCGGTTCCGCTGTAGCCCTGAATCACAAAGTCGATTCTGTGCTCAAACTCCTTGTCGACTCGGTTGACATCTTGAGGTCCGCAGGGAATGATGGGCGGCAATCCAAGTGGATAGGTGCCGGGTATGCAGTAGAATAGCCGCGGTTCTGCTTGTATCTCAAACATCGGAACTTCAAATTCTTCTAAGGTCGAAGCGAGTCCATACTCGGTGAAATTGGCCTTGTTCGATTCCGCCGTCATCAACTCCTCGTAGGAGCCGGACATTCTGCCCTTCCATTCCGGATGTCCCAAACTGACGAGGTGCTCCGCCCTGTCACGCGCCTGCGACGGGTCGAAGTCGATGAGGTGGTATTCCGGCTCGCCGCGGATGAGCTCCATCACGATAGGTCCGGCGATGAAAACGACGGTGGTGGCGCTGACCATCAGAATGGCGAGGATGATCGCTCCGAAGAACGGGATGTTTTTTCCAAACATTTGACGAGAAGCGGTCAACTTAGATGCAAATCCCTCAGAGGTGCTGTCAGCAACCATTACTGCATCGATTACTGCTGCTTCGACCTGCTGGTCTTCGACTTTTGAAACTGTGATCCCTGCTTCTTCAAGCCGTGCGATCTTGGTAGCCTTATTGCCGCTGCTCGGCAAGCCTGCATCCTTGAGAGCGTCGGTCAACTCTGCAGCAGTCATGCCATCGAAAGTCATACCACTCATCTCTCCGTGGGACTTGCCCCTTCATCAACCCAACCGCACAAAGTGTAGCGATGTCACGGCTGGAAGTCGGGATTTACCGACCCCATTTCGGTAATCTCCTCGCCAGTCCATCTGCTACCGAGTGAATGTTCGACATCCAACTGGTCGAGGATTCTCGCAACCACGAAATCTACGAGGTCGGCGATGGTTTCCGGTTTGTTGTAGTAGCCAGGGTTTGCGGGTAGAACGACCACACCGTATTGGGACAACTTGGTCATATTCTCCAAATGAATGGTTGCATAGGGCGTCTCGCGTGGCACGACGATCAACTTCCGGCGCTCTTTGAGGGCGACCATTCCCGAGCGGGTGACTAGATTGTCGGTGATTCCGTTCGCCAACTTCCCTAGAGTGGTCCCAGAGGCTGGGCAGATGACATATGCGTCGAACTTCGCCGAGCCGGATGCCGCCTTCGCAGCGAGGTTTTCGTTATCCTCTAGCAGTGCCCCATGCTCCGCCGCCAACTCCTCCGCGCTGGCCCCACACTCTAGTTCGAGGTTGATTCTCCCCTCGCGCGTGACAATCAGGTGGACCTCCCAACCTGCCTCGGTCAGGGCCTTGAGAAGACGAACTCCGTAGCGAGCTCCAGAAGCACCTGTGATGGCGAGTACGGCTGAAGGCATGACATCCCGGTCTCCTCAACCTCACTTCAACCCTTTCAAGAAGGCGTCGAATGGTTCCATCGCAGCTGCAAACGCCCTCGGCTCGCCACCCCACGCAATCCGAACATACCCGTCCAGTTGAGGCGCGAACATGCCTCCGGGGACCACCAGCAGTCCCAGAGGGTCGGCGATTTGTTCTATGGCATCGAGGGCCGACCAGTCGTTTGGTAGGTGAATGCAACCGAAGATTCCAGATGGTGGTGGAGTCCACGCGATGTCGTGCGAGTCCAAGACCTTGAGGAGTAGAGGCAGATTCGTCTCCCTCCGTTCCGCCATCAATGCAAGCGGCTCGTTGATTCTCGGCAAGAGCATCTCAGCGAGCCGCAGCGAGGGAGTCGCCAACATGCCTTGCATCGTGTGCATCGCCCGCCCCGCAGTGACCATTCTCTCTTCCGAGCCGATGACCCAACCGAGCCGCAGGGGGCCCAGCCCGTAGCATTTGGTGAGTGAGTTCACGCTAACACAATGTTCTCCATAGCGGAACATCGGTCGGTGATGCTCAGTTCCTCGTGCCGAGTCGATGTAGACTTCGTCAGAGACGAGCCCGACACCATGAGTTGCACAAACATCAGCCAACCACTGTTGGTCATCCTCGTCCATCATCCAGCCGGTTGGGTTTTGCATCGGAGTCGTGATCAACGCTCCAACCTCGGCAAGAAGTTGCGAAATCCCCTCTCTGTCCAACCTCCAAGGCCCACAGTCACCCTCATCGCTCGGGCCACGCCAGAATGGGATGACCTCACACCCGAGTGCGCGTGGAAACTGCGACGCTATTGCGAACGACGGCATCTCAACCGCAACCTTGCGCGGCTTGTCAGGATCTAGCACCGCCATCAGTGCGAACGCAAGGCACTGTGAAACCCCGTGTCCACATACGACCTGCGCAGGTGACACCCCCTCTATGGCGGAAATCAAAGCCTCCGGGTTCAGAGGCGGCTCAGTGAACGGATTTGTCAGATTCTGAAGCGATTCACCTTGCAGAACCCCATCCCAGTCCCATGGATGGGCGAATCCAGATTGAGTGAGGTCATGTTCGACCCCTGCCTGAAGTCGAGGAACATACCATTCCAGGTAGTCGATTGGCGGGAGGTCAGCGCCTGTGGCCGGCCCACCTAGGTTCGGCGAAAGCGGATGCTCCCACTCCTCCATGTCTCTAGTCGAGGCGGCCGGCGGTCATGAACGATGCCTCTGAAGATGCAAATGTGTTCTACAGGTCAGCGAGAGCGAATCTTGGACAGTAGCCGCAGGATTTCGATGTAGAGCCAAACCAGGGTGACCATCAATCCGAAGGCGGCGTACCATTCGAGGTGTTTTGGAGCGCCGCTGTTTACTCCCTTCTCAATGAAGTCGAAGTCGAAGACGAAGGTAAGCGCAGCAACTCCAATTACGACGAGAGAAAATCCGATACCGATTATTCCGTTGCCATGGATGTAGGGAATCTGGAAAGGCGAGAACATGGCGAGCATGAAAGAAACCATGTAAATCAACATGATAGCGCCAATTGCTGCTGAAAGTCCGATGGCAAGATTCTTTGTCGGTTTGATGATTTTCAACCGGTAGATGACTAGCATTATGAGGAAAACTCCGAATGTGAGCGAGATCGCCTGAATGATGATTCCAGGGTATATGATTTCGAAGATGCCAGATAGTGGACCGAGGACCAGTCCCTCCAATGCGGCGTAGATAGGACCGATGTACATTGCTTTCTTCTTGTCCATGAAGTACATCGCAATGACAGCAATTAAGCTGCCAAAGATGCCGACGAAGAAGAGGATGTAGCCAAGAGCAGGATTTACCAAGATGGTCATCCAAGATGCAAATGCGACAACCACACATATTCCTAGGAGAAGCATTGTCTTGTTCGCGACCCCTTCAAGGCTCATGCGGTCTCGGGTTAGGTGAAAACCATCTACAACAGAAAATGTGTCCTCTTTCAAGAAGGGGTTGCCTGACCTCATCATGGGCCGCTGTCGGGGGTTGCCGTTCTCAAACCTTGTCATCGAATTAGGACCATGGCGGTTCTCTAACCTCTCGGATTTCTGAGGGTGTCCGTGCCAAACTGACAGAAGCAGTGCCTATGAGCAGCGCTTCCAACTTTTCTCGAGTAAGTCCCTCCTCACCTAAGGCAGCGAGTGAAGTCGTAGTGCCCGGTTCAAGACCACACCCATCCAACCCTTCCACCCTTCCAGGCGGGGTGTTGTAGTTTATGGTGAAACCATGTCGGCTGACCCACTTGAGGAATTGCAGGCCGATGCTGGAGAACTTGTGTCCATTCAGCCAAACCCCTTGCATTCGAGGGTCGCGCTCACCATTGATTCGCATGGACTTCAGAGCATTGATGACCCATCCTTCCAGTAGGTTCGAAATCGATTTGACATTCTCTTCGCCCTCTAGATTCCAGTGGAAGATGGGGTAG
>DAVI01000012.1:24422-24803 GCA_002505495.1 Euryarchaeota archaeon UBA59 | reverse complement strand
GTATCTGGAATGGAATCTGAAATCCTTAGCGCCTGCAATCTTCTCATTTCCTCGGCAACCACTTCGTGTTCGAGCACTCCGGCCCGCAACACAGTGAAGTTTCTCATTTCATCACTTCGTGTGGATAGCGTGTCCCAGCGTCTTGAGAACCGCTTCATGGAACGATTCTGTAATCGTCGGGTGGGCGTGGATCGTTGCTGCGACATCTTCGAGGACCGTACCCATCTCAAGTGCCAACACAAACGCTCCCGACAACTCTGCAATGTGGCTGCCCACCGCTTGGATTCCTAGAATCACATGGTCAGACTCCCTCGCCGTCACCCGCACGAAGCCCCCTGTCTTCTCCGCCCCAATGGTCAAGGCGCGCCCGCTTGCGGCGAG
>DAVI01000012.1:22938-24315 GCA_002505495.1 Euryarchaeota archaeon UBA59 | reverse complement strand
ATCTCCGGCTCTGTGAATACGATTGCTGGTATTGCGACAGGGTCGAATTCCCGTTTCTTACCTGCGATTATCTCGGCGACCATCTCACCCTGTGCGCTTGCCTTGTGGGCGAGCAGGGGCTCGCCGACCAAATCTCCGATTGCGAAGATTCCGCGCATGTTGGTTCTGCATTGTGAATCGACTGCGACGAACCTCCCAGATTCATCCATCTTGACGCCGGTCTCCTCAAGCCCCCAACCGCTGATGTTGGCTTTGCGTCCAACGGTCACCAAGACTCGGTCGAAGGTCTCGCTAATCACCTCACCATCAGCATTCTTCCAAGATAGTTCAACACCGGAATCGGTCACTTCAGCACCTTGGGCCATACAGTTGAGGTGAACCTTGATCTTGTTCTTCTTGAGCCAGCGTTCTAGTGGCCGTCGCAACTCCTTGTCGAATATCGCCATCACGCTGTCGAGCCCTTCGATGACTGTGACTTCGGAGCCCAACTTTCGCAGCGCGCAGCCCAACTCGAGGCCTATGTAACCGCCACCGATGATTGCTACCCTTTCGGGGAGGCTTTCCAGATCGAGGGCACCGGTGGAGGAGAGAATGTGGGTTTCGTCGTAAGGCATGAAGGGCAGTTCGATTGGCGATGAGCCAGTGGCGAGGATGACATTCTCAGTTGAGATGTGCGCAACTTTGTTACCTTCAGAATCCGTCACATTGCAAGTTTTTCCGTCGACGAACGAGGCCCACCCCTTCACAAGCCGGACCCCGGCGCCTTTGAGCAGCGCCTCGACCCCTTTGTTCAGCTTCTCGACGATGTCATCCTTCCAACCGATCAGTGCGGGCATGTCCACTGCCACCTCTCCGGTTACCGAGAGCCCCATGTGTCCTTCCTGGTGCTCTCGCAGCGCCTCGAAACGCTCGGCTGCGTGGATGATTGCCTTTGAAGGAATGCAGCCGCGAATCAAGCAGGTTCCGCCAGCCTTGTCCCCCTCGACGATGACTGTGTCAAGGCCCAGTTGGCCGGCCCTAATCGCCGCGACATAGCCGCCGGGGCCGGCTCCTACCACCAGCACCTGACAGGTGATTCTCTCCATTTGGAACACCTCAGAGGATTGTAATCGGATGCTCCAACATCTCCCTCAACCCCAAGACCAAGGCGGCACCATCTGCACCGTCGACCACTCTGTGGTCCCATGAGGAAGATAGATTCATCATCCGTCGGATTGTGATTCTGCCGTTGACAACCATGGGTCTGTCAATCGCCTTGTGGACTCCAAGGATTCCTACCTCGGGATGGTTGATGATTGGTGTTGCCCCGATTCCACCATCTCGACCGAGGCTGGTGATTGTGAAGGTCGAGCCGGTGAGGTCGTCGAGTCCTGCAGT
>DAVI01000012.1:22263-22883 GCA_002505495.1 Euryarchaeota archaeon UBA59 | reverse complement strand
CCGTCTCTCGCCGCTCCCGCTACCCGATTCAGTTCAGTCGCGGTCTCCCAAATCGTCTTCGCCTCGACGTGTTTTACCACAGGGACATAGAGGCCGCGGTCGGTGGTGGTGGCGATGCCGATGTTGATTCCGTCGTGGCGGGTGACGATTTCGGCTGAGTCGTCGTAGGTGGCGTTGCAGCCAGCGTGGTCCGACTGGAACAATTTTACCAGCGCCTTCATGATGAACGGCAGATAGGTCAGCTTGGGCTGCTCCTCAGTCCGGTTCGAGTTCATCCATTGTCGCAGCGCCTCAAGGTCGGTGACGTCGACCTCCTCGAAGAAGGAAAAGTGGGGAATCGTCGTGTATGACTTGGTCATCTGGTCAGCAATCTTGCGTCGAAGTCCGATTAGCGGCACTTCGGTGGTGCCGGTCTGTTCGACTCCAGCCTGTGAAATCGGGACACCACCCACCATGTCAGGTGCGGTCAGATGAGCATCGAGGTCGTCGTGAGATATCCGACCCGAGGGGCCAGTTCCCTGAACCTCGTTGAGTGAGACACCTTCCTCCCTCGCTCGCCTGCGAACCGCTGGTGATGCAAGCGGCCGCCCTGAGCTGACGGTTGGTGCCGGTGCAGGCGT
>DAVI01000012.1:0-22098 GCA_002505495.1 Euryarchaeota archaeon UBA59 | reverse complement strand
TCTCCTTCGACTTCGAACTCAATGCAGACCGAGCCGACCGCGATGATGTCACCCGGCCCCCCGACAGTCTTGGTGACAGTGCCTGTAACTGGACTTGGAATCGTCACGTTCGCCTTGTCGGTCATCACATCGACCAGCGGGTCATCCTCGTTGACTGAGGCCCCGACCTCGACATGCCATGCGACCACTTCGCCCTCGACCACACCCTCTCCGATGTCGGGTAGTCTGAATCCGTAAATTCCCATCTTCATCCCTCCATGGTTCGCTTGATTGCGTCTGCGATTCTCTGCGGGCTCGGCATGTAGTCCCACTCCGTGCTGTGGGGGAAGGGGGTGTCCCAGCCCGTGACCCTTTCGATTCGGCTCTCAAGGGAATAAAAGCAGCGTTCTTGTACGCTCGCCGCCATTTCAGCCCCAAATCCGCTGGTTTTCGGCGCTTCGTGAACAATGACGCAGCGGCCAGTCTTCTCAACCGATTTTACCACAGCATCGCGGTCCCATGGAACCAAAGATTGCAGGTCAATCAGATCGCAGGAAATCCCAGAATCTCGAATGCCCTGCTCGGCGACATGGACCATCGCGCCCCATGAGATAACTGTGCAGTCACTCCCCTCTTCGACCAGACGCGCCTCACCCAATGGGATCTTGTAGTACTCCTCGGGCACCTCGCCGTCAGGGTGGTCCTTCCATGTGGGTACATTGTGGGGGTCCCCGTAAAATGGTCCCCGGTAGCACCTTTTCGGTTCTAGGAATATGATTGGGTCATTCGACTCGATGGCGCTGATGAGCAGCCCCTTCGCATTGTACGGATTCGAGCAGTAGACGACATTCAGCCCAGGGGTGTGGGTGAACTGCGACTCCGGCGACTGTGAGTGGTGGTGGCCTCCCCTGATGCCTCCTCCTGCTGGGGCTCTGACTACCACAGGGGTCCAAAACTCGCCACCTGAGCGGTGCCGTAATTTTGCGATTTCATTGACGATTTGGTCGTAAGCCGGGAAGATGTAGTCTGAGAACTGGATTTCTACGATAGGCCGCAATCCGTTGAGGCCCATACCGAAGGCGATTGCTGCCAAGCCGCCTTCGGCCAATGGTGAATCGAATACTCGGTGTACTCCGTGCTTTGCCTGAAGGCCGTCGCTGACACGGAAGACGCCGCCGAAGTAGCCGACGTCCTCGCCGAACATCAGGACTGTCTCGTCCCTATCGAGCATGATGTCAAGGGCGGAGTTAAGTGACTGAATCATGTTCATGTTAGCCATCATCTCACCTCACTTGCCAAGTTCCTCGCGCTGCTCCTGAATGTGCCAGGGGACCTCCTCGTAGACCTCTGTGAAAATGGTGCTCGCGGGCGGCCACGGTCCGCTCGCCAAGTCGCCGTGAGTGACCGCTTCCTTGTAGGCGGCCATCACCTCGTTGTCGATGCGCTCCTCCATCTCGGAGTGTCGCTCTTCGCTCCATTCGCCAATGGCGATCAGATGTAACTTGAGCCGTTCAATCGGGTCTCCACCCGGCCACGCCTCTCGTTCACCCTCCGGGCGGTAGCGGCTCGGGTCGTCACTGCTACTGTGGCCTGCAGCGCGGTAGGTTAGCACCTCGATGTGGGTTGGGCCAGCACCCGCTCCGGCGCGCAGACGAGCCCACTTTGTGACCGAGTAAAGGGCGAGGAAATCGTTTCCGTCGACGCGGATTGAGGGGATGTTGTAGGCAAGCCCGCGACTTGCGAAGTTCGAGCCACCAGTAGCGAGGTTCCGATGGGTCGAAATCGCCCACTGGTTGTTGACTACGTTGAGAATCACAGGCGGCTTGAACACACTGGCGAAGTTCAGCGCGTAGTGGTAGTCTCCCTCGGCGCTCGCCCCATCTCCAATCCAAGTGATAGTGACTTGGTCGTCACCTTTGTAGGCACTCGCCATGGCGACTCCAACCGCTTGACTGAATTGGGTTCCGACCGGGCTTGAGACCGAGATGAAGTGGCCTTCTCGCCAAGAGTAGTGGACCGGCATCTGCCGCCCTTTGATGTTGTCCTCCACATTGCCGATGCAGTGGTTGATCATGCTGACCATCGACCTCCCGCGAACAAACTGTGCACCCGGCTGCCGATAGGTGGGGAATACCCAATCCTGCTCTTCGAGTGCCATCGTCTGGGCGATTGCAACAGCCTCCTCCCCCAAGGAGCGCATGTAGAAAGACAACTTTCCAGTGCGCTGCATCTTCATCATGCGGTCGTCGAAAATTCGTAGGCGAGACATGAATTCCAGTCCAGTGCGAAGGTCATCGGCGGACAACTCAGGATGCCATTCGCCGCTCGCCTGATGTTCATCGTCGAGAACTCGGACCAAACCGAAGGCGTGTTCAGAAGTATCATCCGAGGTACAGGTGGCCGGGTCGGGGCGTGAGAGGTCGCCTGGAGTGGCAGTCCATTCCTCGAAAACAGCCTGTTCACCGGGCCGTGCAGGTGCGGTTGGAACGGAGTATGGCTCAATGCCAGTGTCCGACTCATCCCCCTGCATGAAATCGCCTCATCTCGTTCTCACTATCATGATTGTCCCGAGCGCACATCACCCAAAGTAGATGACTGCGAGCCATAAACCTCAGACAATGTCGGTGAAATCGTGCTAGGCTGCAAGTGGCTGACCGCCGAGCCTGTCGTACTCAGAGTGACCAGCGGAGGGCCGCCATTAGCCTCTTCAAGGAGCAGTCCGGCGCGGTAGGAGGAACGTACCAACGGGCCGCTTGCAACTCCTTTGAAGCCGAGTTCTCTCGCTTGAGAATCCCACTCCGCGAACCTTTCTGGCTCTGGGAACCGATCGATTTGTAGGTGGTGAGCCGAAGGTTGCAGATATTGGCCGATGGTCAGCAATTCAACGCCGGCTGAGCGCAGGAGGCTGAGAGCCTCCGTCACCTCTTCGTCCGTCTCACCGACGCCGACCATGAGGCTGCTCTTGGTGAGGATGTCCGGACGAAGGCGCTTCGCCTCAGCCAAGATGTCAACTGACTGTTGGAAACTCGCCCGACTATCTCGCACTATTCGGTCAAGGCGGGGAACGCACTCGACGTTGTGGGCGAACACGGAGAGTGGAACATCCTCGAGAAGGTGTGCCAAGGCGGCAAAGTTTCCATCGAGGTCAGAGCAGAGGAACTCGAGCGTCACATCTGGGCAGCGTTCGTGAACTGCGTTGATGCAGCGCTTGTAATGGCCAGCCCCGCCATCTGGCAGGTCATCTCTGTTGACGACAGTGATCACCGCGTGTTTGATTCCCATCAGGTCGATTGCCTCGGCGAGATTGGCCGGTTCATCGGGGTCGAGCGCAGGTGGCACCTTGATTGTGCCAACGGCACAGAAGCGACAGGCGCGTGTACATTCTTGACCTGCAATCATGAAGGTCGCGGTACCCCGACCCCAACAATCGTGGACATTCGGGCAGCGCGCCTCCTCGCAGACGGTGTGAAGACGATTTTCCTGAACCGTTTTCCGAGTAGTGTTGTAATTCGATTGTGCCGCGCCAGTGGGCAGACTGGTTCTGAACCAAGAGGGAAGCCGCTTTCGCTCCACCCTCCTACGCTCAAGCGGACTCATTCGCGCCGCTCCGCCGCAGCCACCGAGTGAGATGCCCTCATCTTCGATTAGCGGGAGATGCCGTTCTGCCAAGTGCTCGCCCCGCCTCTCCGTGAGAGGCGCTCACGGTTAAGGGTTCGACATCAGACCCTCCCTTGGTCAAGGTGCGCCGTCTGTCGAGCCAACAGGTCCCCCTCGATGGTTGTAGTGTGAGGAAGCCTTTCTCACCTCAGTCCCGGCTGAGATATTCAATTGGCGTGAGCCGCGAAGGTGTCAATAGAACCGGGCCTTTGGACGGGTGGGTAGGAGGCGATGTTGTGGGTGCGGCACTAGTCACCGGAGGCGCGCGACGAATCGGCGCCGCCATCTGTCGCGCCCTTGCAGAAGCTGGCCATTCCGTAGCCATTCACTGCCACAATTCTGTTGAGGAGGCGGAGGCGCTGGCGGCGAAATTGAGAGACACCGGGGTGAGTGCCGTGGTCTTGCAGGCCGAGTTTTCGGATATCGCTGCAGTTTCCGCAATGGTGGGGGCTGCTGCAGACAAGTTGGGCGGCTTGGATATTCTTGTCAACAACGCCTCAACCTTCGAATACGACGACCTTGAATCACTGAATCCCGAGACCTTTGAGAGGACTTTGAGGGTCAACGCATTGGCCCCCCTCATCCTTTCCCGAGAATTTGCTGCCCAAGTTCCCGAGACTGGAGGTGTAATCGTGAATCTACTCGACCAGAAATTAGCCAATCCAAACCCGGATTACCTCTCGTACACGACCTCAAAACATGCTCTCGCCGGTCTCACTCGCTCACTCTCGATTGGGCTGGCACCATCCGTTCGGGTCAATGGCATTGCCCCGGGCCTCACCCTTCCCTCGCCACACGCCAGCCAGGCCTCCTTCGATGAGATGCACGGCACAACTCCTCTTGGACGAGGTTCAACGGCGGAGGACATCGCATCAGCGGTTTTGTTTTTGGTGGGTGCAAAGGCAGTGACCGGAGAGGTCATCCATGTCGATGGGGGCGAGCACCTCGCGCCGCGTGCGTCTGATGTGCTCTACGGGCGGGGTGATTGAATGCAAGTTGAACCTTCACAAGGACTCCTAGCCGATTTGATCCGTGGTAGTGAGTTGAGAGCCATCACGACTCTGATACTGAGTAACTATGTCGTCAAGATGGAACTTGGCGTTCTACCCGAAGAACAGGGCGTCACCCAACGAATCCGGTTTGATGTCGAACTCCATCTGTCAGGCGCCAGCGCGCCGAGTGAGGATGAAATCGACCAAGTTCTGGATTATGACTTCATCAAAGCGAGAATCGATGCAGCCGTGGGTGGCTCCCGCTTCAATCTGCTTGAATCATTGGTATCAGACCTACTCGACTCCTTTGTCTGCCCACCCGAGGTTCTCGGCGCAAGTGTGACTGCGACCAAACTCGACATTTACGATGGTGATGCGGAAATTGGCTGTCAGATGGTTCGTTTACGAGAGTAAGTTCTCACTAACTTACTACCAATGTTCATGTTCTTGATTCTAACAACCACCTTTGCGGGGGTTGCCAAGCTTGGTCAACGGCGCCGGACTTAAGCTCCGGTCCCTAGAGGTACGAGGGTTCGAATCCCTCCCCCCGCACTTCCCCTTTTCCTCACCTTGGGAGGCTGAATCGGCCTTTCAGAAGGAGTCACAATCGGCACGCTTGATGGTGAACCTATTAACGGACTCGCGCCACGGCTGTGCCGTGGTAAGAACAAAGTCACCTCCTCGCAGACAACCCACTTCAACCGTGAGTCCTCTCTTGGTCTTCCTTCTCTTCGTTCTCTCCACCGCCGCCCCAATACTTCCAGCCTCGGCACCAGGGCCACTTTCTGAGGAACAGGCCCTGTTTCCCTCAAGCCACGAAGAGCCGATGAAATTGTACAAGATTTTCTTTGACAAGAAGAACTCAACCGTCGGTGGTGACGGCTACCTGACGACCAAAGTGCCCGATAGTGGCCAGCGAAATGCTTCAGCTCTAGACGATCCAATTGAGTTCAAATCCCGCGAGATGCTGACTGACCTGACCCTCAAGGGGAGGGCATCTTCGAACAACGGCGAGTGGGAGGTTCCCCTCCACATTTTCCTCAGGGCAACCGCGAGTTCTGAACAACAGACCGCCACCTACACCTTCACTCTTAGAATCGTAGACGAGAATGGCAATTCTGAGACCCTCTCGACTGCCCAAGAGCAACATGGCATGTGCTCAGGATTCCTGGTGGGTTGTAATGGTTGGAATTATGAGATTGTAAAACTCAGATGGATAGGCGACCGTTCGAGAGTAATTCCTGCGGGAGGGCAGATCACGCTCACCGTTTCCGCCGAGGCATCCTGCGAGGGAGCAGGTGGCCCGTTTTCCAGTTGCGATGCAGAAATTGCTTGGGGTGATCCTGATGCTTCCGACGATTTCACATTGATGGAGTTCTGGTCGAACGCTGTTGCTGATAGCCAGGTCAAGATCCTCATGCCGGGTGCTCTTTGGACAGACCCAGAAGTATTGGAGTGGTATCCACATGCTCTGCCAGACGACAGACAGATGTCCCTCCGTGTCGATGTCAGGGATGCCTTTGGGCGTGAGGACATCCAGCAGGTCAGCATCAGAATGCGCGCTCCTGATGGCACCTATCCAGTGGACCACATTTTTGCCAACGCGGAGTTGACGATGGACCAGGGTGGATTGGTAGGTGAACTTCTCTGGTCCTATCAAGCCGGTATCGAAGCGGGAGCATACGAACTCTCGCTCTCCATTATTGACACTCAAGGTCCGGGTGAATTTGTGATTACACACGACGACATCACGATTCATCGCTATGGCATCGATGTTCGGAGTCCTACGGACAGAACGGTCGAGTATGTCGCACCTGGCGAGACGACAATCATTGAAATGGTTATTCGGCATACTGGGGAGAGCGGCTCAATCGATGTTGAATTGGATGTCCTCACGAGTCTCGACCCGAGTTGGTTGGTGACCTTTGACAGGCCCGACGGCTACACTCTTTCAGGTGGTGGAGTCGAATTGTTGGCAGTGTTGACGATGGAGGCTCCGAGTGAGTTGGGAACGACACCTGAGAGAATTGACATTGCGGCGCGCGCCTTCAACTCATCCGAGGAAGAAGTCGCTTTCTTGATATATCAAATAAGGTTGGAAAAGATGGATGTATTTGCTCCAGCAATGCTATCACTTTGGGACACCGATCATGAAAACCAGATTTACAACTCCAGCAGAGCGGAGGAGTTCGATTCAAGCGCCCCTCAATTTGTCGACGCATTTGGCCCACCTACATCGTTCTATATCGATGTTTTCAACACTGGATTCGATGCAGATAGTTTCCGATTCACCGTGTCCCAAATGCCGCTTGGAACTACCGTTTTCTTCATCGATAATTCAACACAGATGGTGATGGAAATAGACCCTAACGATGGCTTGTACCACACCAATTCGATCGACCGTCATACTGTGATGACAGTCGTCATGAAGGTGAGCCCCAGTTCTGTCGAGGATGACCCTGATTCGGGTTTGGTGGTCATCTCATTTTTCAGCGAGGGTAATTCCACCCTTGCGTCCAAGGTGGAGTTCACTCCATACCGGACTAATGGGCTGAAAGGTGAGGTTGTGTTCGATTGTGACGGTGCCGGAAACGGGCTCGGGCATATCGCCTCAAACGGCTGTCTGAATGACGATGGCGATGAGCACATCGATATTCGGATGAGGGTGAAGGTCACCCAAACATCAGGTTCACCTGACTCCACGAAGGAATGGAGGATAATCAATCCCGCTGACTATGACCGCAACGCCGAGGTGGAAGATGGCCGCTACACACTGTGGGAGTACATGATAACAGATAGTGATGGGAACCCATTGCCAAGGATTCTGTTGACCCTCGATGACTCGATTGAGTTTGAACTTGAAGTTCACTTGACTTCTCAAGTTCTCTCTGGAAACCATACAATCTATCTTCGAATCGAGGAGACGAGTAACGGCGATGATCCCGAGCGATTCTTCGACATGCCGTTCAGCATCGAGGTTGGAGCGGGGGACCCATCACTCAAGATAATACAAGTCTCGGCAAACCAACCGATTGGCCCCGAGGGAACTGCGAATTACACCATGTTGCTGAAGAATGAAGGAAACACCGACATGCGGGTGCTCCTCTCGGCAAAAGCACCGAGCGATTGGTCCGCGACTGCTGAGGACCCTACTACCGGCTCCCGGATGGTCACCGTTCCCGCCTTCGACGAGGTCACCTTCCGCCTGCGCGTCACCGCATCCTCCACAGCCCGCCATGGTGACAAACACAGCATCGAAATCGAAGGTGAGCCGTACACGATGGATGGCCAATCCTTCCTCGACTCTCACAACACTCAGAAGTCAGTCAAAATCCGAGTTGAGATAGATGAGCCATTCTCCAGGCTGACGAATGAAATCATCAACATGCGGACTGAGATCAAGTTGCTCATCGCCGGATTCGTCATTCTCGCCGTAGCTGCAATCGCTGGCCGCCGGCGAGCAACCGATGAGTGGGCTGAGGACGATTACTACGAGGATGATGATGAAGAAGAGGAGTTCGACATCCCTGAGCCTGTCGACGAGTCAGTTGACGATGATGACGAGATTGAGTTGGCCGATGATGAGATCGATGATGATGACATCGAAATTCTCGACGAATAGGTTCTCATCGTCTAGATCCGCTCTGCCTCCGGAAGCAGTTTCCAACTCGACCCCATCCGCTCCTTTAGGAGCGAGATTGGGACTCAGCCGCGTATGAACTGTGCTCCAACTGTCTTAAGTGCTAGACGAGGGGGTTAAGGCATGGGTTCAGAGATGTCGCTGCAGGTGCAATCCGATTTGATGGCCAATAAGAAGGTGGAGTTTAGAGTGAGGGCAAAGGCGCTGTCCCTTGTTTTTCTGATGTTTGTTTCAAGCATCGCGGCTCTGGAATTTGCCGCCTACGAGGCCTCCGCGACGACTGACCAAGATGGCGACGGGCTGACCTGTGGGATGGAGTTTCTGCTACAGACTCAATGTCAGGATTGGGACTCTGACAACGACGGCCTTCCCGATGGCTGGGAATGGAAGTATGGCCTCAATCCGAATGACGGTTCCTCGCTGACCAACAACGGCGCCTCGGGCGACCCGGACGGCGATTCATTTTCTAATTTGCAGGAGTACAACTACCTCATGCCTCTTGGCTGGGATTCCTCCAGCACTGCCAATGTGCTCGACAACGGAGTTTGGTGGAATGGCACCGTCCCGGTGCGCAACTGGAACGAAGAGGATGCGATGCAGGTCAACCAACCCGGCTGCGGTGATCCCGGTTCCGATGGTAATGGTTCGAGTGTGATTCTCTGTGACGAAGACCCCGTCGGCGACATATGCAACGACGGTATTGACAACGACAAGGATGGCTTGGTCGACATGCAGGACCCAGACCGTGACGGTGACCAAGTGTGCGGTTCTGACGATGACGACGGCGATGGCGTGGCGGATGAGGACCCTGATGGTTGGGACACCGACGGTGACGGGATGCCTGACGGGTGGGAGGTCTCGAACGGTTTGAACGCGACAAATCCGAATGGCGATGATGGAATGATGGGTGATCCGGATAATGACGGACTCGTGAACATTCTGGAATATATCAACCCCTCATGGACCACCTCCGTTTTCCAATCAGGAAATCCCCAGACCGAGCAAGCGACTGAGAATGTCAACCCCTGCAACCCGCTATTCGGCTGCTTGACTCAAACCGCTTCCGTAGACCAGGACATGGATACGGATCCTCTCAACAACGATACCGACGGTGATGGCCTCGAAGATGGCTGGGAAGCACTCATCATCCTGACTGACCCGACTTCTGCGGACACTGATGGAGATGGAATCGATGATGGCGTTGAAGCGAATTTCAGCACTTACGGCAACCCCCCTCAACACAGCGACCCGCGAAACAACAACACCGACGGAGACCAGTTCGACGATGGCGCCGAGGACATCAACGGCAACGGACAGGTTGACGCCGGTGAAACTGACCCAACGCGTCGGGAAGATGCTGGTGACTACGACAACGACGGAATCGACAACTGGCTTGAGAATCTCTCATGCACACTTTGGAATGTGTACGACACCGACTTTGGTGGTGTTGGGGACGGAGATGAGCAGAATCTCTCTCACAGCACAGATCCGTGCATGTCGCTACTCGACTTCAGCACCACTCTCGACACATCCTCACAACCGGGTGGTTACTCCTCTTCACAACAGCGTCTCTACCTCACTGACGCCACCGGATTCGACCCGACTCCAGTCGATTGGAGAACCCTGGTCGCAGCGGTTGGCTACTACAACGACACCGGAGGTCAACTGACCTCTTTCACCTACACTGGCGTAGTGAACGAAGTTCTGCTGGGCGTCACCGTGGCCCCACCTGTCGGGACTGTGGAGGTCATTTCAAAGAACGGCAGTTGGTGCCATTACGACGGAACTCAACTCGGCACACTTGGTAGCACTCACGCCCACTGCGATGACGATTACGAAGACACGGATGGTGACGGATTGGCCAATTGGGAGGAAACCCTCTCTATTTGGGGATGGTTTTCCATATACACTCTCTGGGACTCTGACGGCGATGGTCAGAGCGACCTCGATGAGATTCTCAACGGCACGGATCCGATGGAGCCTTGCGACAACCGGCTCGACTCTGACGGTGATCTTCTCAATGACTACTTCGAAAACACAACCGGCTGCGACTTGATGTACGTGCCCGGAATGGGTGGTGGTAATGGCTCGATGGACACTTACATCACAGACTATCTCGATTACGACACCGACCACGGCGGAGTTCCTGACAGTCAGGAGTATCTCGACGGGACCAACCCCCAGAATGATCCCTCAGATGATTTGAATCCAGCTGACACCGATGGCGATGGAATTCCAGACAATATCGAGAATCAGACTGGAACCGACTGGCGCAACCCCGACACCGACGGTGGCGGTATGAGCGACTACGAAGAGTGTCCACCCCAATTTTGGCAGGATTGTCGGATGAGCCCCCAGAATCCATGGGATCCTACAGATGATATCTCTCCCAATGAGGTCTACTTCTATGCCAACGACACGGCGAGCACCGGCGCCGGCGCTGACGTCAACCAGACCCATCGCTGGAGAGTTCGGACCTATGACTACTACACTGGCGGCGCTTACGGGACAAACACCTCTACAGTCATCGAGACACAGATGACACAAGGTCACCGAGACACCTTCTGGGTCGCTAACAACACCTTTTGGAATTCCACCGAAACTTGGCAGATGGACTACTTGCGAGGAGTGAACCCCGGCTCACAATTGCCACAACCGGCCTACGCCGTTGAATACATGATGTGGATTGATTCGATGGCTGAATTAAATCAGTCAAATTACACTCATGACATCCGCGTCAGTCAAACGGGAGTGATGGTGCTCATCGCGGATGCCCCAGAGATTTTCTACAGCCAAGCTGAATTGGATCAAGGGTTACCTTTCACGAGCACTTCCTACGGCACAGAACTACCGAGTTACTTCATGGAGAGTTCTCTTCCAGAGTCCTATGTCCGGGATGTTACGGAAGGGGTGATTACCGATTCGAGTGCGGTTACAGCGTGGGACAAGGTCGAGGCTCTACGGCAGTATCTAGCCGAAGAGGATACCAATACCTCCGATCCCGACTTCAAACTCAATTTCGACGGCTCAGGCGTCCCGATTGTGGAAGACATCACCCGTTTCATCCTCCAAGATGCAAGGGAGGGTTCCTGCTCTGAGTTCGTCACCGTCTTTACGACAATGGCTCGAATCGCAGGTATTCCGGCTCGTGTGGTTACTGGATACAGTGGTGGTACTTGGCATGGCAGTGGATACACAATCATGGGCAACGATTGGTCAACATGGGCTGAGGTTCACTTTGAGCAGAGTTCGACTGGACTTGACATGGGTTGGATTCCAATCTATCCTTGCCCACCTTCAGAGCAGGTGCAAGTTGTCAACGAGAGTGTCAGCCCGCTTACAATCGAGAGAGACCTCTCCACAGGGTCAATCTTCGTAAATGGCACCTTACAGTTCTCTAACAACAGTACGGGAGCTTCCAACGCCCTCGTGCACGCATATTTGGTCGAAGAGAACCTGACCAACCCGCTCACCCCTACTGCACTGACTCCGGACAACGACATCCGCGCCGTCCTCACCGACTCAAACGGAAACTTCTCGATTAACGGGACACCATTCGCAATGGTCGCTCCCGGCTACGCCAAGATTGTAGTCGAGACCCGGCAAGGCGGGTATGTACCGTATTCAACGCATGTGTACGCGGTGAGACTCAACATCACCGACGACGTGAACCTCTCTCAAGATTCTCCGACACCCATCGGAGTACCGATTGTAGGTGCCGGAACCACGACGACCATAACCGGTACGATGTTGTGGGATTCAGACCCACAGATGGATCCATCCCAGAAGGTGAATCTGTCGGTCCATCTGACCTATCCGTCGAGTGTGACCAGTCAGAACGTGACGATTTCAGCACCTGTTTGGGGTGGTGGTTTCTTCTCCTTCGATTTGATTCTGTCAGAGCAGGAGGCGCCTGGTTGGAGGACCGCAGTCATCGAGTTCAGAGGGTGGCATGAGGGTAATCTGGATCAGGGTGCATCTCCGGTCTACCACGCCCGGCCGCTCAACCTGACCATTCAGTTGAATGTCACTATGGCACCCAACCTGACTGCCACTTTGGAGGGGCCTGATTCGCTAAACAGCTCCATGCTGGTGATAGGCGAGAACATCTATGTCAACGGAACGGTGGTCAGCCGCGACTCATCGCCTCAGCCGATGAGTGGCTACCTGACGCTTCTGATGAGGCGTAGCGGCAGTTTGAGTGGTCATGTGAACATCACCGTGTGGAATGTGACCAATGGCGCCTTCAACATCGTTTGGAACATGAACGCGGCCACCGTTCAGGTCGGCCCCGGACCTGTTGATGTCATCTTGAAATTCAGCCAAGCGGTGCCCGGCGCGACAGATGAGAATAATTTGACTGGGTTTGGGCTTAGAAGCGAGGTTTCTATGGACTTCAACTTGGGCACAACTTTGAGAGGTGACCTCACTCAGGTGTTTGTCTATTTCCTCGATCATACGGGTGGCAATGACATGCCGTTCAATGGTACCTTCACGATGACCTTCAACGGTACACAAGTCAATGCGACGACAAACCCTGAAAATTGGTATATCAGCTTCTTCACCCCAGCCGCAAACATGGCCGCCGGTGATTACTGGTGGAACATATCTTACGATGGATATCTCAGCGGCTTAGCCGGTTCAGAATGGTACAAACCGGGCAATGCCAGCGGCTTGTTGAGGGTTCAAGGGACTGCAACACTCTCAATCAACCTCGCCAATGATTGGACTCACCTCGGTGGTTCGAACACGATTACTGGATTGATTACTGACGATGTCCTCGGAACGACCATCCTGTGGAACCAAACCGATGTCATCTTTGAGGTGTATCTACCTGGACAAGGGCCATCTGGTCCAATGGGTGAGCCCCCGCCCCCGATAATCATCCCACTCGGCAACAGTTGGAGCGATCCGGTGAATGGAACCTATTCAGTCAATGTGATTCTTCCAAACAGCTTGGCTTCAGCAGCCCTGAACCTGACTTCACAACTCGACTTTGCCTCATTCGCCGTTGGAGTTGGCCAGTACTATGTGATGTACGACCCGCCTCCAGCATTGATCGGCCTTGAGTCTGAGTTGGTACTGACAAGTAATAGAACAGCCATCATCGTGGAGGCTGGAGATACTCTCGAATACAACATCACCGTGACCGATGTCGGTGATGGTTCTGGGATTCAAGGGGAGACTGTGAACTTCACTTGGGACTGGGGTGGTGGGAATGTTTCCATTGGACCCGGGGTCTCGGGCGCTAACGGAATCACCAACTTCAACTGGCCGGTTCCTCTCGACATGGCACCCGGATACTACGATGTCAGAGTCTGGATGGACAACGATACTTCCGACCCCTTGGTCAACGGAGCAACTCGTTGGTGGGGCAACGAAACCTTCCTCAACATCACGGTTCAGGTGCCGAGCAATGTCAGCATCGCAACGATGCCTCTCAACGTCACCGCAGGACAGAGTTTCGTCATCACAGGAACCGTGGCGGATGGCAACAATGCCAGTAGGCCGTTTGACGGCCCCATCGCCGTGGAGGTCTTTTTCTTCAACGATACGAGTGAGGTTCTGATTGCGAGTCAGGCTACAGCCGTCAACGGTTCGTTCAATCTGACCGTACCCACCGACCCGTTCGGTGACGGCGTGACCAACGGCAACAAGACCGTCGTGGTCTCTATCCTCGATGGAAGCAATCCGTTCTATCTGACCGGTAGTGCTCAGCGGGGCATTCTCGTGATTGGAGTCACTGACTTTGAGTCGCAGATGCCACTCATACCCGAGGTTGTGACCCGTGGAGAAAACATCACCTTCGGCGCGACTTTGGTGGAAGCGTCCGACAACTACCGATTGTTGACCAACACTACAGTATCCGCTCAGTTCCACGACACTTGGATGCCGCAGGGAATGACTGACGTCAACGGCACGGTTCGCTTCACCTATCAGGTGCCAAACACTCAACCTCTCGGACAGATTACCGTGACACTGTTCTACAACGGTTCGTATGTGATGCACCCGACGATTCACTCAATCAACACCATCAGCGTACGTTCGATCACATTCATGGTCGTCGACCCGATTCAAGCTAATCCGATCGCTGGTGGCACATTCAATGTAACCGGCTCGCTGGTCTCTGACAACGGCTCGGGAATCATCTCTAGGGACGGCACCGGATTGTTACCTCAGGTTCAGTTGAACATTGACGGATTCAGCACCACCTTCTCAGTCAGCAACGCGATTGCGCAGGCCGATGGTTCGTGGACTGCTGTCGTGACCCTCTCGACCGACTTCCCACGCGGTAACCACACGCTGACCACCTCATACACGCCGACTGTGAACTACTACCTCGGCTCAAGTGGAAACAATACCTTCTACAGCCGCGGCTTCTCGGTCTTGCAGATTGCCGAACCGATAAGTCTCGATCCCGACTATCGTACTGTCAGAGGTGACAATGTGAGCATACGGGTGACGTTGCAGGACAACACTCTCGCGCCGATTGCAAACGCAACCATCATCATCGAGTTCGCGTCATTGAACATCTCGACCACGGTGGTCACGGACTCCAACGGATCTGCATGGGCTCTGCTCAATGTTCCAGCCTCAACTTCACCTGGCCCACTTCTCCTGAACGCCTCTTACGGTGGATTGGCAGGACCCACCGGAGTTCTCGGTGATGCAGACTCAGCATATGTCGTCATACTAGCGCCAACAGTCATCACCATCGATTCAGTCGAAGGCGAGTTCATCGCTGGCAAGACCATCTATGTCAACGGGACTCTACTAGATGAGTGGGGCCAAGTCTTGCAGGAATCGGGACTCGACAAGGCGGGTGTGCTACACCTCTCAGTGGATGGAGAGGACACCGGCGCCTACATCGAGACAAACGCCACGACCGGAACTTACAGCATGATGTACACTCTGCCAGAGGATACCGCTGCTGGAGCCCACCTCGTGACCATCATCTTCCGAGGCGGCTTCATGTGGGTCGACCCGATAGGCCAAGGAGACGCTACCAACCCGGAGTATTACCTCAACAGTTCGGTTGACCAGTTCGTGAATGTGAGTGTGCCCACCTACATCATCTTGAGCGGTGGAGGCGGCGACATTGACAGAGAGGGTCAACTGATACTTGACGGCAATCTCTACGACATCGTCGACAATCCGCTGGTGAATCAGACACTCGAAGTGTGGTTCGACAACCAATGGCTCACCAATGTGACTTCGGACGACCAAGGCCACTTCCAAATATTCTACCCGGTACCGCAGGACTCGCCTCTCGGTCCGCAGAGCATGGAGGTCCGCTTCGCCGGCACCATCTTCTACCTGCCCTCCGAGACCAACACCTCGTGGAATGTCTACAGCCAGATCAACATCGCACTGGCGATTCCAACCGAGATTGCAATCAACGACGATTTGGTGATTCAGGGCACGATTCGTGACAACTTGCCAGATGGTTGGATCAACAACCACAGCATCGAGGTGAGAATCGATGGGATACCAATCCTTGGAAGTCCGACCTACTCCGACATCGACGGCGTCTGGGTGATTACCTGGACAGTTCCCGGCGAGACCTCTCTCGGCTCGCATGACATCGAGATATACGCGCCCGCGCAAGGCTGGTACAGAGATGGTAGCGCCAACGGCACCATCTGGGTCGCCCACCACTCGGCGATATTGCTGGTGGCGGAGGACAATGGGCAGTCGACACGCGGCATGTTCTGGAATGTGAGTGGGCGTCTGTATGACTCAGATGCGCTCGGATTGCCGGGAATCGACGCTCGCAGCGTTGACATTCTGCTTGACGGCGTTTTCCTCGATACGGTGACCACGGACGAAAACGGCGAGTTTGTGTTGCTCGTTCCAATCGACATGGTCTCCGCTCGCGGCGACCACACCCTGAGCGCTCACTTCGCTGGAGAGTCATCGTGGCTCGCATCCAACCAGACGGTAACCCTGACGACTTGGTCGGACATCTCATGGCAGCTAGTCGATGGTGGTAACACTATCATCCGCTCGCAGTCGCTGCATCCAATCATCATTGAGGGCAGAATCCTCGAGCTGGGTGGCTCTGGAAACCCGGTCGAGAACCTTGACTTGGTCCTGTATTGGAACCAGACCGACTTGGGAATCAGCGACCGAGTGATTTGGACCGGCGATGGCAACTTCAGAATCGAGTTGACCGCACCTCAATTCATGCCGGCGGGTGACAACACCCTGCGACTATTCGCGGCGGAGAACGGCAGCAGATTCTTCAACAGTGGGCAGACCAACATCAGCATCTTCGTGGTCATCCCGGTCGACTTCGAAACCGGCGTCGAGATAGTACCCTTCCAGGGCGACCGAGTGATAGCGTGGGTCAAGGCGACGGCACGCGACACCGAACTACCAGTCGACGACATCACCGTGACAGCGATGCTGTACAACGACTCGTTTGAACTAAGCAGAACCCTGACCGGTCGGACCTCGGCCAACGGTTCATTCTGGTTCGAGTTCGTCTCGGTGCCTCCGATGGCGCCCTACGGCGACAAGGCCACCTATGGTGAACTCTGGGTGCAGATCAACTCAACCGACGAAAAGGTGGCAGAGGATGACAGGATACGGTTGGAGACGACCATCGCAGTGACCGTTCTCTCCGCATCAATCGTGGAGGAGGGCAAGATGGCCTGGATTTACGGTGGTGTAGCCGCCGCAATCCTCGGACTCGTGGTGTTCGCCGTCTACTGGCGCCGCCGCAAGCAATCGGCTCTTTCTGAACTGGCTGACATATTCGCTTACACCGCAGAGTTGCTGGCAGCAGGAGATGAGTTCCGAGAGGCCATCTTCAACTGTTACGAGAGCCTCTGTGCGATTCTCATGAAGCACCGCTTCCTACGGCGTGACTTCGAGACTGTCCGGGAATTCGAGATGGCAATTCGCAAGGCACTACCAATCAACGAGGAGTCGCTCGTCGCGCTTGACAGCGTTTTCGAGGAGGCGAGGTATTCACGGCACGAGATGGGAGAGGCTCACAAGAGTCAGGCACAAGAGGCACTTGCTCGCATTCTCAACGAGATTGAAGTGATGCAGGACATCCCAATCCGGTGAGTTCACACCGACAACGGCCACTCTGGAACAGAGTAACCAAGGCTCAGTGTGTTGAGTTGGCCTGACGGCCAGCGGTTCAACGGAGGTGAAGGTGCAGCTCGCCTGCCGACCAGATGGCTGACTCAAGTCCGCTGCCGAGAGGTAGGGCGAACGCCTGCTCCAATTCGAGACCCTCGCGGCCCTCCAGATTTAGTTTGATGATGGTATGGCCATCAATTTCGCCGATTTCGACGTTGACTCCAGACAACTCGCAGCCGTGTAGGGGCAGTATCAGAACGCCGTCTTCAGAACGGCCTTCGAACCGGTCTAGCATCGCTTCGGTACGCAACACTCGGGCGGATTTGTCGAAATTCTGTTCTACTGCTGCGAAGTTCCCCCCGAGCCAATGTTGATGCTTATCGTGAATGTCCTGAAGGTGCCCAAGGTCGGAGAGGAATCGGTCGTGCAGCATCTCAGGGCTTGCACTGAGCCCGATGTGAGGTATGGGTTCCACCCTCTCGCCTGCGGAGTCCTCATCCGCCTCGACCTCAAACCGATGCCACTCCATGCTCTTCACCCACCCCTGCCGTTCCATCCGACCCCATTGAAGGCTTCGCGCACTCATTCCGTCCCGACAGCAGGATTTGGATGCCGCTTGAAGAACCGCTTGACATGCCTGCGGGTGGTATCGACGTCCGGGCAGGTGAGAAGATTGAGATTCTCTGGCAAAAGCCGCCGGAAGCGTGGCTGAAGCAATCTATCCTCCAACAGGAGAATGAAGGCGCGGTCACCCATCTTGCGAATCGGTCTCCCCATCGCCTGCATCACGGAGTTCACTGCAGGTTGCTGTACAGCCCACCTGTAGGAACGCTCACGCCCGAACCGGTCCTCGTAGTACTCCTTGCGAGCGTTCAACTCCTCGGAGGGCGGAGCGAGTGGCAGGCCGATGCAGACCACGGCATCCAGTAGGTTTCGTTGGTAATCGATGCCTTCTGCCAACTTCGCGGCATACACTCCGGCCAACAGAATCCGCTCGCCAGCGCTGCGCGCCATCTCAAGGTCACGCAACAGAGCGTCAATTCGATTTTTGCTCCAGCCGGGCTCTTCCATGAGGACTCTCCGGCCGTGCCAAACCTCCTCACCGACGATTTCATTCAGAAGGGCGTACGATGGAGCGAAGACCGCTACATGCCCAGGAGTTTCTTGGAGAATGATGTGAATGTGGTCTCTGATCTTCTTGGTGTTCTGGGCCCCTCTCCGGTTGTACTGGCTGGTCACTCCCGCAGCAGCTGCGACGGGGCGCTTGTCTGACAGGAAGGGCGAAGGATATTCTCTCATCGTGAGATGTCTCTCCTTTGGAAGGGCTAGCAGTTCACCGTACATCTCGGGGGGTGTGAGAGTCCCAGACATGAGGAGCGAGCCTGCAACTGCATCGAATATCGGGCCTGAGACTATACCCGGGTCGAGAAGATGGGTCGTCACCTTGGGGCTGTCCCCTACTCCGTGAGAGAAGACGAGTGCGAGCGCAGAACTTTCACCCAGCCGTTGTAACAGATTGAGAAGTTCACTGAGCCTTTCAGAGGCACTATCCTTATCTTCGTCCAAGTCGGGATCAATCTCTATCCTGACTTCAGAGAGGATTGCTGCGATTTCATCGAGGCGGAGAGGAGTCGCCTCCAAGTCCGCCTGAAGGGCCGAATTCAGCACCTCTAGGAGGTCCGAGTTGGGCACTCTGGACTCATCGGAGTCCTCTTTGACCAAGGCTTGAGACTGAACTCTCATCCAAGCGAGGATGTCGGTGCGAATTCTCTCGAGGGCGGCGAGGGTGCGCCGCATTCGGTGAGTGCCTAAGTTTGCGGCGTCATCCGAAGCCTCTTCCAGAGTCTCTACATATTCCTCCAATTCCAAACGGGCGGTTAGAATCAGGTCGCTGGTAAGTACGCGCTTCATTCCCTGAGTAATTCGATTTGGTAGATTGTGCGCCTCGTCAACAACGAGAATGACCTCTCCCAAGTCAATTCCCATAGCCTTCAGTGAAGCCTCCCTCACTCGGTCGTGGAACAGGTGGTTGTAGTCGCAGACCACGATGTCCGCCGAACTCGCTGCCTCGCGGGCGACCTTCCATGGACAGGTCGGTTTGGCGCGACCGTCTTGGGTGTACTTTCGGGCTACTTCGACCAGTTCGCTCACATGGAGTGGGTCTTCCAGGACTTTGAGCTGCAGACCATCAGACTCCTGTAGGTAGGGGATGCATTTTCTGTTGGAGCGCTTTTCAGCGCATAGGCGAGAGAAGAGGGATGAGAATTCGAAGCGGATTTCATCGATGCACATCGATTGTTGACCAACGAGGTCGACAAGACCGATCTTTCGCTGCTCAGAAGGGCGACGAGAATTGATTTCTCGAACGGTCTCCACAACTATGCGATGCTGCGATTGCCGACCTGTCAGAAAGAAGATGATTCGCCGGTTCGGTGACATCGCGGCGACATCCAACGCGGCAGATAGTGCAGCCGCGGTCTTACCGATTCCAGTCGGAGCCGCGGCAAGGTGGCTACCAGAGCCGGCGAAGGCTTCGTGAGCGGCCTCAATCATCTCGTCTTGGCCCGGCCTCAACTCATCGTGGGCAAGAAAGTTAGGAACCCTAACGAAGTCAGCATCGGTCACGGAAAGCCGCCTGTCGAGCGACCCTCCAATAAGGTTGGGTCTCGGAGGGGATTCAGCCTGTCGGCCAGAACCATTCGGGGGTGCCCCCCGAAGGGGGCGGGGGTAATGACGATTCAGAGATCATCAGTGATGGGGGTCCCCGCATACGCAGGGACGGGGGTGTTTGGATTCGAAAGGACCGCGAGTCTCGCCCGCTGTCGAATGTTGAACAAGCCCAAGGTAGGGGTGGGAGGGGCCTTTCGACCCCCCCCTGTGTTCTTCGTGTGCATCCCATCGCTCACTTTTCTCACCCTTGTTTATTCGATATGATCCTGATGTTGGCCCCGCTGCTCAACCTCGTCGAGCAACTTCTGGGCACCGTCTAGCGTTGCCGTCATTTCGGCGGTTTTCTGCTCAAGTAGGAGTGCAATTCCGAGCCCAGCAGCCGAACTAGCGTCTATTCCTGCCAGTTCCTCCAGATACTGAAGGTGTTGAGCAACGGCTTTTCCCACGCGGATGGTGATTCGGCGGCCCGCATCTGGTGATGCGGTCTCGTCGAGCAACTTGTGGAGTCCTCGCCTGAGAACATCTGAACGGTTGCGCATGCCGTCGAATCCGATGCGCCGGTCCAACTCGAGAATCTCCTCCTCGGTCAGTCGCAGCGACACCATTTGACTCGGACCCGACATCCCATTGCCTCATTTTCCGGTTGAAGTGTCACTATATTATCCTGTCTGACGATTGATATTCAATGTCATACGAGCCCGGACAGCAACCATGGTCCTTCGGTATAACGATTGTCTAGACCATCTGGTAAGAATCTCAGAATTCGGGTTAGTCCGATGCCGACAAATAATCAAGCCATTGCATCCATGGTACCCCATTCAGCCGACGGGGTTGCCAATTTCTCAGACCGTTGGCTGAATTGCCTGCTCTTGCTGGCAATCTCAGAAGAGGCCGGTTTTACCAACCAAGAATTGGAGTGCGTGGATGACGACCACGCAGGCGCCGAAGCCAGAGACCACCAAGTCGTCGTGGGTTCTTCCTCTCCAGATGCAAAGGCAGGCGCCGAAGACAGCCAGAAAGTCAGTCCCAGGACTCGCAAGGTAGGAGCAGTTTGCCAGCGGAGGCAGTGAGGATTCCATGAACACCCAATAAGCCAAGGCGAAGACCCCACCACCAGCAATTCCGAACTTCCATCCTTTCAGTGTTTCAATTCTCTCTTTGATTGTCATCAATCCAGTATTCCCCCTCGGCTTCCGCGCGCTCGCGCACGCGAGAAAGATTAGTCATCGCATCAGAGAGAAGAGTGTGTTCTCGTCTGACCTCCGAATCAATCCCCCGAATCAACTCAATGGGGTGAAGTGTCAACTTCCACAAATGTGCGGGCCTTCCACGACCAGCTCCCTTACCTTGGGATGAGGTTACCCAACCGTGGAATCTACACTGCCGTAGACCACTTGAGATTTGGGTGTTGGAGAGGTTTGTACGCCGGGATATTTGGCGAAGTGTCAAGGGCGCCTCAGCGGAGAGAGCGGAGACAACAGCGGCCACAGTCTTCGGATAGCCATTCACAGTGAGCGCATCCGTCGGAATCTCAGTAGCCACTTTCCCACCCGATAACGGACTCCTACTGTCGTCGCTGCTATATGGATTCCCCGCGAACCGACTCTCATTTCCATCTGCATCCGTGGAGTGGTTCAATACTTTACGACCTCACCTGACTGGACTTTGTAGCCGAAATGTACTCGATTAAATGAGGGTGGTTCGGTGTGGATTGAGTGGGCACCTAGGGGCGGCTGACGGTGGAAGAAAATCGATTGAACTTCCTCTGACCTCCACCCGCCGTTGCCTTCAAGGCCATGTTACGCTGGAATGTCATTCAAGCAGGGGTCGCCAAGCTTGGTCAACGGCGCTGCGTTCAGATCGCAGTCCTCAGTGGTTCGCAGGTTCAAATCCTGCCCTCTGCATCATGAACGCTGTACTGCGAACAAATTAACGGCATGACAGGGCCGTTCGAACGAGTATGATGAGGAGGGGCCAGACCATTCCATCGTGGCTCAATTGTTCTGCGGCCCCGGGATTGCCAAAGGTGACGGTCATATATTCCGTCTCGATGGCGGTGCCATG
>DAVI01000053.1:49492-50090 GCA_002505495.1 Euryarchaeota archaeon UBA59 | reverse complement strand
CAGAATATCAATAATCTAGAGTAGACACTAATTGATTCGGATAAGTTGTAAGGGAGCATCCAAAAACCCATCCAACTGAAAGTTCCTGTTGGAAGGGGATGCAGTGGGTCAGTACCGAGGCTAGGGGCTGCACAACGCCGCAGTCAGTCGGTTTGGGTTGAGTGCTCGATTCCTCTGACCAGGGTGAGCAGTTGCTGGTTGAGCGGTGTCGGGATGCCATGCTCCTCGCCACGCCGGACCACCTCTCCACAGATTGCTCCAATCTCCGTCGACCTGCCTGCCATGACATCCTGCAGCATGCTGCAACGATTTTCCGCAGTGGCGGCCAGAACCTCGTCGAGTTCCACCTCGCGGTCGAAGTCGGAGAGGTCAACACCCTCGGCAAGCGCCACCAATGCTGCCTCGTTCATCGCATCGAGTGCCTGCTGGTGGAGGTCAGGGCGTGTGAGAAGTTCTCCGTTGCGCACGCCGCAGATGGCAGCCAACGGATTGATTGCGACATTGATGAGCAGTTTCGACCAGAGCATCGCCTCGGCGTCGAACACCAGCTCCGGCGAAAGACCAGCCTCCTCGAGAGCGGCGAAGAGATACCCCAGCC
>DAVI01000053.1:48275-49392 GCA_002505495.1 Euryarchaeota archaeon UBA59 | reverse complement strand
CCTGTCCAGCGCACCTCTCCCGGCGCGGTTCGCATCGCTGCATGGGTGGTGCTTCCCGCCAACACTCTGTGACGTCCCAAACGGCCCACCAGCAACTCGGCATGACCGAGGCCGTTCTGTAGACTGACCGCAATCCCCTCGGGTTTCAACAACGCCTCAGCAACGACCGCCAGCGCCGGCGTCGAGTCGCTCTTGCCACAGATGATGGCGACATCGGCACAGCCGTGAAGCGGCTCGGGCACCTCACCATCGAGAACGACCCAGCGTTCTGCGGAATACTGTTCGGAGTCGCCCTCCAAACCATGCCACACAAGCCCGGTGGTCCCCAGAACACGGCCATGTGCGCCGCGGGCGTACAACACTAGGTCGCAAGCGCCCTCGGCGAGGCCGCCAGCGAGAAGCGAGCCGATTGCACCGACTCCTAGCAGGGCGACCCGCATCACTCGGCCCCCGCTGAAACACACTCAACCTCACCATCGAGCGGGTCGAGGTCGGCACCTTCGCGGCACCAAGCGGCGAAATTCAACTGGTAGGAATTGTCGAGGCCTCCCGCTTCATCGAGTGAGAGCCAAGCCACCTGCAGCACCGCCTCGCCATCGAAGGTCTGGCTCAGATCCACCAACGCCGTACCACCTGCGGGGATGGTGATTCCACTCGCCTGGCCCCACCCCAACAGCGGATTCACATCGACATGGGCGATAGTCTGAGGTTGGAAGATTACGGTCTCGTTTCCGAGGTTCAGGAGTTCGTAGGTGGCGGAACCAAGGGGCAGGTCTACCCAATCCCAGATCGGTGTACCGTCCACCAGTAGCACGATTGGCGGTGCAGATGCAACCTTCCATGAAGCCAACACCGGGGGGACGGCAGCGGAGTCACAGGCCGAAACTATACCCCCCTCAGGCAGGTCGAAAACCATCTCGATATCGGCGTTGGCATCGTAGATTCGAATCTCAGGCTCGCTCTCGGGAAGCCAGGTAATCCTACCATCGACAAGCCCCGGCTCTCGCAGTGAGGTGTCCGTACAGGTCAACGGGGATTCCCCCCAAGCGACATGACTTCCCACACCCAACCATTCGGGGGTATGGTCAATCTTACCGGCCAGTGCCCAGCCTCCCAC
>DAVI01000053.1:44969-48194 GCA_002505495.1 Euryarchaeota archaeon UBA59 | reverse complement strand
AGTGCGCCCCAATCGTCCCTCTGAAGAGTCATTTTACCCTCCGATGGCGCTGAGAGGCATACCTCGACCTCTGATGCGCCTCCCTCGACGGCACCGTTTGTGGGCGATTGTACCGACCATGTGAGGGCAGTCGTGGAGAAGTTGCCAGACATCTGGTCCTTCGTGAAGGTCAGATTGACGCAGGCGAGTTGCCCGCTGAACTCCGGTTGCAGTCGATAGAAGGGCGAGGTTGGGACCGCATCTGCATCCGGTGAGAGGCGGATGACCCTCGATTTCACCTCGCTGCCCTCGTCTATCAGTATGATGAGGTCGGTTGGAACGAGTGCCGAATCGTTTCCAAGAGTGGCGTGGAAGTTGAGGGAACCGTCGTTCAGCGGGTCGATGGTGCCGCTGTCGCAAGTGCCTGGCAACAGGACGCTCTCACCATCGCAGTCAAGTGTCAGATTCCAACTCGGGCGAGGTGGATCGAGCCAAGCCTTCGCCACGACCTGTCGAGCATCGATTCCAACCAGTGACAACTCCAATTCAAGCTCCCAATCCTCACCGATTGAGAGTGAATCGCTCTCCTGCCAATCGAGTTCCAAGCCCTCTTCCCACGACTCGTATTCGTAGACGGCAGCCATCCCGGGAAAGGCGAGCAGTAGGGCGACGAGCCCAACCACGAGGAACCGCGCCCGGCTCGCCCCATCGAACGGTTTAGCCTCATCCACTAGCAAGGGGAGCATGCTTGCCGATTCGACGCTGAACAGCCGCCACGCACCCAGCGCAAAGAGCACCAACCACGGCGGGTAGCCGGTGGTGAGCAGTACAGTGACCGCGGCGAGTAACATCACCGCATATTGCGACAACTCAGCTAAGGTGTCCATCATCCCCATCGGACCGACAATAGCGATCAGCAGGCGGTGGCCGGGGAGGCCCGGAACCGGCACTAGGAGAAGCCAACCGAAGACCATCAGCGACTGACCGGCGAGGGCGAGTGGGTGAAGCCAGGCGGAGCGCAGAGCCATCTCCTCAGCCGGCATGAACAGTGAGGCGAGAATCTGGGTAATCGGATTCAACTGAATGATCAGCGGTGCCTCATCGAACGAGGGTGCAACCAGCGCCGTAAGTCGGAGTCCAGCCAGCGTGTATGCTAGACCGAGAGCCATCAGAGTTAGCGGAATCACCAGCGAAGAGAGTGCCAGAGTCCTTCGGTCAGGCCACGGCAGCTCCGACATCAGCCGTTGGTTGAACAGGGCGAAGATTCCGAACGGCCAAACTACTCCGCCACTTCCGTGAACGAGAATCGGAATCACTCCGGGAACCACATGTCCGACATCCAATCCCATGCGCATGAGAAGGCGGCGGCGCAGACTCGAAGCGAGCAGAAGGGCGCCGGTGAACGGAATCGCGAAGTTTGCCAAGGCGGTCTTCAGAACTGTCCCATCAGTCCAAGAGACGGCTGAATTCTGGTGACTTATCCAAGCCGCTCCCAATACCCAGCTGAAGAGGAAGGCCAAACCCCAGAATCCGACTTGCGCCTCTCTGCCGAAATCGGGGTGGTCGGCAAGTAGTGGGATGACCCCCAAATGGTAGGGCTCACCCTCCCTGATACTGGCCTGCCAACCGAGCCGCCTCAAGTGGAGGTCGAGGTCTCGGACCACCGAATGTACATCGCCTTCTCTCGGACTTACCATCCAAGCGTACTGACCATGAGTTGCTTCCGCGTGACGGACGAAATAGCTGTCAACGATGTGCTCGATGAAATCCCTCTGTTCCCAAGGCTCCCTCTGCAGACGCAGTGGTTGCAAGTCGATTTCTTCTGCGGACACATCGGACCCTCCGGGTCCACCACTCGTCACTTGTTTTTGAACCGCTTGAGTCGGAAAGTCTCTTCGCGTTCAACCTCTTCAAGTCGCAGTTGGATGAAATCACGAGCTTCTTCCATCTCTGGGATGACCTTGAACTCTAGCGCGTTCACACGCCGCTTGGTGGCCTCAATCTCGACCAGCAGACGCTTCAGAGTCGATTCCATCTCAGCCGCCTTGACGATGCTCTCGATCAGTGAGCCGTAGGAGTCGGCAGCCTCATCGAGATATGGTGAGCCGCCGACCAGACCCAAACCTCGCTCAAGCATCGACTGAGAGAGGTTGGAACCTTCCACCGAAGGAACGACCACACCCATGATGTTGCGCCGCGTCACGACCACCTCGGGGTGCTCGGACACCGCAATGGCGGCGCTCCTGACAGCCATTCCACCCTCGAGTGCTGAGGCGAGTGAGATGGCCTGAATGGCCGCGCGGTAGGTCCCGACCAGCCCCTCCTTGGCTGTGATCATCTCTGTGAGCAGGGTGCGGAACTCGTGGAACAGGCCGTCTCGCTTCATCTTGAGCAGTTGGTAGCCGTTCTCCGACTGCGTGATGCGCCGCTTGAGGTTGATCAACTCGCTACGAGTTGGTTGGATGTCAAGTGCCATCTGTTCTCACCTCCTAACTGCTTACCACCGAACTGGGTTCACACCTTCTTCTCGGTCGGGTGGTACTTGTCGATCCACTTCTGGTCGAGCCTGACGAGATACTTCGTGTTCACATTGGTGAGCAGTTCCCACGAGAGGTCGAGAGTCTCCTCGATGGTGCGCTCCTCATCACGGCCCTGACGCAGGAACTTGTCCTCGAAGATGTCGGCGAACTTCAGCATCTGAAGGTCACGCTCGTTGAGCGCATCCTCTCCGACGATGGCCACCAGCCCTCTGAGTTCCTTGCCTTGGGCGTAGGCTGCGTAGAGTTGGTCGGAGACCGACTTGTGGTCCTCGCGTGTCTTGCCTTCGCCGATTCCGGCGTTCATCAGGCGCGACAGTGAGGGAAGCACATTGATCGGTGGGTAGATTCCCTTCTGGTGCAACTCACGAGAGATGACCACCTGACCCTCGGTGATGTATCCGGAGAGGTCGGGAATCGGGTGGGTTATGTCGTCACCCGGCATTGTCAGAATCGGGAACTGGGTGATCGAGCCGCTCTTGCCCTTCACCATGCCCGCACGCTCGTACATCATCGCCAAGTCGGTGTACATGTAACCAGGATATCCACGCCTGCCGGGAACCTCCTCACGGGCGGCGCCGATCTGCCTCAGCGAATCACAGTAGTTGGTCATGTCAGTGTAGATGACGAGCACGTGGTAGTCGTGCTCGAAGGCGAGGTACTCTGCCGCGGTCAGCGCCAGCCTTGGGGTAATCAGGCGCTCGACTGC
>DAVI01000053.1:36888-44909 GCA_002505495.1 Euryarchaeota archaeon UBA59 | reverse complement strand
GCGGTGATGCCCATGGCGCAGAACACGACGATGAACGGCTCGTCTGAGGAGATGATTTTCGCCTGACGAGCGATCTGCAGCGCGATGTCGTTGTGCGGCAGGCCCGAGGCCGAGAAAATCGGCAACTTCTGACCACGCACCAGCGTGGTACAGCAGTCAATGGCCGAGATGCCGGTCTGGATGAACTCCTCCGGCATCTCTCGGCTGTAGGGGTTGATTGCGGCGCCGATGATGTCGGCGTTCTTCTCCGCGACAATCTCCGGCCCGTCGTCGCGCGGCTTGCCTGAGCCGGACAGGATGCGTCCGATCAGACCCTTGCTCACCGGTAGGCGGAATACGTCGCCGAGGAACTTCACTCCCGTCTGCAAGTCGATTCCGGCGGTCCCTTCGAACACCTGCACGGCGACAATGTCGTCGCTGGTGTCTAGGACCTGCCCGTTCTTGATGCTGCCATCAGACAGTCGCAGACTGACGATTTCGCCAAAGGCGACTGGTTCTGTGTCTGTGAGGAAGACCAGCGGTCCCTTCACGTCGGTTATTGTTCGATACTCTTTTGCACTCATTTCAATCACTCCTTCAGTTGGCCTCCGCCGCTGCTTGAATCTCGCTGCACATGTCGGCAACGAGCCCCTCCAATTTCTCCTCATAGCCCTCCTCGAGCCTACCTCGCATCAGGGTGGTGCGGGCGGGTACGTTAACCACATCTTCGAGCAGTGCTCCAGCGGCAATCGACTTCTTCGACTCCTCCTGGAAGGTGAGAATCGCCTTGGTCATGGCGTACTGCAGCTTGAGCGTGGAGTAGGTGTCCACTGGGTGGAATGCGTTCTGTTGCAGGAAGTACTCACGAATCATGCGAGCGACCTCAAGCGTCAACTGCTGGTCAATGGGCAAAGCGTCGGAACCGACCAACTGCACAATCTCCTGAAGTTCAGCCTCGACCTGCAGCAGGCTGCTGATCTCGGTTCGCACCTCTGGGAAGTCTGGAGCGATGTTCTCCCGGTACCAGGGGTCGAGTGACTGCGGATAGAGCGAATAGGACTGCAGCCAGTTGATTGACGGGAAGTGGCGCTGCCGAGCAAGGCCGGCGTCCAGACCCCAGAACACCTTGACGATTCGCAAGGTTCCTTGGCTGACCGGTTCAGATATGTCACCGCCGGGCGGCGACACCGCACCGATGATTGAAATCGAGCCATCCCCACCAGCGAGTGTCTCCACTCGCCCAGAGCGCTCGTAGAACTCGGCCAATCGGCTGGATAGGTAGGCAGGGTAGCCCTCCTCTCCGGGCATCTCCTCAAGTCGTGAGGAAATCTCACGCATCGCTTCAGCCCAACGGCTGGTGGAGTCGGCCATGAGGGCGACGTCGTAGCCCATGTCACGGTAGTACTCGGCAATCGTGACGCCGGTGTAGACAGAGGCCTCGCGAGCGGCCACAGGCATGTTCGAGGTGTTGGCGATCATGCAGGTGCGATTCATCAGAGGCTTGCCGGTGTTGGGGTCGATTAGTTCGGGGAACTCAGTGAGCACCTCGGTCATCTCGTTGCCTCGCTCTCCGCAGCCGATGTAGACCACGATTTGTGCGTCTGACCACTTGGCGAGAGCCTGTTGTGTGACCGTCTTCCCACTTCCGAATGGACCTGGGATGCCCGCGGTCCCACCCTTGGCGAGCGGGAACAGGAAGTCGAGAATCCTCTGACCAGTGACGAGGGGAATGGTGGGGGCGTGCTTGCGGATGTAGGGGCGGGGCGAGCGCACTGGCCAGCGCTGCATCATCGCCAACTCGCTGCCGTCTGATAGGGTGCAGACCGTCTCAGTGACGTTGAACTCTCCCGACTTGATGGACTTGACAGTGCCACCCTTGCTCGGGGGCACCATGACCTTGTGCAGAATCGTCTCGGTCTCCTGAACGGTACCGATGATCTCTCCACCGCTTACCTCGTCGCCCTTCTTGACCGTGGCAGTGAACTCCCACTTCTTCTCCATGTCGAGGCCGTCAGCATCTACGCCACGGGTGATGAACACACCCATCTTCTCCTCGAGGGTCGCCAGCGGACGCTGGATGCCATCGTAGATCTGCGTCAGCAGACCTGGCCCCAGCTGCACCGACAGCGTGTCACCGGTGTTGATTACGGGTTCACCCGGCCGAATGCCAGAGGTGTCCTCGTAGACCTGGATGACCGCCTTGTCTCCGTGCAGTTCGATGACCTCGCCCATCAGCCCTTCATCGCCGACACGGCACATGTCATACATGCGCGCGTCGATTCCGATGGCTGTCACGACTGGTCCTGATATTCGATAGATTCGTCCTTCATCACTCATTTCTTCACTTCCTTTCTCTCTTGTTCACTTCCATAGATCCACGCCAATCGCCTTGCGAATCGACTCCCGAAGCGTTGTGTCTTCGGTGGTTCCGATACCCAGGAATGTCGGCGAGATGCTGTCCGACAGTTGGATGCGAAGCCTGTCGGGCAGTTTGAGGAGATCTTCCGAATCGATTACGACGATTCCGACCTCCTTGTCGTTGAGCAGTTGACGCAAGTCATTCTGCATATCCTCCTCGTTTGGCGGGTTCAGTATGCGGGTGATTCCCGCGAGTTGGAAACCGAGGGTGAACTCGGGAGTGCCTACAACTGCTATCTCCATTCCAAATTCCCCCTCATAGTCCCAGATGCGCCTCGATGATTTCGTCGGAAAGGCCCGCCGCCTTACCACGCACCAACAGGCGTAGATTCTGCACCTCGAGCACCTTGCTCTCAATGTAGTAGATTAGTGGGAATGCGGAAAGCGGATTCAGCATATTCATGCGACTCAGCAGATTCAACCGCTGGCTGCTGAGAATGTTGACGATTGGGTCAAGCGTTCCCTTTTCCTTGGAGGCGATGAGAGCCTCGTCGAAGCCGGTGTCATCGAATCCGGGGGCCCGCCTGAGAATCTCCAGCAGCGCCTCCTCGCTATCAGCCTCGGCCGCCTGTCGCAGGAAGGTCGAGGTGATTGACTTGCCACCATTCAGCATCAGTTCGTTGCGCTGCTCGGCAGACATACCCTGTCTTAGGGCACGGAACAGGTTGATCACATTGCGGTGGTCTATCTCCGTGCGGAAGTAACGAAGCAGCATCGGGTGACGGGTCGTACCCTCTCGCAACTTCTTGGTCGAGGAGGCATAGTAGTGTCTGTCGAGGGCGTCCTCGTACGCCATTAGGTCATCACTGGCGTCGAGCTCCGAAAGAGCCCGTCCGAACTGTGTTCCCTCAAGCGCCGAAGCGGCATCCTGCAGGGTGTCACAGGTGCTGACCAACTCCAACCAAGGAGCATTCATCTCGTTCTGCTCAGGCAAGACCTGACTGGCCACCTCCTCGAGGGAGACGCCACTGCGAATCGCCCTGAGGGCGGTCTTCACCTTCTGATAGGTGAACCTCTCAACATAGATGGAGACCAGATTCTTCAGTTGTCCTTGGCAGAAGCCAAGCACTTGGGCGAGGTCCCGGTCCATGTTGTGGTTGAGAGCGGTTTCGACCAGGTCGACACCGCTCAACTTGTCGGCATACCGGTTGAGTTCGGCTTGGTAGCCGAACTCGGCGATGCTGCTGGCGATGGAATCGGGTGACTGTTGCAGCAACTGGCGCAGGCGGGTGGAGTCTATCAGCCCGGCTTTCCGAGCCTTTCCACGGGCAGATGCGTTTGCCCAATTGGACTGTCCAGTTGTTACTGTCGCCACGATTCTCACCTCTTCTCTCTATTCTCCAAATAGTTCTGTAGTCACCACTGGAAGAGCCGCGACCCACGAACTCTCCAAGCGGCTGTCGAATCGGTAGTCCAAGACTATTGAAGCGTCCGCAGCCTCCAACACGAAGCCACCGAGTCCATCGATGTCTTCGCCGATGTCGAAGCCACTCCCGGCCTTCTCCAGTGCCGGGCGGTCTATGCCGACTGGCCGCAGGGCCATGCCTTCATCTGCCTCGCCTTTCGCCTCTTTGAGCAGTGACTTCAGCAGGGCTGAGCGCCCCTTCAACTTGGCTGAAGCGACCAGTTCTCGAACGGATTCCTTGGTAGAATCCAGTTCCTCTCTACGGGCGATGAGTATCGACTTCTGATTTGCCTGTCTGGCCGAAGCGACGGTCTCGGTCTCGATTTGTGCACACTCTCGCTCAGCCTTGGCAATGAGATCGCCTCGTAGCGACTTGACCTCATCCTTGGCTTCGCCGACAATGGTCTTGGCTTCCGCCTTGGCGGTGTCGGTGATGGCTTTCGCCTCCTTCTTAGCCGCGGTGGCAATTTCACTTGCTAGCGCTTCCAATGTCATATCGGTTCGTCCTCCTATGTTCAATCATCTCCAACGGATGCTCACAATAGGAACATCGCGATGAATCCGAACATCAAGATGGTCTCGGGCAGCACGGTGAACATCAGGGCAAGCCCCAACTTCGAGCCGTCTTCAGCGACCCAACCGACTGCTGCTGCTCCAATCTGGCCTTGACCTAGACCGGTTCCGATACCACAACCACCGAGTGCGATTCCCGCACCCAACTTGCTCATGCTTCCGTAGACACCTTGCTCAGAGCCGTCCTGGGCACTTGCAAAGCCAGCGAGCAGAGCGATACTGCTCAGCACGGCTGCCAGTCGCATTCCCAACTTCAACTTCATTTCTTTCATTTCTTCATTCCTCCATTTTTTCCCTAATGCATTGCACTGGAATCTGATATGATCACTCGACCTCCACGGCTCGGGCGGTGAATCCGAAAGGCTCGAACGCCTCTCCCACCGCCTCATAGAATTGTTTCATCCACTCGACTAGATGCAGTCGAGCAGTGTGGATGTTGGGACTTGCCAGACCAAGGCCCCAAGCGAAGAACTGCAGGCCAATCCATGCGAGGGCCAATGTAACCACCATGTAGACGCCTCCGACCAGGATGAGGCCGACCAACCAAGAGGCGAGTTCAGCGAGTCTGGTCTGAGTTACCCTAGAGATGTCTACCCTGTCGAGGGAAGCGAGCACGAATGCCAACGCAGGCACGATTACGAATGGAGATAGCACAGTGAGGACTGTCACCGCATCGACATCGAGTAGGGCCATTCCGATTACACCGCTCACAGTCATCCCATGCAGCAAGCCGAACCGGCGAGCTTTTGCAGGCAGACGCTTGGAGAACAACTTGATTGCAATCGCTGCCAGCACCGGTGTGACCGCCAAGAACAGCAGCAGCCCGGCAACGCCAGCATCTCCCAAGCCAGCCACCGCGTCAAGCATTCCAGCGCCTTCGACATGGTGAGCAGGGTCAGGGCTGTTGCCGTAGAGCATGTTGTTACCGGTCTCGGCAATCTTCACTCCTGCCATGCCCACAGCGAACAATCGCACATAGGAGATGACGGTCGGCATCATGCCAATCGCCTCGATTGGCCCTAGAAGAAGACCGATGACGAATGGCAGTCCATGATACTTCCAACTCGCGTAGATGAGCATCAGCATACCGACCAGAGCGAGGGCTCCACCGGTGTTCTGCATGCTTGTGAGGAAGGCGATGTAACCTGCATCCGTATGCCCACCACCCAGCGTCAGGAAGCCATAGCCGAACATGAATCCACCCACCAGGATGATGATCCAAGAGCCGCGGTCGAACAGCGCCACAATCGGACCGGTGTTGCCATGGGCGTCTCCGTGCAACCAGATGTCACGGAAGCCGATGACAAGTCCGAGCAGGACATGCACGACACCCATGTAGATGGTCAGTAGAATCAGATTCTCGAGGTTGCCACCAGCGCTGATGGGTACCACCCTGTGGAAGGGGAAGGCGAGTTCAACGCCGAAGGGTAGGCCGTGCGCCACTCCTGCGAAGGAGAAGATCGTCAGCTCGGCGGTCGACCAGTGGATCGCACCTGCATTAGGGTAGAAATTGGCGAAGAAGGTCGCCCAGCCCGGTGCGTGTGAAGCCTCCCAACTCCAAATCCCGTGCACATCGTGACAGGCGTGGGCAGAGAATGCACCAGCGACCTTCGCTCCTAGGGAATCAGCACAGGAGCCGTGTGGCAATATCTCGTAGCCGGCGAACTCGCCGAAGATGTAGCCGAAGACCACAGTGGCGAAGCCGATGTAGGCGATGAACTTGGAGGCGAGCATGCCGGTCTCGGTGTGTCCAATCTTCTTGTAGAGGAAGTAGGCGAATCCCATGGTGGCTGCACCGTAAACGATGTCGCCGAGAATGAGTCCGAAGAAGAGTGGGTAGGTGAAGAACATGAACAGGGTTGGGTCGACCTTTCCGTAGCGGGGCCTGCCCATAAGGTCGGTCAGCAGTTCCATCGGCTTGCTCTTGTGGCGGTCAGCGAACTTGATTGGAGGGAGTTGGAGTTCGGGTCCGTGGTGGCCATGTCCGCCACCACCGGGTGTTATCTTGAACGGCTCGATGTCGATGACTTGGCAGGTCTCAGAGAGTGCTGCGCTAACCTCTCCTGAGCGAGATGTCTCGATCCAACCGTCAATCACGAAGGCGTGACCACTGACTGCGACCCTGATGGGGCCAAGCGCCAAGGCCATGTCTCGCTCGAGAAGCTCGATTCCGCCCAGCAAGGTGGCTCCGTTTGCATCAGCCCAGCCATTCAATTCCCTCTCCAAAACTGACTTCTCCGCCTGCAACTCCGCCTGCAGGGCGCTAAGTTCCTCCAATCGGGCATCGATTGGACCCTCGCCCTCCGGTACGGAGGTGAGGGCGAATCCGGCCTCCTCCAATTCGGCTTGGATGTGTTTGGCTGAGTCGTTCTCGCAGAATACAGCAGCCACGCTGGGCTTCACGCCCTCGACGATTGCGATGCCGTCTGGAGCGGCGGAACTGGCTCGGTCGGCATCCTTGACGGTTCCAACGAAGACGGTGAGTGACTCGTAGCCCGAAAGAAGGTCTAGGTCTAGTCCGAGAGGCTGTAGAACCTGCAGTGAGGCACATTCCTCCTCCATGCTGGAGAGTTCTCCAGTGATGGTGTCGATGCGCTCTGTGTGTCCGAGCATCAGTTCGACCAGTGAAGGCAGTTCTCCGGCCAACTTGTTGCGAATCGGCTCTGGCTCGAGCAGTATCTTCGGAGAGACCAGTTCGAGTTGAGACGAGGCGCTGCGGTAGCGGTTGAGGTCACGGCCAATCTCCTCGGATTCCTCGGTAGGACTGCCGAGATCGAAGCCCTCCTCGTCGCCTGGATAGTCGAGCAGGTGAACCGCCTTCATCTCAGCGAGAACGGATACCGCTTCGTCGACTTTGGAGAGTGTGCCAGCAGCTGTCAGACGGGACATCGCTTGCGTGGTCAGACGGCCCATTCAATCAACTCCGTTCCCATCAATCAAACCGCTTCAACATCTACTCTGCGAGAAAGGTGTCAAGCACTGAATCAACTGCTGATGAACGGTTCTTCTCGCCCTCGGAGCGAATCGTTTCTAGAGCCTCGTCGCCCTCACTTCGGACCGTGGCTGCAGCCTTGTTGGCAGCGTCCCGTGCCGCATCGACCATCGTCTGCGCCTCGGCCTCCGCCTCTCGCACCCCGGCGACGACGATGTCAGCCGATTCTCCGCGAGCCTTGCTGGTGATGTTCGAGGCGTCAGAACGAGCCTTCTCCAACTTGGCGTTGGCCTTCTTTTCGGCCTCCTTGATTGCCTTCAGAACTTCATCCCTAGCCATGCTGTTCACCCTTAGGTGAACCGCCGAATTGGATACGGTATATGAGACTAACCAATCGGGCCGCACAACCCCTCCGACGCGTTCAAACGAGGGCCGATATGAGCCCTTCCCGGGGAGCCGGTTGGACAGCGAGCGAATCGGGACCGAGGATTGGTCCGAGTTGCAACGAAACCTTGAGGCTACCATCCCCGTCTACGACCAAATAAATCGCTGGGCGACCCTCGGCCAAGACCAACGCTGGCGTAAGGGAATACGCGCCCTCATTCCGCAGGGCAGTTCGGTCCTCGAAATCGGCTGTGGGCCAGGGACCTTCGCCGAGCGAATCGAGGGCTGTGAAGTCACCTGTCTGGATCCGATTCCAGCCATGCTGGAGGT
>DAVI01000053.1:34299-36793 GCA_002505495.1 Euryarchaeota archaeon UBA59 | reverse complement strand
GAGTCGATTCCCCTGCCCGACGGCGAGTTCGATGTGGTCTGCTGCTTCTTCTCCTTCCGCGACTTCCACGACAAGCGAAAGGGGTTGCAGGAGATTCTCCGAGTTCTCAAACCGGGTGGGCGACTGCTCATCTGTGACGCTGGCAAGGCGAACTTCCTGCACGGCTGGCTCGGCTGGCTCTGGATGAAGGTGTGGATTGGCAGCTACGCTCGAGTCGTGTGCAAACAGAAGGAGCACCCATGGAAGTGGTTGACCAAGACCTATGTCCACTTCGGGACCACCAAATCCTACAAGCGAATGTTGCGTGATGTCGGCTTCACCGAAGTCAAGGGACGGCTTCTGTTCCCCGGCATGGCCTGCCGCTTCATCGCTGACAAGCCCTAGGTCTCAAACAGCTCTGGGGTGGCCTATTGGGACCACTCGGAAGATTCGCTTGGTCGGTTGTTTGAGCCGCGTGTACTCTGTGGCTGCACAAACTCCCCAAATCCCAGCCTTTGCTGTGTCGATGATTTCATCCCGATGGAGGGTGACTATGTGGGAAACCACCAACTTGCCAGTCGGGTCTGGGTCATATGGAGGATTTGACGAATAGAAGCAAACGAGAAACAGGTCATCCATCTCGACCAACTCGTCGATGTAGTACTCCAATCTCCTGAGGTCGGTGTTGCAGTAGGCGAGTTGCATTCCAAAAGGCTCCAACGCCTTCGACCAACTGTGTGGTGACTGGGTGTTCACCGACTCCATGAAATGCTCTAGGCCGACATCCGCGCCACTCGCCCGCGCCAATTGGGACAATGTGGTTAAAACACAGGTCGGGCCGCTCTGAGTCTGATGCTGAATGTTCAAATCTCGGAAGAACGGAGCCTCTGGTTCGTGAATTTCATCTCGCTCCCAAAGCGGCGCGTTTGGACTCGGCCTCCAACCATTTACAAATTTCCTAACAGCGCTTTCCGTCATCATTTAGAATCACCGACTCTTCCGAATCAAAAGTGACAGTAATATCGACACTATATGAGTGATATATATCAAATGATGAAGAGAGGTCTGCGGCAGTCCACAGCACGGCGCAGCCCATTGGTTCCAAGAATTCTCATCGCAGTCTCGGTCATGAAGTCGTTACGACAGAATGCCCAGAAGAGATTCTTTGAACGGGTGCTGATTCTCAGCGGCTTGGCCATCGTCACGTTTAGAGCGCGGTCGTAGCCGGCCAGTGAAGCCCCTGAGTTGAGGTTGGAGAGGATGGCGTCCCCAGCTAGCTTTCCCGAAATTATCGCCTGACCTATTCCCCCGCCGTTTGAAGGCATGACCAGTCCGGCCGCATCCCCCACACCGAGGACATTGTCATTGACCGCCGACTTGACCTTTCCACCGAGTGGAATCCAACCGCCACCGTAGGAGTGAATGGTCACACCGAGGTCGTCGCAGAACTTGTCGAGCCACTGTTTCAGCGGTCTGTCGATGTACTTGTGGCGAATTCCGATGCCGACATTTGCGATTTCCCCCTTAGGGATGATCCACGCATAGCCGCCGGGCGCGACACTGCCCATGAAGATGTCAAACGAGTCTGTCTGATGCCCGCTCACCTGACAATAGATGGTCGGAAGTTGCACTCCCGGTCTCTCACCCTTCCCACGCAGGCGGGAAACATGGGCCAAGGCTCCTGATGCGTCGATGACGTAGTCTGCCGTGTAGGAGCCGTTGTTTGTTCGGTAGACCTCCCGATTCAACTTCGGTTGTTTCTGGACCTTGCGCAATTCCGTTCCGGTTCGAATCTCGGCGCCAGCCCTTTGGGCCCGGTCGCCGAGGTGGCCGTCGAATTGCAGGCGATGTGCGCCGTAGCAGTCGAGTTCGAAGCCGTACTCTCTCATCGACGGCGAGAAGAGTCGCATCCACTCGAGATATTGACCCATCACATGAGGTGGGAAATCCCAGTAGTCCTCAAGCCAAGGGTCTCCCTTGATAACGGGGAAGGCGTCGCTCATCTCACCCCATGCCGGTATGCATTCGCCGCACTGCGCAGGATTTCCAACCACCTGGCGCTTCTCGATCACTAGAACGTCGAGCCCCTCTTCTGCTAGTCGCATGGCTGCGGCAGAGCCTCCCGGCCCAGCCCCGACCACCAGCACTTGGCGGTGCTCCGGTTCACTTGCAGCCACGAAAATCCACTACTCCTCACTCATGCCTGTCCATCACCTGACGGGTCAGCCATTCGAGCGCATCTCTGGCGTCAGACTGGGGGAATTGGAATAGGGCGTCGAGGCCGCGGGCGAGGTGGTTGTCGACCAGTGTGCGAGCGTAGTCGAGGCTTCCGGTGGCGTTGAGGAGGTCGGTCAGTTCGTCCCACAACCCTTCGTGGAAACTGTCTATCACCTCTGACAGGCGGCGTCGGGATTCGCCATGTGACATCGTCAACGAATGAATCAGCGGAAGGGTCATCTTGCCCTCGATGACGTCTGTTCCGCGTGGCTTACCCATGCGCTCGTCCCCCTCGAGG
>DAVI01000053.1:25389-34258 GCA_002505495.1 Euryarchaeota archaeon UBA59 | reverse complement strand
GACGAGCGCTGCTGCCTCACAACCCGCCTCGAAGGGGCCGGCGGTCTTGCCTGAGATGATACGGTAGTAGTCCTCGGGAGTTGTCGCAAGATTCCCGACATGTCGTAGTTGCATCAGTTCAGCTGAGGCGATTCTCGCGCAGCAATCTGCCATCAATCTGACGATTCTCTCGTCGTATCTCCCACCCAGTCCGAATCCCTCGACAAAGAGGTAATCTCCGGCGATGATAGCTTGCGCAGTATCGTAACTCTCGTGGAGCGTCGGCATGTTGCGCCGGAACTTCGCGCCGTCGTTGATGTCGTCGTGAACCAACGTGGCGGTGTGAATCATCTCGAATGCGAGCGCAAGCGGCATGATTTCGGACGAATCGCGAGCACTGTCGTCGCCCCCTCCGGCCAACTCATGGGCGAGCAGGATGAGAATCGGCCGCCAACGCTTGCCGCCGGCCAACAGTACCTGTCGGGCTAGCGCCATCGCTTCGGCATGCTCGCCGGCCGCAGCAGCCTCAACATGAGCGACGAGAGCCGCCTCCACCTCCTCCCGCCTCTGCTCAAGCAGTTCGACATGCTCTCCAGTAGTTTGCATCTTGTTCGATTCGGAGCACAAGGGTCGGATATATCAACGGGTGGCTGCGGGAGTCGGGCGCGGGAGTGCGATTCGATGGCCGAGGAGGAGACTTTGAACATCGCCTACGCGCCGAGCGCGCACGGTGACCTCGGTGCCGCGATTCTCGCTCTCGCTGAAGGCGGCCATGAGTTTGAGAGCCACGAATCATCGACCCTTGATGAGGGATTCAAGGCTCTGGACGATGGCGAGGCAGACCTCCTGCTCGCCAGTGCGATTGATATCCGCGCCCAAGGAGGAATACCCTCCGGCTTCTCTGTAGCAGGCGCCCTATCGCTGCGCGATTGGAATCACGTCTTGGTCGCTGAGGACCGCCCCGACCACCTCCCGAAGGGCGCCATCGTCCTCTCACCCAGCAAGTTACAGCGCCGGCAACTGCGTCGACTGCGCTCCGACTGCAGAATCCGCTCTCCGAAGGCACACAGTGAAATTGCCGAAACTCCACTGCCCAACAAAGTCGCTGCAGGGGACTCCATCGCCTTCATCAATTGGGCCGAATCACTGCGTGAATCCAGTGACATCGACGGCTACATCATCCCTCGACACCAGCATCGCATCGCCGGACTCAGAACCCGCCGACACGCACTCACCGCCGAGCCGAAGGAGGACTCACTGATCCGATTCCTTCCCTCTCCTCACGCTGGACTCCTACTCCTAATCGGCAGGACCAGCTTCCCACGCTCACTCGCCCTGCCCTTCATCGATGAAGAGGGCGAAACCGCGTGGGCAATCGGCGAGATCCTGCTCAATGGAATCGATTCCGAAACCCACGACATTCTTGGCATCTCGGTCAGGCACAGGCAGCCGGGTCCACTATTGCGTGAGGCGGAGAGGCGGAGGGACCTATTGACTCAGGAAGCCCTGAAAAATACGGAAGGGGAGTTGGTGGACTTTGATGTGAAGGTGGAAATTTCCTTGGAACTTCTCGACCGGAGAGGGAAGGCAACCATCAGCATGGAGCGCCTTGCCAACTTGGATGAGGCCTCGCAGGTAGCCCGTTTTTTGATTGGTGACTGGACAAGATTCGTACGACTAACAAGCGGCGATGCCGCATTCATCGACCTGTGACTTCACTCGTCATTTCTGATGGTGGAGAGTCTGCCCAACACCTCTTCAAGATGCGTTTGCCAGTGATTGATTGACTCCTGGCTGCCGTCGCCGTCAACCCTGCTGAGGTAGAGGTCCATCCTCGATTCGTCAAACGCCGTCTCGGCACTCCTCAACTTTGCAGGCGGGGGAGTATTCTCCAACTCTGAATAGATTGCATCGAACCGTTCTGCTGATTGAGCCCACTCCGAACTCGCGGTATCAAAGGCTGTGAGTGTGTCCTTCACCAAATCTTCTGGACTCGGCTCCTTCTCTCGAACTGTCGCCAGCGCTGCCTCTATTCCTGCCAGCCCCTTCCTAATACCTCCAAGTCCGGTGGCAATCCTCAGAATTGATTTGGTAAGGATCGCCTTGTCGACGGAGGATTTTGAAATCTGCTTTTGGACCTGCTTGAATTCCTTTTCCAAATTTACCAAACCGACCATTGAGGCATCCCGTGACTGTCCACCCTTGAGGTGTTCCTCTGAAAGCCGGTTGTGACGGTCGAGCAATTCCCGCAGTAGGTCGTCTAGCATCTCGTTGATGTCGGCCTTGACGAGCCCATGCCAAGACTTGATTTCCGTTTCAGCAGCCTTCAACCGCTTCTGGGTCTCCTTCCGGTGCTCCCCCATTGGCCAGCCCCACGGCCCCTGAGGGGCCGCTGTGGAGTCCAATCGGCTTCGGTTTGAACCTGTCGCCGTCGCAAATGGCATCTATGGTTCGGATTAGGCGCAACATAGATGTTTGAAACGCTCTGACTCGCGCTTCAGGGGACAGGCATGGCCGTGGACGAAGCACTTCTCAACAGCCTTTACAAGGGCCGTTTAGAGGACCTGCGAGAGGTCGCAACGCAGCATGATTTACCCCGCTCAGGCAATGTCGAGCAATTACGCGCCAAATTGATCGCAATTCTTGTACTAGGTGGGGTCGATTTCTCAGACCAAGGAATCCAGTCAATACAAAACAGAGAGTTGTCTGAACTGTTGGGAATTTTCGGTGTCAAGAAATCCGGTTCAAAGAAGCAGAAGATGCAGCGGCTTTGGCTTCACCTCAACGAGGACCCGAAGCGAATCAATGTCGATAAACTGCCTGACATGACTCGAGAAGAACTGCATGCCCTCTGTGTCTCGCTGGATTTGCCTCGTTCAGGAAACAAGACCCAGCTGATGGGCCGGGTCGCCGGCATCGTATCCTCCCAAGATGGCTCGTGGGGGAAGATCAAGAAGAGCTTGAAGAAAGGTGCCAAAAAGGCAACTGCGCCTCGAACTGCAGACGAACCTGCTGCTCCACCCACACCAACGCCGCCAACCACCGCACCGAGCACTACGACAGAGGAAGAACCTGGGTCAGATGATTCAGGAGACTCAGTACCTACTTTGGTAACCCTTGACGAGGGGGCTGGTGAGGCGTTGGTTCGGCTTGAGGCTCGTAAGGCTGAGTTGATCAGTCACCTGCGCGAATTCCTCCTCATCGGAAGGGAACAGGACGAGGGTGATGTCGCCTCTTTCATCGAGGACCTAGGTCGGCTCGGGTTTGGGATTCAGCACTCCGTGGTTCGCGAGAGAGTCCTTGGAGATCTTCAGGATATGATCAAACTCAAGCATCAGGAAGATGCGGCACGCTCCGCACTTCCCGGCTCATGGCGCGAAAAGCAGGCTCTTCGGGGGCTTGAAGAGGCGAGACCTGAGTTGCTCGACATTCTCGACTCTATTCTTGAACGGCACAAGGGGGATGTCGCCGGCTCTCGCATGGCTTTCGAGTTGGCCGCTGGCGAAATGGGACTCGACCTCGAATTAGCCGCCATCAGCGGACGTGTCCACGGCCTGTTCGACTTACAGGTCTCCCTTCTAGCGAGTGAGCAAGAGATGGACCCGGTAACCGCCCGTCGCCAGCGGGCACTCGACATTCTCTACCGCGGGACACACGACGCAACGCCCGAAGCGATGGGGCATCTCAGTAAGATTGAGACTCAGATGGAGGCATTTGAGCGAGTTGTCGAGACAATCGTTCGTCGCTCTGATGGTGCCTTTGGGCCAGCGGAGCACGCACTGATGGTTCGTTTCCTTGAACGGCGAGGTTGGGATGCAAACCATCCGGAAGTGCGGCCACGGATGCTCGCCGCTGCGGGAATCCTCGCTGCCGAGATGGGATATATCTCACCAGATGACATCCCCGCACTCCCCACTGCACTCTCGTTGGACCCAGAGAAGGTTTCCGATGTTGTCGAGGCGATGCGAGAGGTTCTTGCCGACATGGGGCGAACTCCAACCTCAGTCGAGGATGTCGAGAGAGAGGGTGAGTCAAAGGAAGCGGAGGCGAGCAGAGTCCGAGACAAGTTGGACGCAGCGGACAGCCTGCTTCGCCGTCTCAACCGCGGCTCCAGCCAAGACTGAACCTTGGCAAGTGTCGGCCAGTTAGTCGAAATCTCTCCATTGAGAGTGCGCCGTCACTCCATCTGAAATTAGGCGTCGCCCTTGGAGTAGAAAGATTGGATGACCTTGGTCACTGACTCGATATCCCTGATTCCTCGTGCGTCGAGGTCCTTCAGAATCTTCTCACGCTGTCGGACATGGGCTTCAAAGTCGGCTGGCTTCAGTCCTGCTGCACTGCAGATGAGTTCCCTCAACTTGCTCGGCACGCCTGTCTCAAGTGTCAAATCCTTCACCGGATCATATTTCCAAATCGGATTGAGACGCGGTCGGTCACCCTCCATCCCGGCAATCTCAGATATCTCAAAGATTCTGCGAAGTTGCTTACCCTCTCGGTTAATGCGACTTTGGACGATGATCAGGTCCAGACCAGTCATCATGATTGGAGGGACATTCATCGGTGGGCTCGTCATACGAGTGATGGTCTCCATCGCGGTGTTGGCGTGAAGACTTCCGAATGAACCGTCGTGACCGGTATTCATCGCGGTCAACAGGGTCGACGCTTCAGCACCACGCACCTCACCGACGATGATTCTGTCCGGTCTCATCCTGAGACTCGACTTCAAACAGTCATCCATCCCCACGGAGGTGGTCCCGTCGGGCCTCTCTTCACGGGTCTCCATTCTGAGCCAGTGGTCGTGGTAGAGTTGCAGTTCAGCGGTATCCTCAACAGTCAACAGACGCTTGTCCCAACCGATGAACATCCCGAGACAGTTCAGGGTCGTCGTCTTCCCAGAGCCGGTTCCTCCCGAGATGATGAAATTGGCCGGCCTGACTCCGAGGCCATCCACCCAACACCACATCGTCGCCGCGAGCCTTGAGTCAAGAGTGCCGAAGCGGATGAGGTCGATGATGGTGATCGGGTCTTCGCGAAACTTTCGGATTGTGAGAGTCGGACCATCCGGTGACACCGGGGGTATCACTCCGTTCACTCGACTTCCATCGGGTAGCCTGCCATCGAAGAGTGGCACCGCGCCCGGCCCATCACCGAGGGGAATGTTGGTGAAGGCTGCGATGTTCTTGCCAATCTTGAGCCCTTCTTCATCGTCTATCCAGATGTTGGTTCTGCACATTCCGTGCTCTCGGTGGGCGACCTTCACACACTGCAGTCCGCCGTTGTACATCACCTCCTCAAGGCCGTCGTCCTCCAAAAGTGGCTTCAGCGCGCCGTACGGATTCGGTGGGATTTGACCGTCGACATGGTAGATTGGGCTTGGATGCCCCGGCTCAAGGTAAATCGTCACTTTGCCATACTTCTCCAATACTTTCTCACTCATTCAATCACTTCTCCATCATCAAAACAACCCGGCTGCAAGATAGGTCCCCATGTACATCACTTGGGCGAACAGTGCCCATGGCGCAATCCACCAAATCGATGAGAAGATGCCGCGGCCAAGCATAATCCCTCCGGCGAGTGTCGAGAATGCTGCTCCGGCGGCGAAGTAGAGCAGCATCGGTGGATGGAACAGTGACATCGGGATGCCCGCTTCTGGACCTGCAAACAGACCGAACATGATTCCGATGGTGCCCGGCAGCAGCATGCACATCAGCACCTGCATGGTCAGTGCTTGCCCTTTTAGGTCCATGACCCGCTTCTGACGGAGGCGGAAGAGGCGGTCAAACTCAAGACTCATCGAGAAGGTGACATCGCGCAGCGGCGCTTCGTTCTCGTCGGCTGTTTGGAGCAGATTGAATGCTCGTTGGACCGCTGAACTCCGAGTGTTCAACGCAAACTCAGAGAGAGCGGCGTCAAAAGTCGTTGCCTTACTGCGGGACACCGCCTTGCGAAGCATCATACCGAGCAAGTCCGTTCGCTGGCTGGATAGCGTGGAAATCGCTTGTTGGAGGCCGAGCCCCGCACCAAGAGTGGTCGAAATCCCCTCCAACAACTCGGGAAGCCCCTTCTCAATCTTGAGAAGACGCCGTCTCTCAATCAGATGCGGCAATCCGCCGCCGATACTGACAATAGTCAGAGGAATCAGAATTGACATCATGAAAGAATCTGTCACCATATCGAAAAAGCCGAACAACCCCATCGCCACACTTCACACCCCCGGATCTTTCGTTTTGACACCCACCAACATGAGCGCAAGGGCCACAACGGCAGCCAACATCCCACCGTTGTAGAGCAGAAGCATCGTCCCCTGGTCGGGTATGCTAGCGATGTCTCCCAACCCCCCCATCAGGAAGGGTGCCAGGGCAGCGAGTCCAAGGATGAGAGGGGCGAGGAAACCAATGGTCAGAGCCATTTCAGGCAGCCCGGATAGCTGTTCTATGTAGCGCTTCAGCTTGTCGTTTCTATTCTCTTCGGCACGGGTTGCCTGCTGTTCGAGGGAGCCCAGCATATCAGTATTCGATGTGATGTTGTTCAAAATCGAATTAAGGAGCCTGAGGTAGTCGTCGCTTTTCGAACGGCTGACCAAACGACGAATCTCATCTTCCATCCGCTGGCCCTTATCTATGCCTTGCAGAACTTTAGAGAAATCCTCGCTGATTCTGCCGTAGCCACCCTTGGATAAGTGAGATAATGCGGCTTCGATTCCGACACCAGCATCTAGTAGCACCTGAATTGCTCGAAGCGCGTAGATGAGGTTGATTTCCTCTTCCTGTGCCGACATGTGTAAGCCCTCAAATCGCATCCTGTATGAGTAGGATCTCGAATGTGCCATCGCCGCTGTCGTATGATAACTTAGCGAAACACACCTTCAATTCAAACTCTTCAAACGGCTCAATCAGCCAACATGAACCTGCGCGGAATACCTCGAGGACCTTCAGATAAGTTTCATCGTCAATCCGACCGGTGAATGTGTATTCAGCACTCTCAGAGCCTTGGTCGATTAGGTCATCACCTTCTCCATCGCGGGCCACTTCGCGCTGAAATCTCCTTCTTTGTTCGATTGATATCGAGCAGTCATCCAACTGCAGCCAATCACCTTCAGATGTACGAATATAGCACGGCCGCTCTCCCACCACAGGGTCCCCTCATAGGGGTCACGGAACCTCTTCGCCCATGAAAGTAGCGCGTAGCGCTTTAACTAGAATGCTTGTCAGGACCGAAGAATTTCAGTCGAAACGGCTAGTCAATGGGACTTTGAACTCAGAACGGTGAGTTCACGATGCATCGATGTGTCTGAAAAATCCAAAACTCTGCTCATAGGCCCTTCCCTCGTCCAGCAGTCTGTCGAGGGTCGCCTCTCCTTCGGACCGTGAGACACCGGCATCGGTACAGTGCTTGATTATCGCATCGTATGCCAATCCGTCACCTTCATCTCCCGATTTCAGAAATCCTTCGATGAGTTCCTGAATATCTTCGCCTCCACCCGAATCGGCTTCGTCCGAAGGAGTCGAGGAACGCTCCTCGACCTCAGTGAATGTAGTCAGATTTCCTTCCGCTCGGTCGAGTGCTCTCAGGACACCCACCATGTAGACCTCGGGGTCGACTTCGCCATAGTGACCGGCGGCCTTGATGAGACCAGGACTCAGGTCGGCAGCAATTCCGACAGCTCGGTGAGCGTCGGGGCTCGGCTCAACATCGCGGGTCTTCTGGAAATTGTCGATTCTTCGGAGAGTGGCGTCAGAGGTCGAAACCAGCCAGTTGGCGTAGCCGTTTCCGTCGGTGATGGTGAATTCCTCGAGCCGAATTCGATTGAATACAGCACCATCGTCACTGACATGAGAATTGCTTTTTCCGACTGCGAGAATCAGAGTGGGCTCTGCCTTCTCGTGAATGGCCATTAACTCCTCCATCTCAGAGTGAATCTCCGGCTGGAAGGAACCGACGCTGAACATGTGCAATCCGGTAGGGTCGCGCAGGCTGCCGAGATACATGGTGCCATGGTCGGTCTCCCGCCTCTCCATCTTCTCGAGCAGACCGGCCACCAACATCCGGTTTGTCTTGGCACCCAACTTGGTGATGACGAAGGAGGGATCGTACTCCCCTGAGCCCTGTTCGAGCAGATCAGACTCGTAGAACTCTCTGGCGAACATGCGAATCGCCGGCTGTCGCTGGAATCTTCTGGTGCTCACGACAACACCCCCCAGCGTGCCCTGACCGCTTGAGACCTCTCGCCCGGTGCTGTGGAATCAACCTCGAATTCGTCGCATAGTAGCATCGCTCCTTGGTCGTCGATGAGACACCTACAGCGGACCGTGACCCGCTGGCCTAGCAATGTGCTGCGCAACTCTTGGACAAAGGTCTCCTGCCCAAAGTTGTCAATCTGGTCCGTCACCTTCTCCATGTCCTTGCCGAGGTACTTCTCACTCGCCTCCTTGTTGAGCAGAAGAGAGGCGCTGCTGGCCCCGTCGTCGAGCACCATTCGGAGCCGCAGGTCCTTGTTCCCCTGCATCGCTCCGTGGTCGGCGCATGAGCCTTCTCGCAGCACCCGCCGACACTCAGGACAACGTTGGATGATGCCGCAGTCTGAACGAATCGACACTATGGTGCCATTTGTCTGCACTCCGCTCTTTGAGCCACCAGAGAGAAGTTCGGTCAAGTCAGTCTCGACCCAGTGGTTGGCGGCGTCGATGGCATCCCATGGCGCCTTGTCGAGGAGAGTGACCTGCTTCGCCTCATCGACGGTGATGTCAGGGGTCCCCTGCCAAGCTCGGACACGAACCCCGGTGAGTGAAACATAGGCAGGCAGAGAATCGCCGTCAAGCGGCAATTCACTCCAGGCTGTCATTCGGCAGCGGCCGGAGGGGTCGAGTACCTCCCCACCCCAGAGGGTCTT
>DAVI01000053.1:21991-25233 GCA_002505495.1 Euryarchaeota archaeon UBA59 | reverse complement strand
CTCTCCTCAAGGTCTTCGTGGCTGGCGAAATTCCCGTCGTGGAACACCTCGACCTTCGTTCGGTCACCGATGTTCAACTCCGGAGTCTCTCTGAAACGTCGAATTGATGCCCCTTCGATACGCAGCAGAGAACCCTCTTCATGTTCAAACTCGGTCCATGCGACGAAGCCGATTGAACCGCTGCCGTCGGCTATCTTTCCCTTCACGATGTCTAGGTCACCCGAACCATCCTTCTTGCTGATGGTCTGGGGTCGCACCGACATCAGCCGTCCGACCACTGTGACAAAGCCATCCTTGGTACCCGCCTCCTCGATTGAAATCGGGTCAGAGGTGGCGAGGGAAACTGCTTGGCCGCCCTCTTCAAGCACGACAACGCTGCTTGAACGATTGACATTGATTGACTTCTTGCCCTGCCACTCATTGACCGAGACTCCTTCGAGTCGAACGATTGAGCCGGGAGCGAGTCGCTCGGAATGCTCTCCCCAATCCTTGTAGTCCCAACGAACGGAGTCGTTTGAATCGTTGTAGGGAGCATCTTCAATCCAGCCGTATGCGATCTGCTTCTCCTCACCTCGCACCGTTTGGATGTGAGGTGTGTAGGTGACGACCTTGACTTCTATCGTGACATTGCGGTCGTCCGCCGACAACTCGGCGAACCGGTCGACCCGCTTACTGCTGCTGAACGCCGACCGAGCTACATCCTGAGCGGTGCTCTCGTCGACGTCAAATTTCCTCAACACCGAGCGGAATGCATCCTTGGGAGTGACGAGGAAGACATCTTGATACTTCACAAATTCCTCTCTAATTTCCTTCTCATCGGCGTCTTTAGCCTGTTCCTTTACCCTCTTGACATACTCGTCAATCTCATCTGTTGCCATCTCATTCTACCTCGCGACCGTCTGGCTCAAGAGTGCGAGAGAGAACCAACTTCGACAGACACGGTCGCACGGTGGCAAGGGGCGCGCACGGCACGAACGGCACGCACGGCATTAACCGACCGAGGGGCGACAGTCTGGCGTGCGGGTTGGGGAAGACTCTGCACTCCATCACCTCCGGGGAGCACTAACCCCCTCTCGACGGTTCATAATAGATTGCTCCCTTTTCGCCAGTAATCGGGTGCGCGTCTAAATGAAATGGAGCATATCCAATTTCATGGCGGAGTGGGGCGAGTTCACCTTCGGCGACGAAAAAATAGCGCCCGGTAGCAGTTGCCAAACCTCAATCGAGGTGGGAAGTGACCCACTTGGACAGTCATCGGAGATGCCTGTGCACATCATTCGCGGCGCCCGCGAGGGTCCGACCCTTGCAGTCACCGCCGCAATCCATGGAGATGAGTTGAACGGCACCGGAATCATCCACCACCTCATCTACGGTGCCGACCACGAAGCGGGTACCAAGGATGACCACATCGATGCAAAGACGATGAGCGGAACCCTGATTCTTGTTCCAGTCGTCAATGTCGAAGGCATGTTGCTGCAACAACGCCATTCGACTGATGGCCGTGACATCAATCGCCTGTTTCCCGGAAAACCCGATGGAAACCACTCCCAACGGCTCGCCCACGCCCTCTTTGAGCAGGTCGTCAAGCGGGCTGACTATCTCATCGACCTGCACACCGCACCCTACACGCGCATGAATGTTCCACATGTGCGCGCCGACCTGGACAAGAAGAGTTGCAAGCGGCTGGCCCGCGCCTTTGGCACCGAAGTCATCCTCCACTCCGTTGGACCGGATGGCAGCATCAGGAGGGAGGCGAGCGATGGCGGCATTCCAACAATCCTTCTCGAGAGCGGAACCTCCCACAGGTTTGAGCCGGAGTCACTCGAATGCGGCGTCCGAGGAATCCTCAATGTAATGGCCAAATTGGGTATGGTTGAGAAGCCTTACCAGCGCCCCCGTTGGCGACTCTTGGTCCGTCGATTTCGTTGGGTCAGGTCAGCGGCTGGAGGGTTGTTGCACAGCCTCATCGAAGGAGGTGCGAGTGTCAAGAAAGGAGAAGTCATCGCCCACATCACCGACCCGTTCGGGAGCAGCGTGGAGAGAGTCACCAGCCCAGTCACCGGATATGTCATCGGCCTAGCCACCACACCGCTAGTTCGTCCGGGCGACCCGATCGCCAACATCGTCATCGTCCGTGAGAAGAAACTTCAGGAGATCATCGAAAAGGACACTGCAGCAGGCCGCCGTCCAAGGGAGCATGTCGAAGCGGTCGAAGAGGAAGAGGTCGAGGATGATGCCGGCTCAACCCTTGACGAGACCGAAAATTGAGGGTCGAGTTGCGAGCGGTGCCAGGAATCTGACGAGCGAGACTCGGCAAACATTCGGGTCCGTCGGAGAGGATGATTATGAGTCAAAGAGTGCGATAGGCCGGACTTGAACCAGCGGCCTCCAGATCTTCAGTCTGGCACTCTCCCAGCTGAGTTACTATCGCAGTGAGCCGTTCGACTCGGCTCCGCACTTCAAGTCTTTGGATGGGAATCGCTTCACTCGATGCCTGTGAGTGTCGACGCTTGGATGGCGTGCAACTCGCTCAACCCCTTGGTGGCAAGGTCGGTCAGCGCATCGAGTTGCTCTCTTGTGTAGGTCGCCTCCTCTCCGGTCGCCTGCACCTCGATGAATAGCCCGTCACTGGTCATCACGACATTCATGTCAACATCTGCGTTGCTGTCCAGAACATAGTCGAGGTCGAGATAGAATCCTTCGTCGATGAGCCCGACGCTCAGTGCCGCGATGTCGTGCGGCAGAATGGCTCGCTCATGCGCCTCGCGCGCCTCGGCTGACATCTCAGGGGCGGTCCAGCCCGCCTTTCGCTCGTCGTAGGTCGGCCGCAACTCCTTTGGCAGCGACTCGCCGCTTGCGATCAGCCTGCGAATTCCGAGACGAAGCGCAATATTAGCAGCGGTGATTGAGGCACATCGGGTCCCTCCATCAGCATTCAGAACATCGCAGTCTACCGTCAGTGCCACAGGGCCCAGTGCATCGAGGTCAATCGCCCCGCGTAGTGAGCGAGCGACCAGACGCTCGATTTCGTAGGTACGGCCCTTCGCTCCCCTGCGCTCTCGCTGAAACCTTGAGTCGGTGGAACCTGGTAGAAGAGAATACTCTGCATGAACCCAACCGCGGTCAGCATCGCGCGGAAACCAGCGTGGGAGGCTCGGCGCCTTGGTGCAGCAGGCCAGAACCACGGTGTCACCCTGTTTGTACAGAACGCTTGCGAGCGCGTTGGGTGTGAAGTCGAGAGT
>DAVI01000053.1:21380-21803 GCA_002505495.1 Euryarchaeota archaeon UBA59 | reverse complement strand
CAGCCCCCGATTGCATTATCTGATTGCGGTACTATTCGTTCTGCTGTTGTCATTCTCCACGACTGCAGCACCGATTGCAAAGCAGGGCGGCAACACCTTCCCGCCTGTCGGAGACGAACCGGTGCCGGAATTGATCCGTCCTGCAAATGGCTACGGGCTCAATCCCCAGCAATTAGAATGGGGCTCACTCGGAGAAACTCTCGGTCGAAAAACCGCACCCTCCCACGGTGATAATGCCTCTTCGCTCGCCCACCCCGACATGCCCAACCCTCGGGTCATCTCAAACCTGCTGTGTGCAGAAGAGGGGGTCACTCCTGATGAGCGAGGGCTCTCCGACTACAACTGGCTGTGGGGCCAGTTCATCACTCACGAGATCGACTTCACGACGACCTCTAACGGGCGTACGACGGAGGCGGTGGAGTC
>DAVI01000053.1:20243-21229 GCA_002505495.1 Euryarchaeota archaeon UBA59 | reverse complement strand
CAGCACCCGAACAACATCACTTCGTGGATTGATGGCTCAACGGTCTACGGCTCATCCCAAGGCCGCTCCGATTGGCTTCGCACCTTTGAGAATGGCCGAATGAAGGTCAGCGGGCACGAGCATGGTGACCTGTTGCCCGTCGGTGGCGAGGGTTCCCCTAGTATGTCATTTGGTGGCTTCAGTGCCAATCTGAAATTCGTTGCCGGTGATATTCGCGCCAACGAGCACATCGCGCTGCTCGCAATTCACACCCTGTTTGTTCGTGAGCACAACAGGTTGGCAGACGCGATTTTGGACCGAAACCCGGACTGGACTGACGAGCAGATATTCCAACGCGCGCGGAAGATTGTGGCGGCTGAGATTGCCGCCATCACCTTCGAGGAGTTCCTCCCCTCTCTCGGCATCACCATGCCGGAGTATGAGGGACCAGACCTTACAGTAGAGCCGACGATGTTCAACGAGTTCGCAACGGTTGCCTTCCGCATGGGCCACAGTCAGATTGGCAATCAGATGATGCGAATGACCGAATCGAGAGTCCCAATCCCTGAGGGCCATCTCAGATTGAAGGATGGATTCTGGGAGACCGCTCCCATCACCGACGAAGGGGGAATTGCCCCCACTCTGCGTGGCCTCGCCTTCCAAACCCAGGCGAAGGACGACCTGTTGTTCGTCGAGGACCTGCGGAACCAACTGTTTGGAATCCCGGGTGCTGGGGGAATGGACCTCTGCGCAATCGACATCCAGCGGGCCCGAGACCACGGCATCGGCGACTACAACGCCTACCGAGTCGCCTACGGACTCTCGCCGGTGACCAACTGGAGCAACATCACTTCAGACACTGATATCCAGCAGAAGTTGGCTTCCATCTATGATTCACCAGGCCACATCGACCCACTAATCGGACTATTGGCTGAGGACCACCTCAACGACTCCGCCCTTGGCGAGACCCTTACAGCGGCAATCATGGACCAATTCGGCAGACTCCG
>DAVI01000053.1:19719-20014 GCA_002505495.1 Euryarchaeota archaeon UBA59 | reverse complement strand
TGACGAAGAACCTGAAACAGAACCTGATGAAGGCATTCCTGCGATTGGTGCTGCTGGTGCTGCTGTGGCCAGTCTTGGTGCACTGGCATGGCTCGCCGCTGGCCGTCGAGAAGACGAGTGATTAGCGCCGAGCGTGCTTCGGGCGGAAGGACTCGACGACCTCGGGGTCGGTTTCGATGTACGGTCCTCCGATGAGGTCTATGCAGTAGGGGACGGCTGCGAAGATTTCGTCAATGGTCTCTCGAATCGCCTTAGGAGCACCAGGAAGGTTGAGAATCAACGCTGAACCGCGAAT
>DAVI01000053.1:13874-19605 GCA_002505495.1 Euryarchaeota archaeon UBA59 | reverse complement strand
GCCCGCATCTGCTCACCGAAGCCCGGCAGGATTCGCTCGCAGACAGCTTCGGTCGCCTCGGGGGTGACATCTCGTGGGGCAGGGCCTGTACCGCCGGTGGTGATGACGAGAGAACAGCCCCCGTCAACCAGTGAGACGAGGGTGGACTCGATGAGCGGCTGCTCGTCTGGAATCACTCGGATTTCCACTTCCCAAGGTGATGTGAGCGCCTCTTCGAGAAAACCGACCACCGCTGGGCCACTCCTGTCCTCGTACTCGCCGCTGCTCGCACGGTCTGAGACTGTCACCACTCCGATACGGACAAACTCGCCCGGCCCGCTCTCGCCACCACCGCCCCTGCCTATCGAGGAATCTCCTGTCGGGTCGGATTGAGCCATCGGGGGGAGGAGGCTGAGTCCTCGTTTTCAATTGGGAGGTCACTCAATCTCTTCAGAGTCGTCGCCGTTGCCAACTGTCTCGAGCAGTCGCCGCGCCTCCGCCTTGCGCTCTTCGCGCGTCTTGATGGCAGCGCTCTTCTGGTCTGATGCTGCAATCCTTGGCTGTTTGCTCGCACGTGCCTTGCTGGCTGCGCCGTCGGACTCTTCGCTGAGCCGATGCTTCGCCTTCTCAAACTCGAAATCGGTCAATTCGCCCCGGTCGTGCAAATCTGTGAGCAACTCCAATCGAATCAGCAGCCGGTCGGTCTCGAGGTCTCGCTCATGCGAGGCTGAATAGAATAGTTGGGAGAGAGTCGCCGCAAGAGTACCCACCAACCCTATTCCAACGAACATCAACATCGTTGCTATCACTCTGGCGCCGGTTGAATGTGGATAGAAATCGCCGTAACCGACCGTTGTGACAGTCTCAATCGCCCACCACATGGAATCCCCGATGGTATGCAACATTCCAGACTCACTACAATCAGGATCTGCGATGCAGGTAGGCTCATATTCAGTCTCAAACAATAGAGCAAGAACGCCACCCGCGGCACTGAGCATGAAGACGATGATGAACAGATGCATGATTCGCTGTTGAATCGACACACTCTCGGAACTCGTGACGTTGAGTAGTCTAATGATGGCGGTGAAGGCCGGAATCAAGAGGAGGAACCGCAGGATGCCCACCCAGCCCAATCCGGGGATGGCGGTGCCCAATAACGGGAACAGCGCGATGACCTGCCAGAAATTCTTCCGCCACCACTCCGCTCGGTCATGAGCCTCTGAGTGCTTGTCTGCGAGTACCTTCACGAAGTATAGCAGGAGTGCGAAATCAAGCACCACGAGCAGTTGCCATCTCAGATGAGCGGTGTTCCGCAAGTCGTTCAACACATCGTAGACCACGATGCCGATTGCGAGTAATGTCACCGAGAGCAGAACCAAGTCGTCAGTCTTCACCAGAGGCGCCAACCTCTGCTTAACCGACTCCATCTCCTCTTTCATCGAAGCGATGCCTCTCAGCGGAGGCTTTCACCGTTAGGGCACCGAAGGTGCCTCAAGTGGTCATTTGGGAGAGTGGAACTCCGCTCCATCAAAAGATGTCGTCGGCATCGTCGGAGTCATCATCGACATCCATGATGTCGTCGTTCTTTCCCTTCGCCGACGCCTTGGTCTTGGAAGCTGCAGCAGTAGCCTTGGTCTTGGAGGCTGCAGCAGTAGCCTTGGCCTTGGCGGGAGGATCTGCGGCTTGCTTGGCGGCTTTTGATTTCCCAGACTTTGCATCTTTCTCTGAATTCAGGCGCTTCTCCTTTTCTGCAGCCTCTCGATCTGCCAGCTCCTCCGGGGAAAGTCCCGCTTCAAGAGCCAATTTGATTCGCCGCTCATCTCGCGCCTGCTTCTCCAACAGACGGTTCTTGGCGCGCTCGTACTGCTGCATCATGAACATCGCATCATGCTCAAGCAGAGGTGAATCGGAGATGATTGTGACATCGAGCCAATCGCCATCTTCGGCCAAGAACTCGGCGAGTGGCTCAAACTTGAGGTCGGATTTCTTGATTTGGGTGTAGTGAAGGGCGTTGCCCATCCGATGTTCGACGCCGGAGAAGTGGCAGAAGAAGGTCTTGCCACCCAGCGTTTCGCGGACCTCATCGAAGAGTTCTCCGAAATCCTCACTCGTTCTCAATCGGCCGTGACCCCTGGCGTGAAGGTGAGCCATGTTGAGTACCGGAGTAGTCCCCTCGACGTGGTTACAGACCTCGAGTACCTCCTCCAATGTCCCCCAGAGTTCCTGACGGCCGCTGGTCTCGACACCCACAAGTGCTGGCTTACTCTCGTTGAGCCAAGGGAATGCGACATGCTCCTCCTCGAGTGACTTATCGCCCCATAATTCACCGACACGCTCGACCACGCCGGCCATCACGTTGGCAACTCTTTCGTTGGCAGCGGTGCCACGGGAGTATTCCATATAGGGACCAACATGAAAGGTGATGTGGCGGGCGTTGATGACCTTCGCCGCTTGGATTGCAGCCTCCATCTTTGAGAGCGAGCGGCTCCTCTGCCGCTTGTCTCCAAGGAGTTCAGCGTAGTAGGGGCCGTGGAGGTTCATCTCGATGTCCGTCTTGTGCGACAAGACACCCGCCTGCCAGTACTGATCGAAGTGCTGCGGCTGTACTGTTCGGACAGTCTGAATCTCCATCGCTTCAAGCCCGAGAGCCGTAATATCATCCATTCCTTCGACGATTGTTCGCCCCTTGCATGATAGCGGAACACCCGCCGGACCCAACTTCAATGACACCCATCCATCACCTCAGACCTCTCGGCCGAAACGCTTTGCATTGTTAATGCTGCGCGCATCGCTGCTCCTAATGACTAGGTCAACTATGCGCTATCTTCCTCGCACCCTTATTGTGAATGCTGGCCCTACTTGAACCCACTCTTGATTTCGCCTAGCCCTCATCATCGGGGGCGACATTGACTGCCTTGTAGGAGAGAGCGAGCAGAATGAAGAACAGCGCAACGAATACGCCAACCAAAAGTCGACTCAAGAGCTCGCTTCCGCCAGCTACGGGCGCTTCCTCGTCAACCGAGAGAACTGCGTTCACAGCAACCTCCTCGATGACCTGGACATGGCCGGTGGACCAGTAGACAGTAACTTTCTCGATTTCAGCGTCAGGACCGAGTCCGAAGTGGATTATTGGATCGCTGCTGCCGAGGAATCCATCACCTGCGTAGGGGCGCTGAATTAACACCCTGCCATCACTCAATTTGACTTCAACGAGAACTCCGATTCCCTTCGTGTTGGAGTATTCGCCATTCAACTTGACCTTCAGATAGTCGTTGCCAGTAACCTGTGCTGCGTTGTTCTCCATCAACTTCAACGGCCCGTTAGAAATCCCGAGCATGATGTCGATGTCACCATCACCATCGTAGTCCGCCATCGAAGCACCCATCACCTTGTCGTGCCCTCCCAAGCCGACTTCCACGGTGACGTCGGTAAAGACCCCATTGCCGTCATTCCGGAACAGGGTGTTCTCTTGCAATGAGACATATGTGTTGATGCTTCCACCACCGATGAATAGGTCAAAATCTCCATCCAAATCGTAGTCTAGCCAGTGGCAATCCCAATTGACGATAGGCGTCTTGTTGTCATTCATGTGCATGTCAGCATCCAACAACTTCTCGAACGAGGAGCCATCGTTTCTCCAGATGAAATTCGGACCGAAGTTGGTCTGGCACAGGTCAAAGTCGCCATCGCCATCGTAGTCCGCCGCATGAACGCCCATTCCGGTACCCGGTTGCGTCATCCCCATTTCGGCGGTTACGATGGTGAAAGTGCCATCTCCGTTGTTGCGATAGAGGGGGGATACTCCGAAGTCGGAGGCGATGAAGAGATCCTCCCAGCCGTCGTTGTTGTAGTCAAACCAGATTCCAGCCCATGAGATTCCGGTGCCTGCGCCCGAGAGACCGAACTCATTCTGAATGATGACCTGCGCAGAGGGGCCCGCCGGAGCCGCCCCGTGGATTGTCACTTCCGCACCGATGGCGGGGATGTAGTCCTCAGACGGGCTGAGGTCTTGGCCTGAGACCCTGCCAGCCTCGATGGTCTGGTCACTGAACTCAGGTACGCCGTCGCCATTGCTGTCGCCTTCATTGCGGTAGAGAATGTTGGTTTCAGTGCGGATCTGGAAATCCCGCTCATCGACGATTCCTGCGTTTAGAGAGTATAGGTCTAGGTCACCGTCATGGTCGTAGTCTGCCCAAATTCCACCACTTGAGTGACCTGGGTTTCCGATTTTTGCTAGCGCGGTTACATCGGTGAAGGTGCCATCTCCGTTGTTGCGGAACATGATGTTGTCCGCGCCTTCTGTGCCATCCGACACGTTCTCGAAGTTGGCAAAGCCGAAATTTGACAGATAGAGGTCTATGTCGCCGTCGCCATCGTAGTCAGCCCAAGAGGCGCCGATTGCAGACGAATTGTGGATTAGAACTCCTGCCTCTTCTGACACATCAGTGAAGACTCCTCCGTCGTTTCTCATGAGATGGGTTCTGCCCACTGAGTTTTCAGCCACTGCCGCATCGATTGCCGCTTGTGTGCTTCCTTCAGGCAAAGCCTCCTCGGATTCGAGGCCTAGTTGATCGAAGCGAGCTGTCACGAAAAGGTCGAGGTCGCCATCGTCGTCGTAGTCTCCCCAAGCAATGCCTGGGCCATATGCCGCCCAATCGGTAACCGGGCCGGGGTCGATGACCGCCAATCCGACGGCTGCGCTCACATCGACAAACTGTACTGCGCTCGTGCCATTACTTTGGTTTGCACTGCTCGGCAATGAAAAAACGCTTAGCGCGAATAATAATGCCAACAGCAAAGCCGCTAATCTGCCATCAACTGAAGCAAATCGCATGTAAATCTCCATCCGGCGGGTGTCCGTTATCTCATGAATAGTCATCGCTCGAGCCAATCCTCTCTCGCGTGATGGGTGCGAAGCATTGAGAACGAGTGCTCGATGGGCGCGCCATGAGCGAATCGACCCTCGCTCGCCCCGTCGCCGCCTTCAGCCGTGGTGAACCCGTCCTAGTCTTCGATTCAGACTTCCGCGAGCAGGAGACTGACCTGCTGTGGCCGGCAACAGCCGCAACTCCAGAGGTGATGCGCCAACTTCGAAAGGACTGTGGCGGCCTCCTTTTCCTCGCCATAGGTGACGATGTGGGAGAGATGTTCGGGCTTCCCTATCTGCAGGATATCCACACCCACCCCGAATTGGTGGCTGAGAATCCAGTATTGGGCGCACTGGTGACAAATGACCTGCAATACGACAACCGCTCCGCCTTCACCCTCTCCCTCAACCACCGCGAAACCTACACCGGAATCACCGACCACGACCGCTCTCTTACCACGCGCAGGTTCGGCGAACTGACCCAAGAACTGCTTGCCGACGGGGCTGATAGTGAGAGCGCGGTTGCTGCACTCGGAGCGGAGTTCCGCACGCCGGGACACATTCCACTCTGCCGCGAAGCACCCGGCGGCTTTGAGAATCGACAGGGCCACACAGAATTGGCTGTCGCCATCGCTCGGCTTGCCGGCATCGTCCCCTGCACGATTGGCGCAGAGATGCTGCAACCAGACGGCGACCGTGCCCTGTCGGTCGAGGGTGCGCGTGCGTATGGCGAGCAGAGAGGCATTCCCTTCCTCACGGGAGCGGATCTTTTGTCCGCCTTTGAGTAGGCGTGAGTTTGTTAGGAGTGGAGTGATTGGCGGGTGCGAGCGGAATGGTCCGAGTGATGGCAGTTGGCGTCTTCGACCTGCTTCACGCTGGCCATCT
>DAVI01000053.1:12286-13851 GCA_002505495.1 Euryarchaeota archaeon UBA59 | reverse complement strand
GGGGCGCTAAAGCCGGTGGATGAGGCCATCATCGGCGGCCCACCCTCAAAATCGATGTTCGACATCCTCGACGAGGTGAATCCCGATGTCATCGCACTCGGTTACGACCAAGACCACGCAGAAGCGTGGATCAAGGAGGAACTCGCCCGGCGTGGGAAGTCCGAAATCAAGGTGACGCGAGTCGAGGGGTTGAGTGATGACTTGGACGGCACTCGCAAAATCATCGAGCGAATCCTCAAACTTCGAGATGAAAACGGGGGCGACCAGTGATGTTCACAGGAATCATCCGCGCAGTCGGCACCGTAGCAAACTCCGACATGATAGGGGACCTGATGCGGCTCACGGTCACAGCACCAAGGGGCTTCTCATCCGGTCTGTTAGGCGGGGAGTCGGTTGCAGTGGACGGAGTCTGCTTGACGGTAGTGTCGGCAGAGGGTGACGAACTGATCTTCGATGTCATCCAGGAGAGCCTCACGCTAACCACCCTCAGCGAGGCAAAAACCGGGCTGGAACTGAACCTTGAGCGCTCCCTCAAATACGGTGACGAAGTGGGTGGACACATCCTCTCCGGGCACATCTCCTGCACCGGTGAAATCGTTGAACTGGTAAGCGATTATGGGGTCCACGACCTGCGACTTAAAGTCGATGCAGAATGGATGCGCTACATCCTTGAGAAGGGCTTCATCTCCATCGACGGGATCAGCCTCACGGTAGGCCAGACCGACGCCGAAACCAGCACTTTCAATGTCCATCTCATCCCCGAAACTCTGCAGCGAACCACCATCCTTGGAAAGGGCGTGGGAGCTCATCTCAACATTGAGTTCGACAGCCAGACCGTGGCCACCGTGGACACCACCGAGCGAATGCATGGGGTGAACCAGTGAGCGCCAGAATCGGAATCGTCTGTGGAGAATTCCACCAGACCGAAGTCGAACGGATGCTTGAGTTCGCACGCGCTGAAGCGGTCGTCATGGGACTTCAGGTAGCCGAGGTAGTCTGGGTGCCCGGCAGCATGGAGGCGCCACTCGCGCTGAAGCGGTTGTTGGCCGACGAGAACATAGACGCTGCCGCAGCACTCGGAATCATCGAGAAGGGCGAGACGCAGCACGGCGAGGCCATGGGAAACGCAGTCATCGACGGAATCGTGCGACTGCAGTTGGAGACTGGCAAGCCGATCGGCCTCGGAATCATCGGTCCTGGCGCCGAGCCTGAGCACATCGGCCCTCGCCTCGAATCGCACGCGCGAGCCGCAATCCAAGCGGTTGCTCGGATGCTAGAGTGAATGTACTCGCTCTCAAGGTTCAAGACTCCCCGGCTACCCGAGCGGTTTGATGAGCGAGGGAGTGCGTAACGTAATCATCATCGGCTCGGGCCCCGCCGGCTACACAGCGGGCCTCTACGCAGCCCGCGCCATGCTCGAACCACTGATGTTCGCCGGCTACGCCTCGGGCGGCCAACTGATGCTCACCTCTGACATTGAGAACTATCCCGGCTACCCAGAGGGCATCGGAGGGCCAGAGATGATGGTCGAGCTACGAGCGCAGGCGGAGCGCTTCGGATTGGAA
>DAVI01000053.1:11525-12105 GCA_002505495.1 Euryarchaeota archaeon UBA59 | reverse complement strand
GCGCCACCTGTGACGGCTTCTTCTTCCGAGACGAGGAGGTCGTGGTGATTGGCGGTGGCGATTCAGCGATGGAGGAGGCGAACTTCCTGACCCGCTTCGCCAGCAAGGTGACCGTACTCCATAGACGAGAATACTTCCGTGCCTCTCAGGTGATGTACGACCGAGCGGTGGCGAATCCGAAGGTCGACATCCAGACCAACAAGACTGTCAAGCGCTGGCTCTCCGACGAAAAGGGCCTCTCCGGTGCCTTGTTGGAAGACCCGAGAGATGGCAGCGAGCACGAAATAGCCTGCTCAGGCGCCTTCATCGCCATTGGTCACAAGCCGAACACCGGATTCCTTGAGGGACAGATCGAGGTCGACGATTCGGGATACATCATCCCACACGAGTACACGATGACCTCAGTTGCCGGCGTCTTTGCTGCCGGGGATGTCGTCGACACACGCTACCGGCAGGCGGTGACCGCCGCTGGCATGGGCTGCGAGGCGGCTATCGACGCCGAGAAGTGGCTCGAAGAGAACGCTCACTAGAGAACTCTCACCAATTCCCAGATGATGGGGAACTATCATCAATCAGTATG
>DAVI01000053.1:9323-11405 GCA_002505495.1 Euryarchaeota archaeon UBA59 | reverse complement strand
GGCTCAGAAACCAATGACACCCTCATGTTATTGCGCATGTACGGTGATAAAGGGAACTTCCAGTGGAATAATATCTCAATAATGCTCTTAGTCGGTGATAATGTATACAATTGTGCCATTGGAGAAACCGAAGCGTGTAGCATTTCACAAGAGACAGGCGATGATGTATACAGTTGGGAAATTGGTGAGTACATCTGGCTTTCCGAAAACGATGTGGACATCTGTTCACAGCCTTGTCAAATTGACATTCGTGTCATTCACTACAACGGTCTAGTTGATGGCGGCCGTAGCATTGCCGTCAATTAGTCACAGTAATAACAAAATTTGAGTTGGGCGAGCCATGCAGCCGGGTGTTCCTCCGCATACCCAGCGAACGCCGTTTGGCGGAACACAACCGCAGTACGGACAACCTGGGCCAACTCAACCGCAGTATGGGCAACCACCTCAACAGATGATAATCGGTCAACCGACCATGGCTCAGCCAGTAGTTGGAATGGGTAATCCAATGATGGGAGCACCCGCTACCTCTGCAACCACTGCACTGGTTCTTGCTATCCTGAGTTTATTCTGCGGTGGCATCTGCCTGGCCATACCTGCCTTGATTGTCGCCAATAATGCACTCACCATCACCAATCAATACCCCGGCCACCCGGATGCTGGAAATGCGAAAGCTGCAATGGTCATCTCATGGATAGTGATTGGGCTCACAGCGGTGGTAATTGTGATCTATGTTGGGCTGGGCGTTCTGATGCTCGCATCCGGTGGCTACTGAGCGAAGGGCGATATCCGAGTGACCTCTCGCGCCACTGATGAGCGACCTCTCAGCCGACGAGCGGGCTCGCTACGCCCGCCACATCATGCTGCCAGATGTCGGTCTTGAAGGGCAACTCAAACTCAAGCAGTCAAGCGTCTGCGTCATCGGCGCCGGCGGTCTCGGCAGCCCAGCCCTACTCTATCTCGCAGCAGCGGGAGTCGGCCGCATCGGTATCATCGACGACGATCTTGTCGACGCAACCAACCTGCAACGGCAGATTGTGCATGGAACCCCCTTCGTGGGAATCCCGAAGGTGGAGTCAGCGAAGACGCGGCTGGAGGAGGTCAATCCAGAGGTGGAAGTGGAGGTGCACGAGGTTCGGCTCAACATCTCGAACGCGCTTGAAATCCTTGACGGATATGATGTGATTCTTGATGGAACCGACAACATTCCGACCCGCTATCTGGTCAGCGACGCCTGTGAAATCCTTGGAATTCCATGGGTCTACGGAAGCATCTTCCGATTCGAGGGCCAAGTCACCCTGTTCAACCACCAAGGCGGCCCCAACTACCGAGACCTCTTCCCTGACCCCCCTCCACCCGATGCCGTGCCATCCTGCGCTGAGGCCGGGGTTCTAGGTGTCCTTCCGGGCGTGGTTGGCTCAATTCAGGCTACTGAGGCACTGAAGGTGATACTTGGAATCGGTGAGACTCTCTCCGGTAGGCTGCTCGTATACGATGCGAAGGGGATGGAGTTCCGCACTTTGATGGTCGGCGAATACCCAGAGCGAGTCCCGGTGACTGAACTCGTCGAACTCGATGCTTATTGCGAGGTGCCGACCAGCGTTGGCATAGAGGGAGCTTCGGTCGACGGAGCGGCAGGTGAGGAGATGTTCGGAATCGGAGGGGCGGGCAACATATCGCCGGACGAATTCGTGGCTCGGCGCAAGGCTGGTTGGCAGCCGTTCTTTCTCGATGTCAGGCGCCCCGAGGAGGAGTCCATCGTCAGCCTCCCCGATACTGACCTGAGAGTTGAACACAGCCAGATTCTGAGCCATCTCGGTGAGATTCCCAAGGACAGGGACATCGTCGTCTACTGTCGCACCGGCCAGCGCTCGATGATGGTCGCCTTCGCCCTAAAACAGTCCGGATTCAGCAAGGATGTGCTGAATCTTGCTGGTGGCGTCCACGCCTGGTCGGACCTCGTCGATTCCACGGTTCCGAAGTATTGAGTTGCTGAAGGTTGAAGTCACCCCCGCTTCACGGAACTTATTGAATGGCGACTGTCATCGTGGCTGACGAGACCGAGGGGCGGCGAAACCTGCTCGC
>DAVI01000053.1:5957-9134 GCA_002505495.1 Euryarchaeota archaeon UBA59 | reverse complement strand
TGCAGAGTTGTCATCCTCGCGACGGAACCTGGCAAAGACTACCTGATGTCAGCCGCTCAGGCGGGAGTTGCAGAGGTGCTCTCAAAACCGGTCGACATGAGCAGGCTCCTCATGCAACTCCAAAAACACGCGAACAAACTCTTCGTCCCACCACCAGCAGACATTTCAACGGGCTCAAAAGGCGGATTTTTTGACATTCAGGTGACTGCTGGCGACCCCTCTTGGTCCCTCCCCATTCTGCAAGAGTTGTTGGGCGAGGAAGCGCTCGACGAAGATTTCCTGCAAGTGATACTTGGACAGATCGACGAGGAACTGGAATCCATCGAAAACCTTGACTCCGACTCTCTGAAAACGATTCTGCGGGCTGCTTTTGACGCCCTCATCTTGGACGCCACCGAGGAGCACGAGGGGGGCGAGGAGGAACTGCGGCTCAGCAGGTTGGAGGTTGCCTTGGACAAACAGGCGAAGCGTATTGAGGGAGCACTTGAAGTGGCGATGGACTCCGTCTTGACCGAAGTTCCCGACGAGATTGTCATCCTCACCGAGGAAACCGGATTGATACCGACCGACCCTGACGCCCTCAACATGGCTGTTCGAACTCTCGAACTCATCCACGAACTCCTCTGGGAGATTGGAATCCCGGGCCGTCTTGCCGACACGACGCTCTCAAGTCGAGTTGAAGATGCGGTCACTCTTTCTCGTGACGCTAAAGAGGCTCTGGAAGGATTCCTGCCAGAATCCGAAGACTGAATTGGTTTGGCAATCATAGGAGGGGGAAGAATTGGCTGAGCAGTCTGAGATGCCGCCGATTTACGGTGCTGACTGGACCCCCCGAATCCACCTTGAGTTCACCTTCCCCTTGGCTGCACGGGAGGCCCGATCCGAAATACTCCGATTCATCGCTGAGAAGCACGATGGTCACCTGCGCGTAGTCGCCTTCGTGTGGGATGAAGTGGTAGGCGGGACAAATGGTTGGGATGGCGAGGAGTACCACGCTTTCAGCGAGAAGTTGGTCGGCGCTATATGTGATAATCTCGAACAGCGAGCCGACGAAGAGTTGACTTCTGGTGTGGCCTCCTCCGAGGTCCTCCCGCGGCGAAGCGGGGCTGCGCATCTTACCAGACGAACTACGCGATTCGCAGTTGATTTGAGATTGGCGCTTCGCCGAATTGCACATGCTCAGTCCATCACTGATGAGCAGAGACTTGAATGGCAGCGGATGATGACTCGGACCCGTCTTGTCGATGAGCATCTGAAGGACCTCTCCACGAATGGCGTTCCAACTCCTGACGGAGGCACATTTGGCGGCAAGGGGTTCCGCTCAACTTGGCAGGAGGCAGTGGTTGCATGCGCGAGTGCGCTCAAACGAGCCGTCGACCAACCGGTCGGCCATAGGCACGAGGCAGACATCGTCGCTCCGATGATTCGGGATATGGGGCTCGCCCTTGCGATGGGTCAGACCCCCACCGAGATATTCGCCGCGCAGATGGGCAAGGCGGGCTCACTGATGCACGGTGGCCACGAAGGTGCCGGGGGTAGAGATCTGCACATCGGCAACTGGAGTCTCGGGATACTACCTCCAACCGCCCCCCTCCCAATCGCTTCTGCCACGACTACAGGAATCGCACTCGCAAGCCAGCGCCTCGACATCGGAAGATTCCAACTCGCCCCGGTTGGCGAGGGCTGCAGCAGCAGTGGGGAATTCTGGGAGGCGCTGAACTTCGCAGGTGCGAGAGGGCTACCCATCTGCTATGTCATCCAGAACAATCAGATTGCCCTAGACACCTTCCCCAAGCACCAGAACAACGCTGAACTTTGGGCTGACAAGGGGTCAGCCGTTGGTCTACCTTCGTGGGCGATTGACGGCTCCGACCCCGCCGCATACTACTCATCTATAGCAATTGCAAGGGAGTTTGCCATGGAAGGTGGAGGGCCGACTCTCCTTCATGTGGAGACGATGCGCGGCTGTGGCCACGCCCACCATCATGACGACCTCTACCTCGGCGCCGACACCGGCAATCCACCGGGATATGTCAGTAAGAACCTACTGAGTTATTGGGCAGAAAAGGACCCGCTTCCAAATCACCGGGAGTTGCTCATCAAACTCGGGATTGAGGAGGATGCCATAGCCGCCATGGAAGCCGAGGAACTGACTTTCGTGGATGCAGGCCGTGCAGAAATGGAGGCGATGGCCTGGCCGACAGGCGACTCCGTGAGAAAGGGAATTACTAGCATTCACGACGCTGGAACCCACGCTGACCAACTTGCCAGGATGCGGGGAGTCGGCTCAGCGGAGGATGAAGATGCTGCGGCCGGTCAAGTGACGGCGGTAGACCAACTCGCTCCGGGGGAACTGGCAATCGAATTCTCGGAGGAGAGTGGTGCCTCAACCTACAGTCGGGCAATCCAGCAGGGAATGGTTGCAATCGCCGAGCGCTACGGCCGCTCGGCTCTCTTTATGGGTGAGGACATGGAGATTTCTGGTGCGTTTGGGATGAATATTCCACTCAAGGTGGCGGGCCATTCCGATCTGCTGCTCGACATGCCTCTATCTGAGGCGATCATCATCCACTCGGCGACAGGCGCCGCACTCGGTGGCCTGCGACCGATAGCAGAGATTCAGTTCGGAGGATTCGCCGCACTAGCGATGAATCCGCTGATTAACAACGCCGCCCAACTCCGGTGGAGGTGGGGGGCTGAGGTTCCACTAGTAGTCAGAATCCCTCTCGGCGCAAAGACCCGTTCAGGTCCGTTCCACGCCAACATGATCGAGTCTTGGTTCATCAACGACCCGGGGCTCATCATCTGCTTCCCCTCGACGCCTCAGGACGCCTACGACCTGTTAGTCGAAGCATCCTCATTGAACGACCCGGTAATCTTCCTAGAACACCTCGGGATGTATGGGCTGAGGGGCGGGAAGACCGGTTGGGGTGACAACATCAATCAGGAACTCGACAAGGAGTCGGTACTCGCTCACCTAGACAGCGGGGAAGGCACCTACAAGATTGGCAGAGCCCAAATCATGCGCGGCGGAAGAGATGCGACGGTCATCACCTGGGGCGCCATGGTTCACGTTGCGCTCAAGGCCGCAGCTGTCATGGCTGCAGAGGGTAAAGAGGTCGAAGTGGTCGATTTGAGAACCATACTGCCATTCGACGCCGCAACCTGCGTTGAATC
>DAVI01000053.1:5282-5718 GCA_002505495.1 Euryarchaeota archaeon UBA59 | reverse complement strand
GTTCTCGCCTTCACCTAATGGGTTTCAGCGGTTTTGCCGTTGAATCGATTGAAACCATTTGTGCGGCTCAAAGACGAGCACGGGGGAACTGTCATTTGGTAACGGTTGGAGCGGCGGCTGGGTTTGAGCGATGAGTGGTGACGACGCGGCCGGCGCCCCCGAAGCGGGAGAAACTGCATCCTCTGCACCTGTAGAGGCCATCGAAACCGTCCCGGAACCTCAGACTGCACGGGGTATCCTCAGTCTATTCCTGTGGAATCAAGTGCTGGTCATCGCCTCCCTGTTTCTCGCCATGCTCGGCGTCCAGACCATCACCGCAGAACAGACCAGCCTCGGTGGAATGGCCGTCAGCCTCTTCCTCCTGCTGCTGGCAATCGGCCTTCTCATTACCTCCGCCGACTTCTTCGTCGAAGGGGCCAAGGGGTTGGCCCGCCAA
>DAVI01000053.1:4206-5144 GCA_002505495.1 Euryarchaeota archaeon UBA59 | reverse complement strand
CGGACTGTGCGACCGACTTTGCGTTGGGCAACATCTTCGGCTCTGTGCTCGTCCAAATCACCCTCATCCTCGGCCTCGTGGTGGTCGTCCGACCCCTCTCGATTCGCCCTGCTTGGATCCACCGTGATGGCCTCATGATGTTCCTCGCGGTAATGCTGCTCTCAATGCTGATTCTCGTTGACGGTGACTTAAATCGGCTAGAAGGGGCGCTCCTCTGCCTACTCTATGTGATGTACATCACCTACCTGATTCAACATCGGGACGAGATTCGGACTGAGGAATTCGAGGTCCTTGAAGACATACGGGCAGAACCTGGAGGACGCATCACATGGACGACTACTACATATTTCGTGATGCTGATGATAGGTCTTGGACTCGCAATGTTCGCGTCTGCAAGAGTGATTGATTCGGCTGCTGGAATTGCCATCGAGATGGGGGTACCCTCCGCCGCCGTCGGCTCGACTCTCTCTGCGATAGGTACCTCATTCCCTGAACTGGCGGTTGCCCTGCTGGCGGCGCGGCGCAGCACCGGAATTGCAGTTGGAACTCTGATCGGCTCAAACATCACCGACCCGATGCTTTCTGTGGGCATCGCCGCCATCATCAATCCAATCGTCGTCTCCGACACCGCGCTGTTCTACGGACTCATCATTCCTGCAACCCTGTTCTGCACGGGCCTTGCATTGGTCTTCATGTGGACCGACTTCAAGTTCAACCGCCCTGAGGGCGTGATTCTCATAGGCTGCTACGCGGTCTTCCTGTTCCTGCTGTATGGCTCCATCTGACGAAACGCATGTTTCACATCTCCCCGGGCGGACGGTGCCGATAGGCGAATGGTAAAGGTGAGCGACCACTCGCCGCTCCATGGTCGACTTCACCCTCTCCGAAGAGCAGGAGATGCTGCGCGACCTAGCCCACGAATTCGCTGAGACCGAACT
>DAVI01000053.1:284-4068 GCA_002505495.1 Euryarchaeota archaeon UBA59 | reverse complement strand
TGCACGTCCCAGAATCGTGCGGGGGCATGGAGTTCGACATCCTCACCGAGGTGTTGGTCCAGGAGGAGCTGGCGTGGGGGGACCCGGGATTCGCTACGGCGGCGTATGCGAGTGGCCTGACTGCGGCACCCATCATCACCGGCGGGACCGAGGAACAGAAGCAGAAGTATCTCGGAGCGTTGGTGAACGACGGCGCTAACTGCTCATATTGCGTGACCGAGCCCGTGGCGGGCAGCGATGTCCAAGGAATCAAGACAAACGCTGTACTGAATGGCGACCACTACATCCTCAACGGCACAAAGATGTTCATCACCGGGGCGGGCTACGCTGACTGGTTCTTCGTGCTGGCCTACACCGACAGGGAGGCTGGCTACAAGGGGATGAGCGGCTTCATCGTAGAATCCGATTGGGAGGGTGTCAGCCTTGGGAAGAAGGAGTCCACGATGGGGCAGCGCTGTTCCGACACCCGTTCGGTCAACTTCGACGATGTGCGGGTTCCCATCGAAAATCTCGTCGGTGGCGAAGAGGGCAACGGCTGGTTCAACGCGATGACCGCATTCGACCTCTCGCGACCGTGCGTGGCCGCCCACGCGGTGGGAAATGCGAGAGCCGCCTACGAATACGCACTCGCATATTCGCTGGAGCGGGAAACCTTCGGTCAACCAATTTTCAACCACCAGATGATAATGGCCAAACTCGCCGACATGAAGACCAACATCGAGGCGGCTCGGCTGCTCACCTATCGAGCTGCATGGTTGGCCGACCAAGGGGAGAGCAACACCGAAGCGGCCGCCCACGCCAAGCGATTTGCTGCGGACATAGCTACTGAGGCGACCATCGAGGCTGTCCAGATCTTCGGTGGCTTCGGCTACACGGAGGAGTATCCCGTGGCGCGCTTGATGCGGGCGGCGAAGGTGATGCAGATCTACGAAGGCTCCTCTGAGATACAGAGGCTAATCATCGGTCGAGAAATCACTCGCGACCTCTGAACACCGCCGTTCACTTTTCGCAACCCCCCACCGATTTGCTGATGAACTACCACCGTAGGCTTCCCAAGCCATGGGGCCAGCCCGTGCGGTGGTTCTCGCGGCAGGCGGCAGCGAACGCCTTGGCCAGCCGAAGTCCTTGGTTTCCCTCTCAGTAGACGGAGTTGAGATGCCGCTGGTGCGCTGGCTCGTCGAGCGCCTCGAGGCGGCTGGTGTTGAGACGATCGTGGTGACGAGACAGGAGTTGGTCGTCGACATCATGCTGGCGCTTCCCGGACGGGCGATAGTGGTCAATCCAAACCCCGATAGTGGACGGACCGGCTCTCTGCAATGTGGCATCAAGGCGATTCTCGACAGCAAGCGAACTCCGAAGGAGTTCCGACTGCTCGTGGTTCCGGTTGACCGTCCCGGCTTCAGCGACTCGACCCTCTCGGCGCTGCTAGAGGCGGACCACTGCGCCTGCCCGGCCAAGGATGGCCGTGGTGGACACCCGCTGCTTCTGACGATGGAGGAACTAGGTACGATTCTGAACGCCGAGCCAGATGTCTCGCTACGTTACCTCGCCCATCCGATGAGGATGAACGTAGTCGATGAGCACCTGCACCTCAACCTCGACTCCGAGGACGACCTCACGGCACTACAGGATGCAATCTCCGCACTCTCTTGAGCGTCATCTCAGAGGGCGACGAACAGACTGGTGAGGTACATCACGAGAAGACCGGCGAGGACACCGCCGTGAAGTGACCACGGATTGACCCTGACGCCGCCCTCTCTGATTCCTGACAGCACCTCGATGCAGACATAGAGCACTGCGCCGGCTGCAATTGCGAAGAAGAAGATTGCCAGACTGTTGGCGAACCATGTCAGTCCGATGAAGACGCCGATGATGGACGGCCCGCCTGCAACAGCCCCAAGCCCGACCAACTTCTTCACATCGAGACTCTCGCCGCCTCTGGCAAGTGGTCCAATGATTGCAATACCCTCGGAGAGATTGTGCAGCGCAAATCCGATTATCAGCGTGGCAGCCATGGTAGAGGCATCGACGCTCACTGCGATTCCTACAGCGAGCCCTTCACCCATGTTGTGCAGACCGATTGCGATGGCGATGAGCCAAGCGAGCGCCTCGTTGCCAGTCGTGTCAGACCTGCTGCGGACCTTCTCATCCACAAATACCAGCCCTAGCAACCCGGCGACAAGCCCGAAAACCGCGATTGCGTATCCGGCGTACGGCGCAAGTCCGAGCCCGAGTAGGTCAAATATGGCCTGGTCGATGGTAGGGATGGTGCCAGAACTGGTGTCAGCGACCTGCATCGCTGCGATGAATCCGTCAGCCCCCTCAAACGACTCAGCCGCGAGGTCGATGAGAAGGAAGAAGAGAACCCCCACCGTGAAGGCGAGAAGGAAGGTCATCCATCTGTCATCCAGCGCCTTCAGCCTGTTGAGCGGAAGCATTCCAAGGTACACCGGCACGACGCCGACATAGAGACCCAGCAGTATTGCCATCCAAAGAACTTCGATCATTAACCAGCCTCCTCAAATTATTCTCAAGATTCCGTGCATCCCGGCATCCTTGTGCCCAGGGACGCTGCACGAGTAGGAGTAGGTGCCAGCCGAGCCAGCAGTCATGACCCAGTCTCCGAAGGTGAGTGAGCCTAGCGAGACCGAGGACAACTCCTCGAACGAGACACTGCCGTTCACCACCTGCTCGTTGTGAACATTCTCCAGCAGATGGCCACTGACATAGAAATCGTGGGCGTCATTAGGACCCGCATTGATGATTCTGAAGCGAACTCTCTCACCCTCCTCCAGCGTGATTTCGGGGGTTAGTGGCGCAGCCCTGCCGTTGATGACCTCAAGTGTGCCTTGACGAGTCACTTCTGGTCCGACATCTCCCAGAAACAGGAGGACCTCGTGGTCGACAGGCTCCTCCTCGCCGCCGAGCACGATGATGGCCCCGTACATGCCTCGCTCGATGCCCTCACCACTCTCCGGAATGGTAACGCCGGGAATGAACGGCTCCTCGTCCAACTCGGCCACACTGTCGTGGTACGCCCAAGTCCCGACCGAGTCTGGCCTCGCTTCGAGGTAGTAGGTCCTAGAGCCGCCGGGAGGAACGAATGAGTTTGAGAGGAAGGTGCCGTCACTATCTGGGTCAAAGGCGAGGCCGTGGGCGTGGAACGAGGCGATGGTGGAGAGTCTGTTAGTCAGGGTGAGCTCGATGGTGTCACCCACCCGAGCGCAGATGGTTGGGCCGGGAACCGAGCCGTTGAAGGTCCAAATCGGGATTACATGACCCTCGGATATCTCCCAGTCGGTTGCCTGGGCGACCAGTTCGTACTTTCTCACATCATTGCCCGGAGGGAGATTGCAGAGTAGTTGCGGTCCGTCGTGAGGGGCGAGGTGGCCCAACTGTTCAGACTCTGCGGGATCACTGGAGGCGAAGTCGAGGAAGATCGAGGGGGTGAACAACTCGAAGAGCAGCAGAAGCACGAAGGCGATGACCTTCCCCGAGACGAGCGGTGTGGCTCCCTGTTCGTCCATCAGTGAACCTCCTCCACAGACAGATGACCCATCATCCCGGCGTTGATGTGGTCGTAGACATGGCAGTGATACATCCACTCGCCGGCGGCCTCCATCTCGATGTCGAAGACGGCGACGTCATTCGCCAACGCGCTCGAAAGGCCGACGAATCCCTCCGGCGCCTCCACTGACGGGTGGTAGACAGCGGAATGTGGGCTCAGGAACTTGTTGTCGATGGGACGCCCTTCGCCGCCGTCCAACCATCGATGGCCGTGGAC
>DAVI01000053.1:0-147 GCA_002505495.1 Euryarchaeota archaeon UBA59 | reverse complement strand
GTGGTATTCGGGCTGGTACTCGCCCATGATGACGACAATCTCATGGTCAGCTTCAGTAACTCCGTCGCGCACAATCAATGCCCCGTGCAGCCCCTTCCCAAGACCCTCGTTGCCGTTTACCAAGTCGTGGTACAGGTAGGTGCCTGC
>DAVI01000077.1:22675-22892 GCA_002505495.1 Euryarchaeota archaeon UBA59 | reverse complement strand
TGGAGGGCGAGGGGTGGACCCTCTGGAGGTCGGACGCGTCGCACTGCCGAATGGCGAAGCGCACAACGATTGGGGGATGGCTCATGTTTGGTCACCGCTACGGATTTTGGCGCACGAAACACCTTCTCAAGGATGCGGGCCGTGCCTCGATTCTCGAATTCCTCCCATGGCTTGGCCTTCTTGCTACTCTAGGGCTGTGCTGGTCTGACCTCGAAGT
>DAVI01000077.1:2748-22532 GCA_002505495.1 Euryarchaeota archaeon UBA59 | reverse complement strand
GAAGCGATTACGCGAAAGCAAATTTCGCTGGTCCTCGGAATACCAATAATGCTGGTCCTGCTTCACATCACCTTCAGTGTCGGGCTGTTGGACGGACTATTGAGAAAAGGAAAGGCCCCAAGAGACCGAGTCAATTGAACTAGAGCGTACCCATTGAGTAGTTCAGCGGGTAACAACATTCAATCATAAAAGGGGGTTCCAAAGACCCGGTGAGGGGAACATGGCCGACAAGAACGAGATGAATGCATGGGCATTGCTCCTCGCACCGGTAGTAATCGCAGCAGTTCTCAGCAGCATGGTTCCAGCCTATTCGGAGTTCATCGACGCCTCGTGGAAGGTTGGCGTATACTACGCAGCCGCCCTACTTATCGGATTCATTCTGTTCCGCCGCGCCCGCTCAGTACGGGACCACGAATACCATCGCACCAAGAGCATCAAGGGACTCAAGAAGGCGTACGCAGCAGAGGATCGCGGCCTCTGGTCGAAGGCGGACGCGGCGATGGCCGGCCTAGAGCGAGATGCGGAGGGATACACCGCCCGCGACAGAGAACTACTACGCACTAAGCAGACCGACGAGATTGAGAAGAGGAGTCTGCGCGGCGAAAAATCCGATGGCGAGCCAGATGTTCACCTGTTCATTGATGAGGAGCATGTCAAGCGCTCGACCAGTCGAATGTCCGGTGACACCAACATCGACCCGGAGGCGGCCATCACCGGCGAGACCATGGAACGGATGCGGGAGGAGAAGTCGAGTTTCCTAAACCAGGTGTCGGACAAATTGGAGGACATGCGACAGGCCGACATCGAGAAGCGGGCTAAGAAAATCAAGGAGACGGTCGCTGTCAAGAAGGTAGAGCCAAAACCCACTCCAACCGTGACTGCCGAAGTCAAGGAAGATTACGACAGCATCTACGGCGGCGACAGAGCGGCGGCTGGCAGAACCGAGGCGGACCCGGGCGTGGAAGAGTTGGCGACCTCCACTGGCGGTGGTGAGTTCACCGGAAAAGGGGCCAAGATATGCATCGACTGCGGGGCGAGAAACGCACTCAAGGCGACCTACTGCACAAAGTGCTCTGGCTTCTTAGCCTGACCGACTCACTCAAAGGCTCTGTTTGTGTAGGTTTGCTCATCGCTGTATTGAAAACAGTCGGGCTGTCAGCGACGCGACAGAGGGTGTTCAATGGCCAAGCGAGACTACTACGAAGTCCTCGAAATACAACGCGATTCGACCGCTGCCGAGGTCAAGAAGGCGTTCCGCACTCTGGCTCGCAGAAATCACCCAGACAAGAATCCCGACGATGCGGAAGCTGAGAACAGATTCAAGGAAATCCAAGAGGCGTATGCAGTCCTCTCCAACCCGGACCAGAGGCAGCGCTACGACACCTTCGGCCACGAGCAGCCCGGTGGCGGGCCATTCGGACCGGGCGGATTCGATGGCGTGAACATCTCGATTGACGATTTGTTCAGCGGCGGCTTCGAGTCGGTTTTCTCCTCGATGTTCGGTTCGCAAGGGGGTCGCCGCTCAAACCGCGGAAACGATGTGATGATTCACCACACCATCCCGTTCGAGATGGTGCTCACCGGCGGTGACCAAGAACTCGAAGCGAAATTGAAAGTTCCATGCGGTGACTGCGATGGCCGAGGCTCGGCCACTCCAGGAGGGGTGCAGACATGCAACATCTGTCGAGGTGCGGGACGGGTCACCCAGCATCGCAAGATCGGCCCGTTCGTGCAACAGGTGGTCGGCGACTGCCCGGATTGCCGCGGGATGGGCCGAACCATCACAGACCCCTGCAAATCGTGCAAGGGGGGTGCGTCGGAGCGCAAGGTGCAAAAGATTCGGTTCGCAGTGCCAAAGGGAGTTTCAGTCGGTACTAGACTCCGCCTGAGCGAGCGGGGCGAGCCTGCGCGTGGCGGAGGCGGTAGGAGAGGTGATTTGTACATTCAAATCGACATCGAAGACCACGATTGGTTCGAGCGAGACGGCTCAGACCTGCTGATGGCACTTCCTTTGGGATACCCGGAACTTCTCCTCGGTACGACGGTCAGTCTGCCTCACATCGATGGCTCAAACCTCGATATCAAGGTGCCTGCCGGCTCCCGCCCAGGTGAGACCATCGAGGTCTATGGCCGGGGCTTCCCACGCCCGCGCGGAAGGGGTAGAGGCGACATCACCGTGCTGCTCAAACTGCATGTACCGAAGAAAATCAGCAAGGGGCTGAAGAGGCAGATATCGGAGTTGCAGAGTGAAATCAGCATTGAGCCAGATGACTACGAAGATTTCGTCCGTGGCGAAGCTGATGAGCGCCGTCGCTCTCACTGAGCAACGGGTTCAATCACTCCTCTTCCAGAATGGCGGCTTTGCTCGGCACTGCGGCGACGGGACTACCGCCGACAAGTCCCGACAGCAGGATGTCGAAGCCCTGTGCCTCGCCCTCAAGGTCGATTCGCAGAAATCGGTTGGTGTTTGCCTTCAGGTCGCCGAGGAACACCTCATCCTCATCGAACAGCGATTCTGGAGTCACTCCACCGACTTTCCATCCCGCCCCTTCAATCGCCTGGAAGCGAACCGCGGCGAGTGTCCATTCATCTCCACCGAGACGCAATCCAACGGTCACTGTCCGACCCTTCGCATTCGGAGCGAGGTCCCAGACCGCGAGGTCGAGGGAATCAGTCGTGTGGCGAACAATCGGCTCACCCCATTCCATGATCAAGGCCCGCCAATCTGTGTCGGCGAGTGATTCGAGGGCGTGAAGCAGCGCGTTGGGGTCGTCAGCATCGGTCGGGTCCGCAGAAACCAACCGCTGCATCAGCCGCCGCAGTCTGCGCTTCTCATGCTTCTCAAGTTGCAACACGCCGCCATCGCGCCAGCGCCAGTAGGCGATGACGAGCCACGGTGAGAGCAGCACGAAGCCGATGAAGATGTAGAACGAATTTGCCCGCTCGCGATAGTCAATCCAGTTGCCCTGCCCATTCTCATCGTCAACTTCACCAGCCCCATCTGGGGAAGCCCAACCCCAGTTCAGCGTGTAGTCGACCGTTTCACTTCCATTGGATTCAACGACCAGCAGGTGGTAGCCATGTGGCAGGTCCATGCCGACGCTCGCCTGCTGTCCCGAGAGCAAAGTCTCGTTTTGTGCCATCACCGGCCAAGGAGAGTAGAGGGAGGTGTTGAGTTGGACCACCCGAACAGTGCAACAGCCCATTTCGCCCGCCAAGGTCGCACCCAGCCAACTCCGCTCCGGAAACCCATCCTCCCGGGCGATGAGGAAGACATCACGGTTGTCGTCTCCCCCGATAGAGCCAGCGATGGTGCCTGACTCACCAACATATGAGGCGTAAGGCCCGGTTCCCTGGCCTGTTGGATAGTCGTCGTTTGCATCGCCGAAGAGGTATCCATCTGCTGCGCCAAGTTTCTCCACCTGCAGATACCAGATATTCGGCTTGGTGGCGTTGAGGAAGGTGATTGCCGCTGCATCCGCCCCCTCAGGCAAGGTGACCATTGCAGTTCCTGTGTTGAACTCGTCAATCGGTGAGCCATCCCACGACTCAATGAGTTGCCATGTCCCGACCCGTGCGTGCAACTGGACGTCAACACGGGAATATGCGGCCCATCCGATGAAGAGTTGTGAGCGTGAGCCCACCTCCAGTCGAATTGAGTCACCTTCATCCGAAGATGTCAGGTGTCCACTCAGCGACACTTCAGAGCCAGAGAAAATGGGTCCAGACCAGGGCGAATCAGGAGTCTCTCCGTACTCCGTCTCATCACTAGCTGAGCGACCAGCGACGATGAATGAGTAGAGCCCCGTCTCTGAATCCACCGAATTCACCACCACCCATAGGTCGGAGTCGGGGTTGTGTTCGAGAAACAGGCTCGGCGGAGCGGTCAGGTTGGGCTGGTTATGGTAGGTTTCCGATTCAACCATGTTCAGTTGGTCTCCAGTGCGCTCCCACACTTCCACAGAGATGGCGCCAGTGACTCCGACCACTCTAAGTTGGACAAGGTCACCGCTGTCGCCTTCGAGCCTGATGGCGTCCGAGTCATCAGGGCTGTCAATCGTTCCATTCCACCAGGCGGCTAGCCCCACCGTGGTGGCGTACATGGAGCCGACACAGGTCGTAAGATTCCCACATGTGGTGGGAGTGATCGAAGGCCAAGTCGAAGCGTCCTCGCCTGGCATCGGTGGAGCGGCCGGAGCGTCACCGAACTCGCCATTGAGGGGGTCGAGGACGAGGATGCGAACATCGAGGACCTGACTTGGCCCCGACTCTCTGGTGACGACCACTGAGAGGTCACCAAAGCCAATCGTTCCATCCAACTCGAGGTGAAACCATCCGGAGGTGGAGAAGGTGGTCCCATCGCCGTCGGTCACTGTGAGGTCCAGCTCTTGGCATTCCGTTCCTAACGAAGGGCAGTCAACAGACACGAAGAATGGGCCTGCACGCGCTGCTACGCTAATGTTCCACTCAGTATCTCCCGAGTTCATCACGACTTGAGTTTGGGAGTGAGTGGTCTGGGTGTTGGATGCAGAGACTGTGAACGGTATTGAAAGTAGCATCAAAGATGCTAGCAGAAGAGGGACTAATCTCCGCTGCATGGGGCTCTCCCCTCGCCCTCCCCATTTAGAATCATTCAATTATAGCGCACAGGTCGGGCGCATCGTGACCGACACGACACTGGGCCGCACAGTCGCCTCAAGAGTGAGACACGCCCGCTCCATTGCGCTCGGAGACAGGTCCGCTCCAAAGGCGAAGACCCCCGCCCTGTTGGTCACCCCAGAAGAGTTGGAAACGCTCTCCCCCGAGGTTGCGCTCGCACCTTTCACCCTCGAATACGACAGTTCCACACTCCCCCCCTCCATGACACTGACGGGCCGCGCCAACATCACGGTCCCATTCGATGATGATGAGCCCCGGTGGGAGGCGCAGATGCAGCATGTTCTGCCACCGACGTTGGAGGAGGCGGATACCGGAGTTAGGGGGAGTGAACGGAGCGGTTTGATGCCGGTTTCCTGGCAGTCGCTGCGCCATGACCCGACACTGATGGAGGATGGATTTCATCCTGAGTTCATTGTACTGGTCGACGCGATGCAGATCGCGGGTCATCCCGGACGGTTGGTGCGCGCCTTGGCGCTGTTGCGTACACGCTTCCCGCAGTCGTTGATTTGGTGCCCTGGAATTTCTGGGCCGGACAATCTGGCCTTGTTGACCTGGTTCGGAGTCGATCTACACGACTTGTCGCGGGCTCAGCAGGCTTCCGTGCGGAATGTGCTGCTTACCGCCTCCGGACCCCGGGAGCCTCTCGAAGAGGTTGGTGAAAGTGCTGAGATGGCTGACCAGTTGGCCGCTTGGGAAGGGGAAATCGCGGCGGTCAAGGTGGCGCTTGCGAACGGCACGCTGCGTGAACTAGTTGAGAAGCGAGCCCTCAACGCGCCTCGCCTCGTCGAGCACCTTCGCCATCACGACCAACTGATGCGAGCCGCCCTCTCGCCAGAGATGGCCAAGCAGGAGGGGCTCGATGAGGACGCAATAGCAGTCTCGCAGTCGCTGGCCGGCTCTCCGCTGACCCGCCACACCAGCCGCTTCCGAAAGTGGCGTTGTCACAGCACGGTCAGCCGACAGGACCCGCTGATTGCGGATTGGGTCAACCGAATCGAGTCGGAATTTCAACCTGCGGCCGAACAGTCGAAGGTGCTCGTTCTCCTACCCTGCAGCGCCCGAAAGCCCTACTCATACTCGCAGTCGCACCGCCGCTTCCGCCGAAACATCCGCCACCGAGGAATCCACGAGATGATGGTGACCGCCCCTCTTGGACTGGTCCCTCGCGAACTCGAGGAGTTGTGGCCCGCCGCCCACTACGACATTCCGGTGACCGGGGAATGGGATTCGGAGGAGTTGGCGACGATTCACCGGCTCGTCAAGTCGGTCGTCGCTCGGACCGGCTTTGAAGTCGTAATCGACCACTCTGGCCTTGGTTTCACCAGCGAAGAATTGGGCGTCGAAGTAGTAGACACGCGCCAAGGTGAGGGGGCCGGCTCATTCGATTCTCTGAACCGTTTGGAAGCTGCTACCAAGGAGGCAGCAGCGACTCATCTGGAGGGAGTTCACATCGGTGAGAAGCAGCATCTTCACTTCCGATTCAAGTCGATTTCACGCTGGCTGCACGGCGACGATTCTTGGCTCGCCGATGCCCGTGTCGTGGGCAGGCCACCTAGGTGGAAGTTGGAGGTGGCAGGGCAGCAGTACGCCATGTGGAACCCGGAACTCGGCAGGTTTTCGTTTGCCAAGGCGTCGATTCCTCACCTTGCGAAGTGTGGCACTCTCTCACAGGTACACCTCACGGATGGCCCGGAGTGGAAGGGCGACATCTTCTCCCCAATGGTCGAGCGGACAGAAGGGCAGATCCGGGCAGGCGACGAACTCCTCGTCTACCGTGACGGCAAGTTGCTCGGCTCGGCGAGAAGTGTGGCGCCCGGCTGGGAGTACCGCGGTAGCCCCGGTAGAGTGGCGAAGGCACAACAGCGGCTTTGAAGCCCCCCGTAGGGGGGCGGAGTGGTTATGAAGGGGCAGCAGGTCGGCGGGCCGCTTGAGGCGTTGACATGGGACGAATGCACAGTGGCGGCAAGGGGAAATCAGGCTCCACCCGCCCTCATATCAGTGAGGTTCCAGAGTGGTCCGAGCAAGACAAGGAGAAGGTCGAGGCGTTGATTCTCGAACTCCACGAGGAGGGTAACTCGACGGCACTCATCGGCACAATCCTGCGTGACCAGCACGCTGTCCCCGATGTTCACCTACTCCTAGGAAAGAAGGTACTACAGGTTCTTCATGAGAACGGCAAGGCGCCGGCTGTTCCTGAGGAGATCATGAACCTCCTTCGAAAGGCAGTCAGCCTCGTTGACCACCTTGACAACAACCGCAAGGACTTGCACAACCGCCGTCAACTCGAACTCGTCGAGGCCAAGATTCGGCGAATTTCTCGCTACCACAAGGAAAACGGCAGCATGTCTGCCGACTGGAACTACAAGCGAGACCAACTAAGGCTCATGGTCGAGTAATCCCATTTGCTGCTTAGGCGCAAACGGTTGATGAAGTCCGGCCGATGTCGATTGGTCCATGCGGTCGCTGCTGGAACTAGAGCCCCTCGCCGCCCTTGCCGACAATCTCAGAACCATCGCAAACGCTCTTCCCACGGCCGGCCCCGTCACACTGCTGGCGCCAGCGACCCTCGAAGGCGCATTAGCGCTCGCCCAATTGGAGGCGGCCCTGCTCGATGCCAACCTGCCCTATCGCCGCCGCTTCCTACCACGCGAGGCAGCCGGTTCCTGCATCGAAATCGGTGAAGGGAGCGCTCGCCCCGAGCCGATATCCGTGACGAAATCTCCCTTGAGAATCCGCTTGGTCCCGTTGACCGTGGTTGCCCTACATGGCCACGACGGCGCCAGCCACAAAGGCACACTCTCCCCAGTCGCTCAGGCTGCGGCGCTAGCCGAAGCGCTCGCTCCCGACGGCGAGCGGGTCAGGCGCCTCCGACCGTGGGCAATCTCGGGCAATTGGTGTGCGGGCGGGCTCGACCAAGGGTATGACCCGGTCTACAGCAGGTTGCGAGACCATCTGCGTGAGGAGGGTAGCATCAGAGTTGTTTCCCTGCCTGAGGTGAAGCAGCCGGGCCTCTCGGCACTTCCCGCCCTCGACATCGAACGGTTGGCGAGTACGCGCACATCCTGGAAATCCCTCGACATGGAACAACGGGCCGACGCCCTCTCCGCCCTCGCACTTCCTCAAGTCCTCCAGACTTCTCCTCCCACCGCCCGCCTCGAAGAGTTGCTCTGGCACAGGGTCGTCGTCGGTGGTTCGGCGAGCGACTTGCAGTCGGACATCGCGCGGTTGAGCGACGAATGGGACGGAACTCCCACAGGTACAGCGGCCATCATCGACAAACTGCTTGGCGGGGTAGTCTGAACTTCTCAACCGACTCGCAGCCTAGCGCCGCAGCCACAACAGGGTATCCTGACCGGCCGCTGCTTGCTGTGAATCAGATTCGATTCGCCACACGCAGGGCAGTTCACCTTGGGAATTCTCTTCGCCCTGCGCAGACCCTTGGCTGGCATGATGGTGATGAACGCAGCATCATCAGCGGCTGTATCTTCGGCAGAAGGCCGCGGCGTCACGATTGCAACGGCCACCATCAACAACCCTACCGCCGACACAGCACCCAACATGAACATCAGTGGGAGGGCGAAGAAGTAGGAGTAACCCCACACCACGGCGAGAAGGAGAGCAGTCATCCAGACACCGGTTCTCGGTTTGTTTTTCGTCAGACTGAGCGCGATGAAGCCGAGGAGCGCAAGTACTGCCAGCGACTCGAATAGTGCTGTGAGCGGCGCGTTCGTGATGTCACCAAAGGCGTAGACGACCGAGAAGTCAGCCAATTCATCTTCCGTTGAAAGGGTCTGCTGAGGGACCGTGATGATTTCTGCGAGGACCAGCCGCTTGTGCGAATAGTCGATTCCCGAGCCCTCGACGCCCGCTGTGCCGAGCATCATCGAAGTGGTCATGTGCGCCTCCAAGGTCAACTTCGCCCAGATCGGCGTTGCTGAGGGTTGTGGCCTGACGAAATTATCGAAGAGAACTCGCCGTTCTCCGATTTTGACGTTCTCAAGGGATTCAATGGTCAGCGTCACTGAGGAACTGCTGAAGCCATACTCTCCCTGCACGTCGATGTTCACCGTTGGAGCTGCCGCTGCTTCAATCGGTTCGACTCCGAGAAGCCGTTCAGGTTCGAGCATCAAGCCGTCGAAGAGGAATCTCTTGAGCGAGGAGGCGCGTCCGGAAAGATGGTTTTCGAGAGCAAGAATCTCCGCTTCGTCCACCTGATGATTATTGCGACTCGCCTCGGTCGCCGAATTTCCATCGACTGCTCGCCACTGTGAAAGCGAATTCAGAGAACTGTTCCCGATGTTGTCGAGGCCCCAGCGAAGCCACGCTGCCATCGGTCCGTTGAACTCCATTATCGTGGTCCTGCGAAGACGGTCGCCCTGTTCGATGTCTGCTTGGATGTTGACGCTCAACTCGCTCCCTCCACCTCTCAGAGGTTCATCCGCCGGGAAGATTCCCATTCCAGTCCCCCCACCTAGCCCAAAAACGAGGGCGTAACTGAATCCGCCTGTGAAGGCGCCCACTTGGTCAGGGTCGACTCGGAGTGAGAGATTGACTTCGTAGACGCCATCCTCTGCTGAACTCGGCGCCTCCCATTGGAGGTAGACTTGAGCGCCAAGGGGATGGACGGTGGCAATGTAGGAGTCGACGACGATTCCATCCACCTTGAATTCAGATATTGACTTCTCCCAAATCGCGGAACCGTGACCCGACCTCAGAACGACCGGTATCGAGACCATTCTCCCGTTCACCTGTGCTGGCTGCCAATCCATATCGAGCAGAGGCAGGTTAGCGTCTAGCCAGCCTCGATTCTCTTCGGTTCCCCAGAAGAAACGGACGCCCGCATCATCTCCCGGAGAGGCGAAGACGAGGGTTTGGACGGAGAGGACTACGACGACGAGTTCGCCGCTTGAATGGATTGAACCCGCCTCGATTTCGATTGAGATGTCGATGGTCGCCTCGCCGGGGATATACTGTGGTGGCACGGTCGCGGAACCGTACCAGCTCTTACCACCGATTTTCACTTCGGCGCTCGCATTCGCCTGCATGCCCACCGCATTCACCACTTCGTAGGGGATTGTGAGTTGCCAGGTCGCATCGGGAAAGTCGCCGGTCGAGACGCTTGGAAGGCGCCAGCGAGCGACCTCGGTCAGTTGGGTAACTGAGTTTGTCACCCACGCCTCCGCCTCGGTTCCTAGGTCGGCTGAGAACGGGCTCAACTGCCCCTTGTCGCTCTCATCACCCTCACCGAGTAGGAAGTAGGAGACTTCGAAGGAATCACAACAGGTTATCTGCGCCTCAGCGGGGCCGACCAGCGGTGACATCGGAATGAAAGCGAAGAGCATTGTGAACAGCATCAGAATAGGTACTGTTCTCGTGCCCACGCGACCACCTTCAGCGAGTGGCGAGATAACTTCACCCTTCAAGGCAACGGGTGTTGGTTTGAGCAAGGGGCCACTCTGTGGGATTGAGGGTGTTTCCCGCATGCGAGGTGGGAAAGGTGGCGATATTGAGGGTGACGCTGCTTTGGCAACACCTTCATGAACCTGCGCGGAGGTCTTGAGGTCGAGGAATTGTGATGGATGATGTATTGGTGTCGGACTTGGTGCTGACCGACGAGCATGAGACGGTCGGTTTGGACGAGTCTATATCGAGCGCTGCTGAGAAACTTCTCGACTTGGGACGGGGTGTTCTCGTCGTGGTCGGAGATGGAAACAAGGTGAAGGGAATCGTGACCCCGAATCAGGTTCTTGCAGCGGTTGCTGCCGGCGCCGACACCGCGGCTGAGACCTGTGGGGACCACATGGACGCCGACGTCATGGAAGTTGGTCTCGATGACAATGTCGATGACATCATCGAGACTATGAACGAGCGCAAGCCGCACGCGGTTGTTGCGGTCGACGCCAACGGCGAATTCGCCGGTTATTTCTCTCCCAACGACTATCGCGAGGCGCTCGCCCGAATCGAGTCGAAGCCAGCCATCAAGAAGCTCGCAGAACACGAATAATCAGCCCCGCATTCGTTAGCGGTAGGGTATTGCCTTTCTTCACCGAAGACGACGAAGCAAGCGGCTGAGTCTTGACATCTGCCGTTCATCGACGAGTGGAACGAACTTGACCGCCTCCACGTCTCTGGTAACGAGTCGGCCGCCCTCTCTCTTGCCAACGAGGAGAACCTGAGAATTCCCGCGTCGTTTGACCGGTGTGACCAACACCCCACCTTCTGAGAGTTGGTCGATCCAAGTCTGCGGTGGTTTCAGGGCGCAGGCGGCGACGATGATGCCATCGAAGGGCGCTTTTTCCGGTAATCCGAGGTGGCCGTCGCCCACCGTGATATCCTTAGGGCTCAAGCCTAGTTGTTTGAGGGTATTTTCTGCTCTAATCGCCAATGATTGCAGTCGCTCCACAGAATGGACTTCGAATCCCATGTGGACGAGAATCGCAGTCTGATATCCGCTGCCCGTGCCGATTTCCAGAATCTTGGAGCCTTGCGGGAGGCCGGACATGAGTTCAGACATGTAGGCTACCATGAATGGCTGGCTGATAGTCTGTCTCTCGCCAATCGCCAATGGTGTGTCGAGATACGCATTCGCCCGTTTGGACTCAGCGACGAACAGATGTCGCGGCACTTTCCGCATCGCAGAAATCACCCGTGGATCAGCGACGCCGCGCCTGACAATCTGCTCATCGACCATCCGATTTCTGTCGGAATCTCTACCCATCTGACTACCTCATCCATGAGTCCAAATCAAGTCGGTTGAACTTGTCGGGTCATTAGACGCAGGCAAGCCATCAATTCGCGCAAATCCGACTCGCTCCAACTGAACCACCTGGCCAACACCGTGACCACTGGTCTCGAGCAACCCCTTTCGCTTGCTCCACACCCCCGATTCATCCGGCCGCCACATCACCGCCGGTCGCTCGACCCCGGCAACCAGCCAGTGTACGATTCGAACCCCATCTGCCTTCTCCAACTGCACCACTTCGCCGCCTTGGTGCGGGTCGAGGTGGATGTTGGCGAAGTCCTTCAGGCGGAGCCTTCCGTCGCCGCTAATCGCCGACTTGTAGTCATCTCTCTCGATGAACACCTCAAGACCGCAATCTGTCGGCAATGGCCAGTTTCGGGAGCCAAGTTCGGGATGTTCCGGGTGAATGGGAAGTTCCACGAAGTCAGGCAGAGTGAGCCCTTTACATTCAAGGGCGAGGCGAACCGGGTCCTGGATGAATGAGAGGCGGGGGCTTGTCTCGTCGAGCTCAGCGGCGTTGAACGATTCCAGCGTCGCCATGGGAACCTGTATGTCCTTCTCAGTCAAGCCGAACCCCATCCAAAATCGCTTGAGCGCGGCGGTTGAGAAACCCCTTCTGCGGAGTGCCTGAATCGTCGGGAGGGCAGGGTCATGCCACCCTTCGAATTCACCAGCAGCGATGTCAGATGCCATCTGCGATGTTGAGAACCCGCCAAATTCGTGAACCTTTACGCGGCCCCAGTAGAGCGTTTCGGGATATTCCCAGCCCAACTTTTCGTAGAGCAACTTCTGCTTGCGAGTGGAGTCCATCAAATCCTTTCCACGGATGATGTGGGTGACCCCCTGCTCATGGTCTTCGACCGCACTTTGGAAGTCGAGGAGCGGCCAAACTCGGTAGGTCGTCCCGACTCTCGGGTGTGGTGCGCTTTGGATTCGCAATGCCGGCCAGTCACGCAATGCCGGGTTCTTCTGGTCCATCCCGGTCCTCACTCTGACCACCGCATGCCCCTCACGCCAGCCACCTTTGGGGTCGAGCATCTTCTGCCACCGTTCGTTCTGTTCCTCTCGGGCAAGGTCTCGGCAGGGACAGTCTTGCTTCGCCTCTCGGAGTTTCTTGAATTCCGGTGCTGGGCAGGAGCAGATGTAGAGATGGCCGTCTGCGACGCACTCAGTGGCTTTCTGCAGGTATGTCTCCATCCGGTCGGAGGCGTAGATGACGGCTCCCGGCTCGTTGCCGGTCAGCCAGCGGAATTCGTCTAGAATCCAGTCGTATGCTCGTAAGTCGGGTGGCTTGTTCTTGGTGTCGGTGTCGTCGAATCGGAGAATTAGCTTGCCATCGTAGGTGGCTGCGTATTCGCCGTTGATCATCACCCCTCGGCTGTGGCCGAGTGAGAGCGGGCCGTTCGGATTCGGAGCGAAGCGGAGGACGACTTCTCCGGCTTTGGCGTTCGGGAGTTCTGGCAGACCTTCGCGGCGCTCCTTGGTTCGCTTCTCGAGGGCGTCAGGCGACTCCTCTTCGAGAATCGAGCGGATTGCATCTGCGCCTGATGTCTTCCAGAGTTCGTTCGCCTCGTCGACCATCGGTCCGATCAGCGGAACGAGATGACGAGCGTGCTCTCTCAGTTCAGCATTTTCACCTAGGACGCGACCTTGAACGGATTTAACTTGGCCGTCTCCATCATACTCCAAGGCGTTCTGCAGAGCGTACTTTCTGATGAGTTGGAGGACCTCATCGTCCGGCTCCCAGTCGCTCATACAAACCGTCGGCGATTGTCGAAGCCTCTTGAGGCTTCGGAGCGAGAGGGGCCTCGGGAGGTCAGTATTCGGAGAGATTGCTCTGTCCGAATCCGGCCATGTCCTCGCCTTGCACAGTTGTTCGCACGGGAACTTCGGCCCCCTTCAAATCCTGCCAGGCATTGCTGATGGTCTTCCAGCGCCAGCGGAGGCAGTCGTGGGGTTCCTCTCCGGCCAACAGTTCGGGCAGCACCTTCAGGGTCTTTGGGTCGGAGGGATACCCTGAACCGAGGTCGAGGCCGGTCTCCTCTCGTAGTTCGTCGACAGCCCGGTCTCGCTCGACCTTCGCCACAATTGAGGCGGCACCGACCACGCCATGGTTAGCGTCAGCACCATGCTCCGAGATGATTCTCCAGTTCTGCCAAGGCCAGCCAGCCAATCGAGAGGCTACCAAATCACCGAAGCGAGAGGCATTCACATCGCAGGCGTCGAGAACCAGGGTTCCCTTTTCAGTACGCTGCGGGAAAGAAATCGCGACATTCGCAGAGGAGGCGAACAGGTCTACTTCCAGCTCGTTCAGTGAGCCATGTGCCATCCAATTGTCAATCAACTCAGGTTGGGCGGCAATCGAGGCTATTGACCAACCCCGGTCATCTCTCTGTTCGTGTAGCCAGCCGTACAACTCATCTCGACGAGCCGGGCTGAGCAGTTTTGAATCTGTGATCCCAGCCTCTTCAAGCAGATGCAAGTCGGCCTCTGGAATCCGCACCACTCCAACGACCAACGGACCAAGGCAAGGCCCTCGCCCCGCCTCATCGATTCCAGTCAGCCACATCTCGCCCGCCTCAGAGGTCGAGGTCGAACTCTTCGTCCCCGTCGAGTTCTGCTGGTGGGGTGACGGCCTGTGAATCCTTTGATTCCGCTTTTTTAGTGGCAGCCCGCTTGGATTTGGATGAAATGAAATCCGGCAAATCATCTTCCGCCTCGTCGTCCGTCACCTTGGTCGGGGCCTTCCTGCCCTTCACCTTCCGCTTCGGCTTGCGAACAGTCCTGCCGGTGTCCGGTTCCTTGGCATCGGGGAGCAGAACATTCGCGGGGTGTTTGTCCGAATCATCGTCAAGCCCTGCCGCGAGGTCGTTCAGCCTCTCCAACTCCTTGTCCTTTTCATGGTGGGTGAGCACGGTGTTGGCGGCGTCGAGTAGGTCTGGATTAGGCGGTGGCCTCTCTTTTCGGCGTTTGGTGGTCTTGGAGGCGAAAAGGTCGGTGAAAACCTTCGCTGCCACCCTAGGTGCTTCGAGGACCGCTCCAGCAACCACTCCCGGAACTGCCACTGCGCCCTCCTTGAACTTCGACAACCAATCCTCCGGCTCTTCCCTCTCGGGTGGTTCCTGAGACTTGAGTTTCGCTTTCCATTCTTCGTCCCTCCGCTTTCGGTAGAGCGTCGCTTGATAGAGGGCGAGGCCGCCCATAATCGCCACGAGCATGGTTAGGCAGAGACCATTGAACTGATTCCAAATGCTGGCCATCTGCCGCTCAAAGTTATCCCAAGCGGTTGGCTCAAGGATGTTCTCGGGTCGGTAGGCTTCTGCGAGGAATGGTTCTGCAGTCTCGTTGATGAAGACGATTTCAGGCTTCAGGGTGCTCTGCATCTCCACAGTCATCGTGACCGTGCCATTCGCTTCCATGTCGCGCGGGATGTGCATCCACGCTCGGAAGGTGAAGTTGACGCCGGGTGGGACGTTGCCGATTTCGAAGTAGCGGGGGATTCCGTCCACCGCCCCGTGGCTTGCGCCGTCAGGTGGAACCAGACCGTGCTCGACGTTCATGTCGACATGGAGTGTGATTTGGAGGCCATCCTCTCCGTTTCCGAGGTTTCGGAGGGTGAAGGCGACGGAGACATTGTCGCGGGAGTCTGTGCTGCTCTCGACCGCTTTCAGGTCCCAGTCAACGAGCGGACCGACTCTGACATCCATCTCGTGAGTCGCCAAGACAGTCCCGTCGCTCAGTTGAAGGGAAATCTCTGCCTGCCCGTGGCTGAAGGCGGGTACCATGCCGTCAACTCTCAGCATCAAGGTAGCCGCTTCGACAGTCTCCCCCTTCGGCACCACGATGAGGCTGCGAGAGAGGTCGGCGCGCAGCCACTCAGTTGATTCCACCACAATCTCGAAGGTATCCTCGAAGTTTCCGTTGTTGGTCACTGAGATCGCCGAGTTGCAGAACCCATTCGGGAGGAGGTCATCCCGACAGTCATCATCGACCACGAATGCTCCGGCACGCTCCCAAACGATGGTCGCATTCACCTCAACCATCACAGGCTCGTACGGATTCATCGCACTCCACACCACCACCCCAATTCGAATGTCAGCCGACGACAGAGAAGGTGGCTGCACCTCCAAGTCGACGGTGACGGCAGTGTAGGGCAGCATTCCTTGTGCGCCCGGGCCATTCAGAAGATGAATGTTGAAGATGCCGACAAGCCAGCCATCATGCAGGAACGAAATCGCCGGATCAATGCCGGGAAGTGGTTCTCCATCCGCCCCCAAGGGGACCACGCGGGCCACAATGCTCGCTGGCGCATTCCCGAGATTTCTTGCTGTAATCGGTGTACTCTGCTTCAGTCCCGGGTCAAGGGTAAGATTCGCAGCACCAGAATCTATTCTGACGGCGTGCCAAGCGTCCACTTCGAGGGTGAACGAATAGTCGACCTTTGCCCCATCAAGACTCGAAGTGGCCGTCAATGTGAACGGATGACGAACGAAGGCGGATGGCGTTCCATTGACAACTACCGGGACATGGATGTCAAACTTCGGCCAGGCCAGGTAGCCTGGGGCCATTTCGATGGAGTTGGGTTGGTGGCAGGGTATGGAGGTGGCATTCCAGTAGCAGTTCCAACCACTTTGCCCAAGAATCGTGAAATCGACGGGGTCAGAGACATTTGCGCTGTTGGTGATGTTGATTGAGAGGACGATGAACCCACCCGGCACGACAAAGACGTTCAGTCCCGAACTAGGCCCCCATGAGAGGTTACTCGTGTGGTTGGAGCGGCCGCTCGCTTCCGAGGACACCGACCCCGTTTCTTCCCCCTGCCGTTCGGTCTGGAGGTTGCCCATCGCCGAGACCAACAATAGGAGGGTTAGCACAACAACGCGTGCGTGCATGAGGGGGCCGACCCCTCGGCCCTCTTGAATCGTTCCTCCGCACTGTTCCATTCCTGCATCGAATCTATGGGTTTCAATTGGACTTCCGACGCAGAATCTAAGGTGTAGGAGGTTGTTCGATTGATGATGGCGGGGATTTGGCCTTTCAAAAAACAGGCGGCGGAGCCGGAAGGCCCGAAGATAGTCGAGTACGACGGAAGCGAGGACACTGCGTCTGAAACCCTAGCCGACAGGAGTCATGTGGAGGATGCGCAGTACAAGGCAGCGCTCGATCTTCTGACCGACCCTCATTTGGGCGCTCCAGAGGGGGGTGAGGCTGTCGGAAAGGTGGTCGTCGAACTTGATGGCTCAGAGAGCAGTAATTTCGAGAAGAGCGATGACGGCTACTACTATCGCAAGAACTCAGATGGCTCCTTCGACCCGAATCCACACACAATAAATGACGACGGCACGTTTTCTCCGTACACAGCATGAGCCAGCCGCCCGCAGCTGGTGACGACACTTAGAGCACCGGATCGGGAATCAGTCGTCCGAGCGCTTCGATGTCGAATTCTCCCGCTTGAATGGGGACTCGCAATTCAAATGATTCACCGACCGCCGGGTCGATTTCTCCGATGGTTCCCACAATTTCTCCAGCAACTGAAATCGAGGCGCCCCTGCCAGCCAACCAAGGCCCTTCACCCTCTGGTATCGGGCTGAACTCAACCTCGCTTGAGAGCGCTTCAGCTCCCAAGTCCCTCAACAGCGCCTGTGCGATTCCCTTCGCTCCGGTGAATCCGGAGCCGACTTCAGCGCAGACCCAGCAGACCCGCTCCCGATTGTGATTGTCCCGAACGACGGTTCCCAACTCGTAGACTCGTTGTGGGAGTTCGTGGTGACGGTTGGCGGCGAGCAGTCTCAGAAGGCTTGGTAGGAGGCGTTGGCGAAGGATGGTGTGGTCGATGGTGATTGGGTTATGCAGTCGAGTTACTGCGCCGCATTTTACATTTCTCATCTTGTCAAATTGGTCGCTCTCATTCGACAGGGACAGTGACTGAATCTGCTGGAGACCCTGACCTTGCATACTCTCCCTGATTCTCCTGTGAAGGGTCATTTTCGGCAGCGCAACCCCGGCACTTGACTGGTTGCTGGTGGCTACTCCGAGGTCTTCGTAGCCGATTCCGATGGCGACCTCCTCGACCAAATCCACCGGATGGAGAATATCCGCTCGCCAGCGTGGCATCTCGATGAGATATTCGTCCTCGCCTACCGCAGCCTCCGCCCACCGGTCCCGTACCCTCGGGCCATCTGTGACGACGCGCCGACGCAACAGACGCCCACCCATTCGGTTGAGTGCCGCCCCGACCTCAGCGTCACTGAATTCCCTCCCCAAGACCTCATCGAGCAGTGACTTCGGCAGTCTGTGGGTCTTTGGAGAGCCGTCAGGGCAGTTGCGCTCGACTCCGTCGAGCCCTGTCAATCGGATGGTTTCGACAGTCCCGCCACGGGCCGCGAATGAGAGGCAGACGAGTAGCAGTGACGCTTCGCAGGCTCGCTCGTCCCAACCGGTTACATCGATGAAGAAGTCGGTTGTCGAATCCGTGACCGTGGTGTGGGCGCCATTGATGATCGGCGGGAACGATAGGACATCGCCTGCGGCGTCGAGGATGACTGGGAATTTCTCAAACCCCTCGAGCAGGTGGGCGTAGTCGACCCCCTTCGGATGTTTCTTGAGGATTTGCTCGATGCTCATAGGCTCCTCCATGGCGAGTGGGATGAAATCGTAGTTTGCAGGAACAGTGACAACTCGGAATGGTGGGTGAAGCGTCGTTAAGTCATGGACACCGACCGATGAGCGCTTTCTGCCTCGCCCGAGGGCGAAGTGAAGTTTCTCCTGATGATCCATCAGCCCCTGAATGAATAGGTCCCTAGCCTCGGCGGTGTGACCTGTATCCACCCCTCTGACCACCGCTCCATAGATGACCGGTCGCACATCCTCCAATGAGGGGTCGACGGTCATCGCAATGGTTCCCTCGACGGTGGCGAGGCTCGGCTCTGCCGTTGCCCCGTGTAGGAAGGGGCGTACGGCGTGGGCCATTGTTTCAGCAGAGAGCAGGTCGGGCCGGTCCGGGAAGACCTCGATTTCAACTTCTTCGTCGTCTGAACCTTCGACGCAGCAGCCGATGAGACTGAGTCGCTCGACCCACGCCTCGGGGTCGTGGGTCGTGTCGTGGCGGAGTTGCACATGTCTCAGGACTTCGTGCTTGAAGTTGACAGTCGGCATTCTCTCGTCCTCTCACTGCCCCAACCAGTGTGGCAGGGGCCGGTCGTAGCCAGCGAGCCTGATTCCGCTGATGCTGGCGGTGTCATGGTCCAAAGCGCGTAGATGACGGCGGTTGAGTTGGTCAATTCCATCTTCACCAATCTCGATTAGATGGCCGCGCAGACCGGCATCCATCTCTGCCAACCAAGATTCGACAGCTTCGGCTCTCGCCTTTTGGCTCTTCGGCTTCTCGATGTCTGCGAGCGGGTCTACGACGATGAATTGCCCTCCCCCAGCGCAACAGATGAGAATGTCTTCGGGAGACGCAGCCCACGGTAGCGAGATTCCGGAAGCGACCCCCTTTCGAGCGATTGAATGCTCCCTCGCTGAGAGTCCGATGAGCGGCAGGCTCGCTGCGGCGGGAAGCCGAGCGGGCGTCGAGGTGTTGGCGATTGCTCCATCGCAGCCCAGGTCAACTGCGAGTCGATGAACTAAGTCCACACGGTCAACCCCGCCACCGAGCAGAATCGGCTTGTCATCGCCGAGATGACTGCGAACGATGACGATCAACGCATCCAACTCCGCATCATTGAGCGGAGGGAGGTCGTCTATGCAGACGACTGCACCCGCCGCTGAAGCGAGGTCGCCAGCACAATCGTGCAGGTTACCCATGCCCACGCACAACAAATCGCAATCTCTCGGTGAGGCGCTCACCAGACAGGGTTGTCTGTCTGTAAAGGCACCTTTGAGTCCCTTTCCATCCGGCAAGCGGAGGAGCAGGGGGAGTGGAAGTAGAATCCCCTTTTCCTCACCCCGGAGGTGGAGAACGGTGAGAAGGTCGAGAGGAGCCTGAGCCAGTAGGCGAGGGTTGCCGCCCGAGACTAGACTGACCGCCTCAAATGCTGCGTCAATGTCTGATTCCGGAGCTGTCGAACGGGTGGGATTCTTTCCATCTGCGGTGATGCAGACCGCGTCCGCGTCGACCTTGAATCCGAGTTCGCTCAGAAGTCCGTTGACATCAGCCAACTCCTTCTCGTCCATTGGACCTGTAATCGCTCCTTCGCCGGGAGGTGGACAGCGACCGTTGACGATGATGCGGCCACCCTGCATATTGCAGCCGACATCGCCATCGACATCACCCATGATGACAAGAGTGCCCCCACTCATTCCGCCGCCGCATCGGCGGCCGGCTGAACCGCGCACGACTAGAAGGCCGCCGGACATACAGGCACCCGCCTCCGAACCAGCT
>DAVI01000077.1:277-2651 GCA_002505495.1 Euryarchaeota archaeon UBA59 | reverse complement strand
CCACCTCGATTCCAAGCGCCAAATAGGGCGCCGGTTTCGCCTTCAAGTGAGAAGTTTCCACCCGATGCGCAGATTGCAGTCAGATCACCGATGTTGCCGAGCATCCGAACTCTCGCCCCGTCAGGGAGGTGAGGCGCCACTCCCATCTCACCATCGCGAGGGCGCGGGTCGTTCGCCTTCCCCCAGCCTATCTTGATGGCCGTGTCGGATTTTAGCGCCTTGACGAGGAGTACCGACAACTCACGGTTCAACTTGAGGCTCTTCGCCACCTCCTCTCTCATCGCTTCGCCTCCACCTCCCCTCGATGCATTCCCTCTTCATGATAACCCCCGTGAAGAACTGCCGCAACGCCGTTCTCACACCTCGCCCGCGTTCCCGCACATTGGGGCCGACCGTCCTGTCTGCGAAGAGGGTCACCGGCCCTCTGTTTCCCATACTGAAAACGCGCGGGTATATTCATAGACGGGTGGCAGCCGGCTTCGGATTGCCTGAAGAGGCGGTTGGGTCGTGGGAATGAGCGGAATCAAAGTTGCAATCAATGGATTTGGAACGATTGGAAAGAGAGTCGCCGATGCGGTTGACGCGCAGGACGACATGGAGATTGTCGGAGTGACGAAAACCGGCCCCTCATTCGGCTGTGACCTCGCCGTCAAGAAGGGTTTTCCACTCTACTGTACCTTCGACGATGCGGACAGAATAGCCGCCTTCGCAGAGGCCGGATACGACTGCGCCGGCGGCATTTCAGACCTGCTCGCAATCGCTGAGGTCGTAGTCGACTGCTCGCCCGGAAAAATGGGTCCCGAAAACCTCGAAAAGTACCAATCTGCCGGGGTGAAATACCTCTTCCAAGGAGGCGAAAAACACGCGCTTACCGGACGCTCCTACACGAGTTCGGCCAACCACGCGGAGAACCTCAATGTCGAGGGAACCCGGGTCGTCTCCTGCAACACCACCGGTCTCTCACGCACACTCGTCCCGCTCTACGAGCACTGCGGCTCACTCAAGGTCGAGTGCACGATGATTCGCCGCGCCGCGGACCCCGGCGATTCAGGAAAGGGGCCAATCAACGCCATCAAGCCGGTGCTGAAGGTACCGAGCCACCACGGCCCCGATGTGATGACCGTGAAGCCTGAGATTCAAATCAATTCGATGGCTGTGGCCGTGCCGACCACCATCATGCACACGCACGCCATTATCGCTGACCTGCCTGCAGGGCATGGGCTTTCGACAGAGAGTATTCTTGAGATGTGGAGGGAGACACCCCGAGTCATCGTCATGCACGGTGTGGACAATCGGCTCACGACCACCGCGGAGGTCATGGAAATGGCGCGAGACATTGGCCGAAAGTGGGGCGATCTGCACGAGATTTTCGTGTGGGAGGATGGGGTTTCCTTGCAAGGCGATCGGCTCTACTATTTTCAGGCGATTCATCAGGAGAGCGATGTCATTCCCGAGAATGTTGACTGCATTCGGGCGCTGATGGGGACCGAGTCGGACTGGCGCGCATCTGTGGCCAAGACCGACGCTGCCATCTCCGTCTACTACAACCTCTGATAATTCATCATCAGTCCATTGAGCCGTTGTTGGGTTCGACGGAATTGGCTCTAGAATCGGTGAATCACGCGACGCTCTACGAGCGTCAATCATCAAAAGGGGCATGTCGAGTCGAGGAAGTCATGCGTAGGGCATGGTTCGCACTGACTCTCATCCTTCTGATGCTCACGACTTCGTGGGCCTCCCTTGCGGGCACAGGTGGAGCAGGCGGCGCCGAAACGGCGCCTGAAGTCCTTTTTGAAGGCCCTTCGTGGACTGCTGAGGAGGCGGCCTCAAACTGGCAAGCCAGCCCTCCGTCAAGTGGCGGCGAAGTCCCGATTCGCAGCGGAGATGGTGAGATTCACACTATCATGGGTTCCTTCGACCCGACCAGCGAGCAACCCCCGCTGCCGCCCGAAGCGTTCAGGGATTCCTTTGACGTGGACAACACTCGATTCATCATCGTTCAACTGGTCGAGCATGACCACGCTCTCATCGAGGAGTTGAGTGAGCGACTCGGTCTCTTCGACCTCGACCACATTCCCGACGACGCCTACCTGCTCCGCCTCCCAGCAGACACCGACGCTGCCATCACCGCAATGCGAGAGTTGGCAGACCACCCCGGCATTCGGGCGTTGGTGGTGCAGCACCCTGGTTGGCGGCTCACACCACAGTTGTTGGATGTTAGTTTGGGGGCTTTGGAGGGCAAATCCCCAGTCCCAATCGATGTTGACATCACGCCAGCCGGCGACCTCAGTTCCAAGCAGGTTGACGGCCTTCGTGAGAACTTGGAATCGACCGGCGCTGAGTTCGTCTACTGCGACGCCTGGCTCTGTCAGGT
>DAVI01000077.1:0-173 GCA_002505495.1 Euryarchaeota archaeon UBA59 | reverse complement strand
TTCACCGAATCACACTCGCCGATCACGATTGAGAACAACTACGCTCGAAACATCGTCAGGGTCGACCAAGTCATCGCCAATCACAACGGCGGACTGGATGGGACGGGCGAAGTAGCCGCCATCTCCGATTCAGGCCTAGACGCCGACCACGGCGACTTCACTGGAAGGGTGAG
>DAVI01000030.1:22838-41898 GCA_002505495.1 Euryarchaeota archaeon UBA59 | reverse complement strand
CGGGGGATTCTCCTCACTGGCCCGCCTGGCGTAGGAAAGACGAGCATCGTGCGGGCCATCGCCAATGACAACGGCTGGAATGTAATCGAATTGAACGCCTCCGATGCGCGCAACGCGGCCTCAATTCGCCGAGCCGCGCTTGGCGGGGCCACCAACTTCACCTTCGGAATGGATGGCAGCTACAACCCGGATGCGAGTGTCCGAAACCTCATTCTTCTCGACGAAGTCGACCACCTCCACGGTGGATTGCGTGGTGTTTCTGAAGCAAGGATATCCGATTCCATCTCCGCCCGGCAAGGGGAGGAAATCTCCCGAGGGGAACTGAAGGGGGATTCTGGTGGCAAGGCTGAGTTGCTCAAATTGCTGAAGGTCAGTAAACAACCCGTCATCATGACCTGCAATGACCCGATGGGACTGTGGGGGCGGCGCAACACCAATTGGCGAACAGCCCGAGACCGATTCCTAAAGGAGGCGGAGTTGATTCAATTCCGTAGAGTCACAGATGCGGCACTCAAACGAATCGCGAGACGGGTCATCGAAGGGGAGAAGATAACCGCAGACCCCGGCGCGATTGAACTCCTGATCTCAGCAAACCCGGGGGACATTAGGGCTCTTGTAAGGGATTTGCAGATGATTGTCGAAGGTAACACATCACACATCGACAGCGCTGCGGTTGAAGCGCAACTAAGCCGAGGACTGAGAGACCAGCAGGTAGACCTGTTTCCGGGCCTTGAGCAACTCTATCGGTGCGGTAGCGCAAAGGAGGCGAGTCGGTTGAGTAGGGAGATGGAGAAGACCCCTAAGGAATTGGTCGGTTGGATTTCCTGGAACAATGGATCTGTCCTTCGTGGGCGTGATGAACTACGCCGCGCGGCAGAGACCTCGAGCAGGGCCGACCAAGCTTTGCACGCCACCTATACGAATAACGCCTACCGAAGTTGGTACTGGGCGGGTCAACTTTCAGCCCTCTCCGCCAGCGTAACTGCTGACGAAATACCTCAAGGACGGTTCTCACTCTCCTATCCAGAATTCATGAGAAGGGGGAACGAACCATGGCGCCGAGTGACATTGATTGAGAAGATGGCCGCACTTTCAGGCTCAAGCAAACAAGCAGCGAGAGAAGAATTGTGGCCAGCCCTCGCTGCCATCCACCAAGAGGCGGAGTCGATTGACCCCGAGGATTTCAGCATCAGTCTTGAACTCGGTTTGGAAGCGGAGGAGCACCTGCTACTCCACAAACTGCCGAGCAATCGTGTCTCCTCAAAGAAACTGGTCGAGCGCTACAACGAGCGGCGAACAGAAGTGGCTGAGGAGGAGGAACCGGAACTTGAAGTCGAGGAAAAAGCGGCCGAAGAGCAGCATCCCGGACAGAAGCGTCTGGACTTCTTTTGAGGGACCTCACTTCTTCCAAACCCGTGGAGAAATCAGCACCAGAACTGTCAGCAACTCCAACCTTCCAAGCCACATCAGTCCCGAGGTCAAGAGGAGTGAGCCCCAGTGCAGCCCTGCCCAAGTCTGGGTCGGTCCGAAGGAACCGAGCGTTGGGCCAGTGTTGCCGAGTGATGAGACTACCAACCCAATAATCGATTCTAGATTAAGGTCGTACTCGATGAAGGAGAGCAGGAGTAGCCCCATCATTGCGATGACGGCCCACCACGAGAGCATCCCTACGATAATCCACAACTTGTCGTCATCGACCACCTTCCCATCCATTCTGACCACATGTACCTTGCGTGGCGAAGATATTCTGGAAATTTCACGCTTAGCGAGTAGGAATGCTATCCGTAACCTCAAAATCTTCAACCCACCACTGGTAGAACCTGCACATGCGCCCACTATCATGAGCAACAATAGTATCACCTTAGACAGAATGGGCCAAGCAGCGAAGTCTGCTGTTGCATATCCTGTCGAGGTGCCAATCGATGCTGCCTGAAAGGCTGCGAGCCGAAATGAGTCCGCTGAGTTGACATCAGCAGCCATGATAAGATTGACCGTCATGATTGTCCACGACCCAAGTAACACCGCCAGATAGACCTGAAGCTCGCTGTTCGTGACCACATTGAACCACTCCTTCAACCAGAGGAAGTGGTATAGGGTGAAGTTGATGCCAGTTGCGACCATGAAGAAGATGATGATCCACTCTACGGTTGCACTCTCAAAATGCATTATTCCTGCATCGTAGGTGCTGTAGCCTCCGCTGGGCATGGTGGTTAACCCATGGTTGATTGAATCGAACCAACTGAGGTCACCAACATACCTCAGCAACGCCATCTCAGCAAAGGTCAAAGCGATGTAAATCGTCCAGAGCACCTTAGCTGTCTGCGCCAGTCGAGGGCGGAGACGAGAAAGCGATGGCCCAGTTAGTTCCGCTCTTGCCACGCTCATCCCTCCACCAAGAAACCGGGATATTATCAGTATCCCGAGCATGATGATGCCCATACCCCCAAGCCATTGCGTCAGGCTGCGCCATAGCAACAGGCCGCGCGGCTGTGCAGCAATGCAGTCTGTAACTGCTGCAGTGCAAATCGGACTTGTACTGGGGTCGATTACAGTCGCCCCGGTTGTGGTGAATCCTGACATCGATTCGAACCAGGAATGAATGTAGCCAACTGCCAAGGTGCTCAGATCAACATTGCCTGCAAGAAATTCATCTGGGCCGTTGAACATCCCACCCAGCCAGAAAGGAAGGGCGCCAATTGCGACAACCACCGGCCAACCCAATGCGACTGCAGCGAATGCTTCACGGTCGCGTAATCGCTCGCCAGAGTCGTCGCGCGTCCCCCAGCGTTTTAGTAAGAAGCCTAGAACTCCAGAAACAAGAACTGGGGGCAGGAATGCGCGAACGGCGAATTCCTGTCCGTCACCGAGAAAGGGGGTCGCAAGTCCAACCACCGCCAGCGGAGCGCACAGCAAGATGAGAGTCCATCCCACAACGAGAGCGAGGATGTCCTTGCGCATTGGGTCAACTTCCCGAGAGGAGCCGTTCCTCTACCTTTCCAATGTCCTCAACCCGGGCAAACAGCATCAGCCGGTCACCCTCCTTGAAGACCTGGTCTCCAGAGGCGCGCAGCATACTTTCCTTCCCACCCCTGACCGGGCGCAGGATGAATGCGACTCGACATAGTGCCCCCCCCTTCTCAAGAACTGACACCTCCTTGTCCAACAACTTGTGTCCCGGGCCGATGGTTGCTGACATGCCGACAAGGTCAGGGACGCTAGAGAGAAGGTGGTAGTTGCCCTCAACTCGGCTGTGAACTCTACGGAGAATGCTGTTGATGGCGACTCTACGCCGGCTGATGGCGAACGATTGTCCGATTCTTCGTGCAACAGTGGCCATGCCGCTGTCGTCAAGCACCAAACCGGTTCTTTCGACTCCCATCTCGGAGGCTTGCATCGAGACGGCCATGTTTGTATGATCATCAGCCAACACAGCGATTGAGATGTCGTGGTCATCGATGTCAATCTCCGTGAGCAGGTCAACATCCATCGCATCGCCATGCATCACATCGAGATTTTCGTTTTCACCGATCTTACTTCCTGCGAGCTCGTTCGCAGCCTCCAGACTCTCGCTGATCACAGTGACTCTGCTACCATCCTTGAGATATGAGGCGGCAATCTGCCGGCCCAACCTCGTGGCGCCGAAAATTAGTACCCGCGGCTTCTCGGGATACTCGGGAGGTGAGTGGCCGGCAGCCTGGAGGATTCTCTTGAAGGAATGTTGGCCGATGGTTGCAAAGGCCAGCAGGTCACCCGAAGTTATCGGTTCGTCCCAGCCGGGAATCTTGCTGCGTTCGGTTTTCCGCTTCATGCCGAAAATACGCGGCAGGCCATCGATTTCATCCTCGGCCTCTTGCAGCGTCTTGTGAACCAGCTGGTCTGCGGTAGGCTGAACCTCGACGACTGCGACCCAAGCATCATTTCCTAGAGAAAGCACTTCGTGCATGGAAGAAGCCTTCAGTCCCGCCTTGAGGTCCTTGATGACCAACAGGTCAGAACAGACCGCGTAGTCAACGCCAGACCAGCGCTTGAATGCCTCGGGTTTTTCGGTGTGAACCAGTTCAGCTGCGTGAACCCGGGCGATGGTCATCAGCTTGACACCATTTCCCTCATGTTCGTTGATGTCTCGAGCGAGAGCACAAGCGATCAGATTCTTCTCATCTCTGTCAGTAGCCGCGATGAACACCTCCGCCTTGTGGACTTCAGCCTCCTTGAGGTCCTTGCGTCGATTGACATCACCCTGTACAATCATCACATCGAGGGCTTGCGCCTCCTTGATGGCAATTGGGTCTGGGTCGATGAGAACCACATCTCGGCCCTCCGAGCGCAGCGCCTTCGCCACACCCCTGCCGACCTCGCCGGCGCCGCCGATTACAATCCTCAATGAATCACCCCTGGGCAATTATTCTGCCAAGCCACCATCATATGAGCATTCACCCTCCTAAACGAATGTCACCTTGTAGCTCCCACCAGAGTTATGTGGGCCATCAACTGTTCGCAACTCCTCGTATAAATTGTATTGGTTAGCATATATGGTTGCTATTCTATAGAATTCACTCGACGCTTCCCCGTCCGGACTTGCAGGTTCGATGAACTCTGAAAAGGCTGTTGGCGTGTGCAATAGCCACTTGTTGTTCACGACGTCGACCGAACCCTCGAGATAACAGGTCTCAGGTTCGATGCCTTGCTCATCGCACCACTCGAGACTGTACGGGATCAATATGTTCGACCAGGCATGGGGTTCCCAACGCTGATGCTCCATATCCGTCAAAGCACCGAATTCGTACCAGGTCGGAACTTGTTTTACTCTCAGGATGCTCATCCAAGCATTTGACTGCTCATCACAATCGCCCATCCCCTGAGCCAAACAGGTGGGGCCATTCCTCGGTGGGCCGAACTGGTTGCCTTGAGCATACTCGACGTTTTCCCGCATGTAGTCGAAGGCGGCGCGTGAAAATGCGAATACGTTGTCCTGTTGTGAAGCGGGCAGACTGGCGAGAATGTTGTCAGCAACTGAGATTACCAAACCATTCGTCCCATCGATTGCCCAATCGGGGTTACCGCTCCCATATGTGCGATCATACCACAGTGGTTCTTCTCCGATGAGTTGGGTGGTCGAGCGAATCCAGCCATTGCGCTGCAGGTCAGCAAAGGTCCCGGAATTACTGACATCCATGCCTACGGCCTTGCCATTCACCAGACTATCAACATCGGAACTCTTCCACCAGGTGTATGAGTATGATGTGATGTCGTAACTGATGATGAGTCGGGCAAAGCTCTGGGATGGAATCGAGCCTTCCCACAGAAGGCAGCGCGTGTATTCACAGCGGTCGTTGCCGACACCCAAGGAAGGCCAATGAACTGAAGTCCGGCCATCCTCAAGAGGCAGCGCGTCCTGAGATTCGAGATACGCCACTGTAACGACTGGCACACTGATGTGAGGTATCGAAGCACCCACGCTCATTGAAGTGACGGTCTGTAATGTGTAGGCGTCGTCTTGGAAGCCCCCTCTGTCAAAGGTTGAGGTCCAAGTCCCGCGGCTAGTGCGCTGGATTGGGATATTAAGCCAGTAGGTGAACTCTCTTTCGAGGTTGTCGTAATTCTCAACCGTGACCGTCCTCTCAAGGGTGTACGAAGACTCAACCGGGTATTCGTGGTACGGACCAATCGCCTTCCAAAGTTCACCTAGCCACCTGTTCAGTTGCTTGTTCACATGCTCTTGTGCAGGGGTGAAGAGAAAGATGAATGCGATGACTAAGACGATGACGAGGTTGCGATACTGCTTGCCAGACTTCTTCCGCCTTCGTGCTGCCGTCGCCCGCTGCGCCCGCGCACGGGGTGTAGGGCCGCGGCGCACCCCACCATAGGTCGCTCCAGAGGGCGGGAATGCGGTCACCCGACCAGCCATTCCTGATGCGCCACTGATGATTCTGCCACAATCATAGCAGAGCGGTTGACCCGTCACCGTAGGCGACATGCAGTATGGGCAACGAGTCATCGGTCATTTTGTGTGCATCAGCGCCCCATAACGGTTCTCCAACATATCGCCCTCTAAGCGGCACCCGAAGCCTTTTCGGTTTTCCCGTGGATACCCGGGTGTAGTCCACTTTTGATTCAGACCAAGGTATTCAGATTCCCGCTGGCCGAGCTTCTGCTCAACTCACTCTTCTTCGCCGCTGACAATCTCGCCACGTATTCTATCAGACTGCTGCTGGCGGCGGCGAGTGGAGGCTCTAGAGGTGCGGTCAAATTCCTGTCTGATGGCTGGCAGCAAGGCGCTTGGCAACCATCGCTCTCCTGCAATATTGAATCCGTAGATTGCTGCTGGGAGCAGAACGATGAGCAAGACCGGCTGTGATGTGATTCCGATGGTCGCGATGATGAGGATGAAGCCTCGCAGCAATCCCGCCTTCCAAAGGACGCCCCACGGCCGCTTTTCGATGATTGAGGCACCCTGCCAGCTTGCAAGAATCGCCTCAAGTGCCGGGAGGTGGATGACCAGCCAAAATCCGACAAGCAACATCTTGGGGTTGAATCCAGATACAAAACCCGGCCAAAGCGGGTCGGCCATTCGAATCATCAGGTAGACCGATTGGAGAGCCCCCAATCCGAGCCCGAGCGTCCACCCAGAGGTTGCGCAGGCGCGGGCATTGATAGTTCCTTTCCGAGTAAGGATGAAATGGAGTAACAGTGACTGAGCCAACCCCAATAATATCATGAAAACGACTGTCCTGTCGATGAAGACCAACCCGGTTGCAACAACCTGCTGTACGAACAGGTTATCGATGAACCAGCCCGAAAACGAGCCGATAACGATGCCGATGGCGAGGTGCTTGGTGGCACTCGGCATGTCGTAGAATCCAGCCATTCGCTGCATCCCGCCTCGCCAACCGATGAAGATGCCGACCATGCCGATGGCGGTCAGTATCTGAAACTGAGACTGGGCGATGCCGAGGGCCATATTCCCGCGACCTGAGAGCCGTTGATGTATTCACCGGATGCCGAGCCGTGCAGCGGCGGATTCAAACGGAACGGGTGTGAGCGACCGCCACGAGGGATTGCTGTGGCGCTGGAAGGTCTCAAATCCGGGATATTTGGAGCGCTCTCCCTACTCAAGGGTAAACGGAAGTTGGATGAGGCTGGATTGGCCGAAATGGTGCGCAGCATTCGCCGCGCCCTACTGGAGGCTGACTTCAATGTCCGACAGACCAAGGAGATCACAGAGCGGCTTGAGAGTCGGATGAGGGATGAGGAAGTCAGACCTGGCCTGACGCTCCAAACCCACGCCCTCAACATCCTCTACACAGAATTGGTCCGGATGCTCGGGCCCGCGAGAGATATCCAGCCGCACAACCAGACCATTCTGATGGTCGGACTTTATGGTCAGGGAAAGACCACCACGACAGCCAAACTCGCTGAGTGGTGGCGCAAGAAGCACAACATGAAAATCGCAGTCATCGAAGCCGATGTGCATCGACCGGGTGCCTACGCCCAACTTCAACAATTACTGGCGGATTCCCCTGTTGAAGTCTATGGCGAGCCGGATGAGACCGATGCACTGACAATCGTAAAGAATGGACTCGCGGCAGTCGGCGGCGCAGACCTCGTCATTGTCGACACCGCCGGTCGCGACCGCCTAGACCAAGAGTTGCAGGACGAGCTCGATCGGATTCACAAGGTTGCGAACGCGACCGAACGGTTCCTCGTCATCGACGCGCAGGTCGGTCAAGCGGCCGGACCCGTCGCAGCATCATTCCACGACCTAGTTGGAATCACCGGTGTCATCGTTACCAAACTCGATGGTACCGCAAGAGGTGGTGGCGCCCTTTCAGCCGTCGCGACCACGGGCGCACCAATCTGTTTCATCGGAGAAGGTGAGAAGATCAGCGACCTCGAATTGTTCGAGTCGGACCGATTCATCTCGCGGCTACTCGGAATGGGTGACATTCGGGGTCTGATAGACCTCGCGCCCGAAGACCTCGATGCTGAAGAGGCGGCCCGAATCGCCGAGCGGCTGATGTCGGGACGGTTCACGCTGAATGACATGTACAAGCAGATGGAGATGATGTCAAAGATTGGAACTGTCGACAAGATCCTCTCCCACATGCCGATGGGAATGTTCGGGGGCATGGGCAACATGTCAACCAAGCAGAAGGAGGAGATGCAGGGCAACCTCGAGAAGTTCAGAGTGATCATGGACAGCATGACCGCACAGGAGAAGAATGAGCCGACGATTCTGAAACAGGAACGGATTCGACGAGTCGCCCGCGGCTCTGGGGTCACCGAGAAGGATGTTCGAGAACTGATAACTCAATGGAATCGCTCTCGAAAGATGATGAAGGGAATCAAAGGAAACCGCCAACTCCGCAAGCAGATGAAGCAGATGATGAGTGATGTCGACGATGTTGACCTACCAATGTAGGTGGCTTACCTAATGGAAAGACGGTTTGCCATCGTTGGTCACCGTGCACCGAGTTCAGGGAAAATCCGTTTGAACGACCTCGCCGGCGGGGCGGGAAGGATGGATGTCCTAATGCGGGCTGTGAACTCCGCCCTCTTCCTCTCACATGGAATGCGCCAAGAGAGCCACATCACCCTTCACCTCATGGGCGGCCCTGGGCCTGCTCGCCGGATCTGGTTTGATGGCTCCCGCCTGCAAGGGCTGCACAGCGATGAGAGAGCCATGGCAGGACAGGTGAACAAGGTGCTGCAACATCCAGTCCCAGCAATCGGACAGTTGGTTGAGATTTGGCCAGGTCTCTGGCACTCCGGCGGTGACATCTCTACGACCATTGCTGAGTGGAGTCGTGAGAATGTCACTATGGTGAAGCTAGACGCGGATGCCGCCTCCCTCAAAGGGGAGGGTGGCGCCGAATTGCCTGAAAGAATTGGATTCTTCCTTTCGGATGACCAGCCGTTCACTGATGATGAGAATTCTCTACTTGGGAAATCGATGGAGGAGCGCTCCTTGGGCTCGAAGTGGATTCAGGGCCATATCGCAATCGGAATCGTCCACCATCTGCTCGACGAAGGCGCGTCAATCAACATCTGAGCGTTTCCAACGGTTGTGGGGAGACTATGTCTCCTAAGTCGCATTCTATAGAACAGGTGGTTAATCCCTCTTCAAGAGCCATTGTGGTAGCCCCTCAGTATTGATTGTTCGAGAGAGAACCTCATCGGATACTGAGAGTGGGTGTCCCTGAGGCCATGTACCGAGAGTGGAGACGCTTGCCCTTCCGAGGCTGACGCAGAGAGTGTCGCTGTTATCGAGAGGATCGTCTTCGATGTGTTCCGAGCCGAGTTTTATCATCCACTCCCCCTCCTTTTTGTCGACGATTCTGATGTGCTCCCTGTACCAACGGCCTCCTAAATGGGTGGAGGAAAACTCCCCAGCCCAATCCACTGGCACATTGAGGTTCAGGAATACATCGCCATTGTTGATGGCTTTCCGTAGTAGGTCTTCGTCACTGGCACCATTTGATTTCAAGGAACTGCCGTGAACACGGCCGAGGTTGCTCGGCTCCACTGGGATGATTTTGCATAGTAGCCCAACCAACTCCAGGGTCGCTTTGACGGCCACTTGGAAATCGGCTGACTCAAAGCTGTCAAGACTGGTTGAAATCGCAGGCAATCCTGCAGTCGCGGCCTGTCTCGCTCCGCCTATCGTGCCAGAATGGAGAACGTCGACAGACATGTTGGGGCCTCGATTGATTCCACTGATGCATAGTGAAGGCTTTGGCAGGTGGTCTGGCAACCCTCCTCCGATTGCTGTGAGGATGCAGTCAGCGGGGTAGCCCGAAACATCAAACATCCAAATCGGTGAACCTGTGCCATCAATCTCATACCGAGAGAGCAGGTCGTTTCGCTCTCGAAGCCTCAGAAGTTTGTGTAGCGTCAAGTGCATGGTTGAAGCAGAACGCTCGCGGTCGGGGGCACAGATAATGAGCGGGTATCCGGCATCGTGGAGTCCCTGGACCAACTCGGCTAAGCCCTGCGCCTCGACGCCGTCGTCATTGGTTATCAGAATCGTGTGCTGCAACGTCATTCCTCCTCAATTGGTTCAGGGACATCGCCCCCACTCTCGGAGAGGCCGAGCGTCACCAATATGACTCCTGCGATAAGGAACGGTCCGCCGAGTAGAGTGAAAAGACCCGGTGCAACGGCGGTCCCGAGAAACCATCCGATGAGTGAGCCGATGAGGGGTTCGAAGAGAACCGCAACCGAGATGATGATCGGAGGGAACCAGCGTAGGACCGAGTTGATTCCGGTGTGGCCGACCAACCCGGGTCCGAAGGCGAGGTAGGCGATTGCCGGGAGATAGATGAGGTCGCCCCAACCGATCAGCGAGGAGTTGGACGGGAGCCCCGATAAAGTGGTCCCTTCAAGGACCATTGAAGAGAATGCGAGTAGTGTTGCTGCAATCAAAGTCACAGGAAATGCGTAGACGAAGAGAGGCATCCATTCTCTGAGAAAGCGTCCGGCGACGAGATATCCGACGATTGCAATCGCCCCTATGAAGGCGGCAGCATCCCCAATCAGGGTCACATCACCCTCGGTCGTCACGCCTAGAAGGGTGATTGTCGCGCCGAGGAACCCTACGATGGCTCCAGTAGCCTGCTTCTTGTTGATGCTGTACCCCATCAGATAGAGGCCCGCCACAATGACCAGTGGATGGGCAGTGACGAACAACAGGCTGTGGGTCAGGGAGGTATGGTCGAGGGACCAGACCCAACTACCGAAGTGAATCCAGAGGCAGAGACCTGAGCCCACGATTGCGAGAACTACTCGCTTTTCCCATAGGCGAGCAAAATCATCTGGAGAATCCTTTCTCATCTTTGAGAATTGAAGGATGAACGGAGGGAGCAAGAGGATTGCCGTCGCCTGGAGCCGCCACGATGCACGCAGAATCGGTGGAACCTCATCGATGAGTTGGAACACTGCACCTGCACTGGACACGGCAAGCACTGCAGCACCGAGTATGAACCATGCGTACTTCGGGGGCGAGCTGTTCGCCACGCGCCCCACCTCACCCAAGTTCTGCTTCCATCAACTGGTCCTTAGGGCCTATGATTCCCGCCTTCCGGAAGAGAGCATAGATTGCCCCTGCTAACAGCACGTTCAGCATCACGAAGGCGCCAAACCGTGCGTATGGGTACCACGAAAGGTCACCCATAACGACCTTTTCCATCAGAGGCTGTCCATCGGGACCGAACACAGGCGCGCCATCACTGGTGAGTTCCACCAGATCACCTGTTGGTAATTCGTCGACGACAGCGAAGATCGCACTCTCCACACCGAGGAAGGCCTCGCCGGTCAACATTCCCGCTGCCAGCATGAAGGTACCTAACAGCATGATTGCCCGCGCTCGCTCGGCCTCCTTGTTACCCTCCTTCTCGCGAATCTTCTCCACCTTGGGTTTGAGTCGCTTCGCCTCCCACCAGTCGCGGAACCCGCCTCCGATGAGCATTGGGAAAGTGGCTAGAGTCGGCAAATACATGCCGAGCCCGAATGAGGTGCCCATTCCAGTCGCCCACTCAACAAAGCAGCCTAGTGCGAAGCCGAGCCCTAGAGCCTGCAGATTACCCTCGTTCTCGGCAAGAAGAATCGTGAAGGTGGCGAAGGCGTTCGCTTGAGGGGCGAGCAGGTTTATCTTACCACTCGCCAGCATCATAGAGAGGAAGATTGCTACGCCAGCTCCGAGAATGGCTCCAGGGACCACCCCCATTATGTTCCCCTTCGAGATGTGGTAGGGCCGGTTACCGATGTAGAGGCTGTTCTTGTAGTCACCAACAACCGTTCCCGACATCGATATCGCCGAGCCAAAGACAGTAGTCCCGACAAGACCCATCAGAATCGCCTCCTCCTTGGTTAGGCCTAGGGTGTCACGCATGTTCAGGAAAAGCCCGAGTAGGCCGAGCAGAACGATGAATGAAGTTCCGCTGACCGGCTCGATTCCGGTTTCACCCATGACGCGGACTGCGATGGCGCCGAGTAGGAAGGTGGCAATCCCGACGATGAAAGCGAAGAGCATGCTTGGAATCAACGGGAAACCGCCAATCCAGAAGATGGCTGACATAGCGACGAAGGCTATGAGGATGAAAATCGGCAGGTGGTAGAGCGGCCATTCGTACCACCCCTTCCCTTCGATGTACTCCTCTCCCTGTTCGCCTCGGAACGCTTTCCGGATATCACCGAAAATACCGACGAATGTTGGGGCCATCTTGACGAGTCCGAGGAAGCCACCGCCGAGGATGGCGCCGATAGCTACGACCCTGATAAGAGTCCCATATACCGTCATCTGCACAAATGGACTGTATGGTTGGGTCGATGGGTCTCCGATGTCTGAGAGCAGGTAGTAGTCACCCATGCTGGCGATGTAGACTGGGACGTCGAGCATTACAGCAAGTGGCACGAGATAGAACCAAGCGACAAGAGTCCCCAAGTTGACGAGGACTGCGACGCGCAACCGCATGAACCAACCAATGGCGAAGAGGGTGGGTGATAGTTCGACTCCGAGGTAGGTGTACATGAAGGGATTCATGCTCCCCTCTTCGTAGTAGGTCACTCCCTTGGAAACCCCTTCCCAAGTGCCGTGCTCGCCTACCACAGTCTTTACTCCGGCGGGCTGGTGAACCGCATGGTGGCTAAAGATTGACGCGAAGCCGGTCTTGGCGAAGGCAAGTTTCTGTGCTATTACATCCATGAGAGATGCGGAAACGCCGTCCATGTGGCGCTTCCAAGAGAGGGGATAGTCAATCAGGAACATGAAAACCATTGTTGCAACTGTTGAGAGACCTACGGTGGCGAGCGATTCCTTGGCTTGTTCCGCTGCGCCGGTCGAGACATCACAGGCGATGTCCAGTAGGACCAGGGTCGCTTCGAAACCGGGCATCGGCAGTGGGTCTTCGACGAGCCAAACCCGTCTGAAGATGATGAAATACATCACCCCGAGGAAGCCGGCGAACATCGACGCGATGATGCCGATGAAGGCTAGTTGGAAGGTGTCAACATTGTTGATCAGGTGCCCTCCCGCCACTTCGTAATTAGGACTGGAGGCGAGAAGGAAAATCGCTGGAAAGGTGAAGATGAAGCCGGTCGAGGCGTGTGTCGCTCCTGTTGTGGCGCTGGTCGCGATGTTGACTTCCGAGGGGGACCAACGCATCGCCATTCCAAACAGATAGGCGATGTACCAGGCCGCTGAGACAGCCAATCCTATCTTCAGTCCGATGTAAGCGGTGACGCCGCTGAAAACAGCTCCGATGAGAATGCCGATGAGGACCTTTCCAAGCGACCAGTGGCTGACTTCAAACGCCTCTTCTAGGTTCTTCTCTTCCAAGTATTGTTCGAGTAGACCGGTGTTGAGATTCTTGTACATGTCTTGGTCAAGCCAAGTCAGAGTGCCGTCCTCAATCGCTTTCAATCCGTCCGCCGTGACCGGCTGACGGTAGGCAGAACGCTTCACCCCCATGGACTCACCTGCCCCTTAGGGCAGGTGGGTCACAGTAGGCATCTCTACAATACGATTGCGCCGAAGGACGCAGAGTCGACGAGCCGAGCCGCCTCAGTGGTCACGGATGATTTTGTAGCGACCCAGCGCTTCCATCCACATGATTTCGCCGCCGGCGACGATGTTCATCGCCTCATCGAGTGGGAGCACCATCATCTCGAAGGTCTTGGCGTCCATCGCATGCACCTCCTGATCGATGATGTGGGTGACGGTTGCCGAACCCTTCTCGATCATCGGGATGTAGATGTTGTCTGTGACGGTTCCGACATGACTCTTCTTCTGGCCGCTGAACAGGTCTTCGAGTTCGATGCGCGCCTTGGCGCTACCGTGCTTGCCCGGCTTCGATTTCGAGATGCTCAATATCTTGTACGCGTTGTCATCAAGAGCGACGTATCGCCCCACCTTCAAAGTCCGAATCTCGACTCTGTTCGTGCCCGGCATCTCAATCCCCACCTCTACCCAACCATCCGGTCTTATCAGCATTACCTACTTCGATGGTGGAGCCTGTCGGAAGGAGGGAGTCAGGAGTAGTCGTAGAAGCCTTGTCCGCTCTTTCTTCCGAGTTTTCCATCAGCGACCATCTCCTCGAGGAGTTTGGCCGGCGCGTATTTGTCGTCATCGAACCCTTCATGCAGGACATTCATGATGTGGAGAACGGTGTCAAGACCAATCAAATCGGACAGGGCTAGAGGTCCGATTGGGTGGTTCATTCCTAGTTTCATGATTCCATCAATAGCCTCTACCTCTGCGACCCCATCCTGCAGGGCAAGTATTGCCTCATTGAGCATCGGGCAGAGAAGTCGGTTTGAGATGAAGCCGGGGGAGTCATTGCAGCATAGGGCGACCTTTCCCATTTTCTCAGCTGCGGCGACTACTGCATCGGAGACCTCTGAAGCAGTTTCCGACCCATTGATGATCTCGACCAATTTCATGATTGGCACCGGATTCATGAAGTGCATACCGATGACTCTCTCCGGGCGAGAGGTTGCTGCTGCAATCTCGTTGATGCTGATACTGCTGGTGTTGCTGGCGAGGATTGTAGATGGCTTACAGATGCCATCCAACTCGGCGAAGGTGGAGAACTTGAGATCGGGAATCTCTGGAATTGCCTCGACGACCAAATCAGAGTCGGCAACAGCTGACTTGTCGGTGGAAATGGAAACTCGAGCCAGAGCCGAGGCGGCATCTTGCTCAGACATTCTCTGTTTGGCAACCAGCTTACCGAGCGAACGCTCGATGGCGGCGAGGCCTTTGTCGACATACTCCTGTTTGATGTCGACCATGGTCACCTGAAACCCAGCACAGGCTGCAACCTGTGCAATCCCATTGCCCATTTGACCAGCGCCCAGGACGCCGACGCTCTCGATGTTCATGGCATGGCGACTGAGGTCGGCTGCATAGCCGTTCTCATTCTACCCATTCGTCGAAATGGCCCTCTTCATTGCGGAACCACCAGCGATCGCTATCGACAGGCCATTCAAGCCACTCGACGCCGTCGTCTCCCACCTCTCCCTCAGACTCCGAAGGAGGCGGATCCGATGAAGAGTGTTCACCAGCCCGCTGACCATCAGCCCATTCGCCAGCGGCGGTATCGACTACATGCAGCGCCTGCTCAAGCCGTCCTCGAGTCTTCTTCGGCTTGCGCTGTTTCATGACAATCGCTCCCACAAGCCCACAGATTGCCAGGACTACGACCACCACAATGGCGATGAGTCCCCCAGGCAACCTACCACTTGAGGACGAACCTCTGTCATAATTTGGACCACCGGCACCAGAACCATAGGGAGGACAGCCAGGCGGGTCGGCAAATGGTGAAGCCTCCGTAGGACAGGCGTCAGCGTATTTGGCACCCTCAAGATATTGGCCGGGCCAGTCGGCTTCACGGCCGGATATCCAAGTCGGGTCGCCGTAGTTGTCGTAGTAGCCGTCGCCGTCAAAGTCGGACCACTGGCTCGGCTCGGTAGCCCAAGCGTCCGCGCCCTGGCTCGGAAGCCAATCATTGTCTGGGTCGCTGTAGCCATCTGAGTCTTGGTCAAGACATCCTGCCCGGTCCCAAATTGAGGTACCCGAGTAGTTCGGGCATGCATCTCCATCAACACCCGAAGAGTTGTCTCCGTAACCATCACCGTCACTGTCAGCCCACTGGCTTGGCTCGTGCTTGAAGATTCCATTAGGGCCGTCGACTGGGTTCATAACGCCATCACCGTCGGAGTCGGTTTCTGATTCCGCGCAACCGTTAGGGTGGACCCATGGGGCATCCTCGATTGGGGTGAATGGGCAGAGGTCATTTGAATCGACGATGCCATCTATGTCGCTATCTCTTTCAGACGGCCCACAACCGTTCGAATTGACATCCATGCGCTCGTCGTAAGGTGTTTCAATGCACTCATCCGGAGAGGCTCCGTTCCAATTGTCGCCGTAGCCGTCGTCGTCGCCGTCAGACCACTGAGTAACCTCGTCGGGAAAGGCGTCTGCATCGTCCGACCAGCCGTCAAAGTCACGGTCGGGGCAACCCATTCTGTCCCTGAATGAAAGACCTGCTGCAGTGGGGCAGTCATCAGGAGTATTTCCCCCTAAAGTGTCCCCAAATCCATCTCCGTCGGCATCCCTCCACTGCGTGGGGTCGTCTGGGAATGCATCACCTTCGACCTCGACTCTCAGGCCGTCCGAGTCCAGTTGGAAGGAATGGTTGTCACCCCAACCATCACCGTCCGTGTCGATCCACTGTTTTGGGTCGAGGGGGAATTCATCGGCACCATCTTCTATCGTCCAGTCTCCATCTTCGTCCGACCAGCCGTCACCGTCGGCGTCTGGACACCCAAATCGGTCCTGAGTCGAAAAGCCCGGGACACTTGGGCATTCATCGGCTTCAAAGCCACTTGAGTTGTCTCCGAAACCGTCGCCGTCCAAGTCGGACCATTGGCTCGATTCTTCAGGGAACACGTCGACGCTGTTCATCCAGCCATCGCCGTCGGAGTCGGGACAACCCCGCAGTGGCCAGAAAGAAAGGCCAGCAACATCATCGCAGTCATCCTCGTCATTGAATATGCCATCTCCATCGTCGTCCTTCTGATACTCCGCGCAGCCGAATTCGTCTGCCAGCCAACCGACCAAAGTATCGGGACATTCGTCCTCACCGTTCCAAACACCGTCTTGGTCTGCGTCTGGTAGCAGGTGTTTCATATCGATTCCAATCCTCGCCCATGAGTAGACACGGTCGAGTAGGCTCATGCGTACGAATCCGATGTCGTCCCACTGGTCCTGCGCAGAATCGCTAAGCATCCAATCGAGTAAGTTGAGCCGGTCAGCAAGTTGCTCCTTGTTGATGACGAACATGTAGTCGTCTTGCACAGGCCAAGTTCCATTCGAACTATTCTCGTAGGATGGCATGACTACTTCCCCTCCAGCAGCGATGTGGTCGGCAGCACCATGCGTCCAGTTGTCTGCAACGGGGATTATCCAAAGTCCCTCATTAGAGGAATTTACAACCATCAACTCCGTGAAGCCGAGAACCTCGTCATACTGAGTGACTGTGAGGATGATGTCAGCGCGAGACTCCTCTTCGAAGCGGAATCTCTCATTGGACCCTGAATAGAATCCCTCCGAAAATTGACAATCGCTACAAGTCAACAATCGCTCCATCATCATTGGGACCGAGCGGTTGTCCCATCGCCCGGTAACATGGAGATCCTCCGGAGGGCAGGAGGCATGAAGGTCGCTCCATTCTCGTTTCCCGTCACCATCGTCATTGGGTACGACTGAACCCAGGTCCATTCCCGGAGCCCAGCCAGTCTGAGATAGAGTTGGGCGGTCTGCATTAGAGAAAATCCACCGTAACTGGGCCATCGAAAGACCCCCCATGGTTTCCAAGCAGGTCCGAACAGTTCCGTTCTCTTTGACAAACAGCGACGCCGGCATTCTTCCAACCGGCAACTCGAGCAACTCTCTGCTGGTCAGTGAGCAGTTTAGCAGGCCAGATACACTCCAGTTCGTCTGAGGTGCGGCAATGTGGTGTGGGGCCCCATGCATCATGTTGGCAACATAGTCCTCGCCATTGCACAGCGCCTGCGTAACCTGTAATGAGGTCATGTTTCCGTGCGAAAGAGGGCGGCCGTCACCCGGCCAGTTGGAGCGCCAGCGATTGAGCATCAACTCAGATGTGACATCCCCTTTCATGCGTAGGAAACCCTCAGGCAGGATGTAGACAGTTGTTCGACCGCGCTGCTGTCCGACTGCGACCTTATCGCCATCAGGAGACCATACGATAGCCCTGACGCCACGGCTGTTGCCCGATCCAAACGAACCAAACTGGGCAATGGAAGAATAGTTGCTGATGTTTCCTTGATTATCAGGGCTCAAATAGATACGCGCCTCGTCATCTCCACCCCCAACAACGAAGAATGCGCCGTCGGGGGAGAAGGAGATTGAGTAGACATCTCGAGATGAGTCGGTGAATCCAGCTACATGCGAAGCGTTTGTGACATTGTAGATATTGACCCGATTATCAAACCCACCAGTCAGTAACCAGCGACCGTCTGGACTGAAAGTTACTCCAAGAGCATGGGAGCCAGTATGATTGGCGAATTCCATGTATTTTGTACCGTTGTTAGTCCAAAAGACTTTCAATTCTCCACCAGCTGCTAAACCGGCGATTAGACGATTATCAGGGCTAGCATCAATGCTCCAGACAGTATCCCCAGGGTCGTAGGAGTAGTTCCTTACCATTGACCAGTTGTCATTGGCAGAGAATTGTCGTAGTTCCCCCTCTCCGCTACCTGTGAACAGGTATGAGCCGTTTGATGACCAAGTGACACTGGGCACATCATCAAAGTGAAAACTGCTGAGATTCGCAAGAAGGGTGGCCGACTTGGTTGACCAGTCCATCAGTAAAACCACAATCTGAGAGTGATTGTCGTCATGGTTGAAGTAGGCGCCTGCTGCGAGATAGGAACCGTTTGGAGAGAACGCCAATGACCTCACATACTCATCAGTGAATGAATACAGTGTCGAAACCGTAGTCCCGCCTGAGGTGTAGAGAATCACATCACTTCCACCACCTCCTACCAAGTGAATTGAATCGGGAGCCCAGGAAACTGCACGAGAACTACCATCACTAGCATACAGCGCCCTCTCTGAATCATCCCAGTCACTAATCTGAGTCCCGACGAAGTTTGGATTTCCATCTCCGTCCTGGTCTGGACAACCGGCGTAAACCACGCTGCTGTTACCCCACGCGAATGGGCAGTCATCTACATCATCGTCGAGACCGTCGTTGTCGCCGTCAACCGCACCGGCACTCATCATGAAGGATAGGGAAATTCCCACGACTAGGAATGTCATCAACAATGCCCGAACATATGCCCCCATAGGGGCATCACCCTCCTCGTTGTGTTTTCATCATTGCGATTCGCTGTTTGGCGCTTTGAATGGTTACTAAAGGGGATTATTTCCCCCTTGGTCAATTCACTCACGACGGCTGGCGGAACTCTCTCGAGGTTGATTGCACAGTGACTGAGGCCAGAGGGCCGCAGTATTCTAGCCATTCCTCCCAGTAGC
>DAVI01000030.1:13998-22749 GCA_002505495.1 Euryarchaeota archaeon UBA59 | reverse complement strand
CTACTGCTCACCACTGTCAAGATTGGGAGCGGTGGTGCCGGAGCCCCTAGGTGGACATCCCGGTGGGTCCGCGAACTGGGAAGCCTCTGTAGGACAGGCGTCTGGGTTTTTCGCCCCTTGAACATAGTGGCCAGGCCAGTCGGATTCACGGCCGGAGGTCCAAGTCGGGTCGCCGTAGTTGTCGTAGTAGCCGTCTCCGTCAAAGTCGGACCATTGGGTGGCCTCGGAGTCCCAAGCGTCAGCCCTTGCTCTGGTAGCCAGCCATCATCGGGGTCTCTGAAACAACCAGCAGCGCCATTATGAGAGAACGTAGGCTCGGCCTCATGCTTTCTTGGTCTCCTCATCATCGCTTGATGATTTCGTATTCTCGTCAATATTTTCTGAGCCGTCATCAGTGCTGATCGAGCCGTCATCCACCCTCTGGCCCCTCTTGCCTGCCCCCTTGGCCTGCTTTCGAGGGCGCTTCTGTGAACTCGGAATAGCGTCGTCTGTCATTGCCTTCCTCTCGCGAGAAATGTCGTGAACCTGCTGAAGAAGGCTTGAATCGGCCTCATCCAAATCTTTCTGCTCCGATGGAGGAGGGCCTATCGGCCCTTGCGATGAGGGCATCATCATGCTCTCAAAGTCAACCTCATCAACCTCTAACTCATCTACGAGGAGTTCTGGGTCGAGTGGTGTGGGAATCTCCTCCTCCCACTTCGAACGGGCGGCGCTCTTGGAGCGAGTGAATGCGAACAGACCAGCAAGGAGTAAGGCAACTAGGAGAATGTTGAGGGAAGAACCGGGGGCAGTCACTTTTGCAGACAGAGTGGAATCACGCGTGACCACCTCATTGTCCAGAAGAACCTCGCGACGATTCCCTGCCGCATCCTCAACGACGAGTTGGGTCATCCAGTCACCAGGCTGACCAAACTCTGATAGGTCCACGATCAATGATTGAAGAGCCGGGGTGCCGCCAAACTCATTGTGCACAATCGTTCTATCCCTATCGATTGAGAGTGCCCAAAAAGTGATGTCATCGTCCAAGAAATCAACACGCAGGCCCAGAACACAGCGGGCCACTGGTTCCGGCTTGAAGAGCGTCGAGGGCGGTTGGTCCTCGCAGTCCGGCTCATCCCATGATAGGGCAGCCCGGGGAGCTGTTCGGTCGACGATTAGTAGCCGCGTAGCAGTGCCGATATTGCTGGCCGCGTCAACGGATTCGGCACTGATCTCATAGGTTGATTCTTCATCGGGAAGTGAGAACTCTGCCCAAAAATCACCATTTTCGCAAGAGTGACTCTGCTGGTCCAAATGTAGGGAGATGATGACTTCTAGACCCGATTCGCAGGTTCCGGTGACATTCCAAGTGCGAAGTGAGGTATGGGTGGCGGGTGCGGGTGAGGTGATGTCGAGCAGTGGTGAGCGGGTGTCGAGAGTGACGGTCATATCGAACAGATACATCCTTTCAAGCGCCTCGATCTCAAACCTGACTTGGTTCACCCCCTCTTCCAACACAACGGGCACCTCGAAGTCCCCCGACGATAGTTCCGAACCGTTCTGAACCACCCAGATATCCCCGTCCCAGAGGCTCGATGACCAACTCTGCTCCGGACCGAGGTGTAAGTCAGCGATTACAGTCGGAGTATTGACGACTTTGTAGTTCCAAGCGGCGGTCACAGTCGGCAGATATGCATCCGGTGTCAGATAGACATCGGTGCAATCCGTCGCAACATTCGGGTCGGGACCGAATGAGAGATCGGTCGCGAGAATGCACAACTGATGCCAACCGGTACTCTGAAGTTCGACAACGGCTGAGTATTGCGGGGAGCCAGCGACGAATTCTGCAATCACTTCACCGTCGAGCACCAAAGACTGCTGGGCCGGCTCGGAAATGTTCCAATTCACATTGAAGCGATGGTGGTAGAGAGTCTCGTTCTGGGCAGGTGTGAGAACTTCAATCGAAGGTGGAGCTCGGTCGAGTTTGAGCGTGTGAATCATTGAGCCCCAGTTTCCCGCCCAGTCGAGAGTTTCGATTTCAAGTTGCCAGATTCCATCGGAGAGGTTTGTATGGTTGAGGGCGACTTGGAATGGTATCAGATACTCAAACTCCCCCATGAGGTGCTGGATTGTCAAATCCTCTTCCACAGGGTCTTCCGGAGGCCATGGAGGGCTGGCAGCAGAAGTGCAGCTACTCTCCTGTTCGATACCCTCCTCGTCCATCATCCGTATGCATACCCGCTCAGTGTCGAAAATCATTGATAGAGAGATGATCAAGGGTGCTTCCTTGGCGTTCAGTGAGTCAGGCGGAGAGAACGCATCCAGACTCCAGTTGCCATCGCTTGAGGTTCCGGAGTATTCATCAACAATTATCTGAGGGAAGGCCAAATTGATGTTGGAGGCACTCCAAGGGTCGTAGACCATCGAGAAGTCGAGTCTGTTCCAGTTGCCGGCTGGGTCGAGGGCTACCAACTCGAATTCGTTGAGATTGGTCCACATCCATGTCGTGACATCGTTCGGATCACCATCCCCCACACTCCAGTAGGTCGGATGCAGCATCAGTGAGAGGTTGGCACGCCCATCAGAAGCAACAGGGATTTCGGAGCCGTTCAACCAAAGTCGAGTCTCGGGGTCTGTCTGGATGAAGATGTCGTCCGGACTTGATAGATTGGTCAGTAATTCCCAACCATGCAGAATCAGTGGCGGTGATAGGTCGTCGTGTTCAACGATTATGGTAGTTGAGTTGACTCGATTCGCGACATCGGTCACATCCGCCTCAAAGGTTCGCCAACTGTTGTCAGTCGGCATGGTCAGGTTGACCCAGGCTGAGCGGAGCTTCAGGTCCCGATAGAGTGGGGAGGGAAGACTGGCATTTGTAGGCACAAAGGTCCAATCATCGGTCAGAAAGATTTGATCGATGCATGCGCCATCCTTTGCGGTCCACAGATTCAGCACATGTCTGCTGGAGCCATTCACATCGAAGGTGACCTGAGTAGTCTGGTTTGAGCCCCAAGAACTGCTCGACCACTGAGTGGTGTTGTAACTGATGACTCGTATGCCTTCAGTGCCGGTTGTCAGAGGTATGCCATCCAATCCAACATGCACTGAATTACCGTCACTGTTAGGAGCGTTCAATCTCAGCCAAACATAGTAGCGCCCAGCGGTTTGAAAATCTATAGAGTAATCAAGACGATGGCCGTCTTCAGCACTGTTTGCAATCCAACCAGAGTCGCCATCTGTGCCCATGCAAATCCCTCCAGAACTCGAACCATTGCTGATGTCGAGCCATTCAGGCGCAGATTGGTCTAGCGCTGGAACACTTCCAGTAGCCTCTTCGGCCTCGATGGTCAACTCACCCTGCGACTCGACGAAATGACTGCCCGAACCAAAGCTGAGGTTCTCGTTCCACTGTCGCCATGAATCTGCAAGGTCTGTGACAGCGCCATCTCTATCGACGAGGGTTTCAACAGTGAAGGAAGCGTTTGCCCAATCCACTGGAGGGGTCGTTTTCAATTTTAGAGATGAGAGGTTGAATCCACCGCCGTAGTCGTGAGCAGTGAGTGTGAGAGGAATGCTCTGGTTCGTGCGTGTGCCATTCAGCGGCGTATCGAAGGAGAGTATCGGTGGTAGTTCCTCCAATCGGTAGTCATAGCCGAGCCGCAGACTCCCTCCACTCTCCAGGCTAATGACGATGAAGCCCTCCCAATTACCGTTCATGTCTGGACTTCTGTAGGTGATGTCGACATCGAATGCAGAGGTTGGTGTTGCTCCCGCCAAGGCGAAGCTTCCGTTGGGGAAGCGCTGAGAGATATCACTCTCATTCAGTTGAGTCACATTGTCGATGATTAGGTCATCTCCTGCGACGATGGTACTCCTCAACCAAAAAGAGGCAGTTCCGTTCGGTACGTCGTACCCGTGGACAACCGCCCACCAAGTCCCATCCTGAGGATTTTCAACCGTCAACTCCTCATCCGAGTTCCAATTACCACTGACCGCGTACTGTTCACTCCCCCAATTGATGACGCCGTTGCCATTCGAATCACGGTAGAGGCCGAGGTCCAAATCGATCCGAGGCGCAAGTGAGTCGATCTCGACCTTCAGCATCTCAGCATTCTCAACCGTGAACTGGTACGCATATCCTGATGAGGACCATGAGCCGGCGGTGTCTTGGGTAGCCGTCTCTGTCGGCAGCAGGACCGGTTGAGTCCAGCCGAAACCTTCGATTGAAGAGACATTGAGTGGCAGAGTCGCTCCAAAGGTGAGGGTCTCCTGACCCGCTGCGTCAGCCCAGTCATCCACCACCTTGGTCAGGCTGCCATTCAGTGCTGTGACGTAGCCGACGCTGATGTTGAGCGGGTTGTCATTGGTGTTCACACCGTGCATCGCGGAATGCAACATCATCTGTTTGAGTCCAGCAGTCGGCTCAGCAATCAACACCTCATGGCTTGAGCCGGTTGAAGTCTCCCAGGCATATTTTCCAGAGCCCTGATCCATGTTTCTAGAGGAAACTTCAGGAATCAGATTGATTGGGCCATAGGCGGCCGGGTCGTCGAGGAAGTAGGGGTGACCGTTTTCGGACATCCAATGAACATCGATGTCGGTGAGATTGTTGTCTGGCCAATCGACATCTATCACGATGGCTCCGTCACCAGTCAAATTGTGAGGCCAGTCGAGGGTGATGAATTTCCAGTCGCCTGATTCGGAACGCCAACCCCATCGCTGGGCGCCCTGCATCCAAGTCTCGGAGTAGAGAGTCTGGTTGCTCACATTGCCGTCAATTGGTTTCGGAGTCAGTTGAAACGGTCCTGCCGCTGCGACATTCACGATGACCGGAAGAGGCCACTCCCGCGCCGTGCCGTTCTGCTCAAACCGAATGCGGACCTGCTCCTGCCTTAGCCCGGGAATCGCATCCTGGGGAACACTCACTCTACAGTTGATGAAATGCGTCCCATTCGCCGCCAAGGTGGCGTTGCCACTGCATGGAGATAGCCAGCTGACATTCTCGACAGGGCCGAAGGCGGTCCAATCGACCTGAATCGGAATGGGGTCCATCAGATTGGTTCGGATGTTCTGGCGATAGACACCTAGCAGAATACCGTCGCCAGCCCGCTCTGTCGGCAGACCGATGCGCGTCTCAACCTGCCCGGATATGTACTGGTGAAGTGTCACCATCGAGTATTCTCCCGAGCCCTCCAACTCGCCATCGTCTACCATCGAATCGTTGTCTAAGTCCGTGAACCAAGTTCCGTCGCCGTCATCGTCATGCCAGCGCATTAGTTCAACCCAAATCCGATTCTCCTCGGCCAGATTTTGGTCGCCGTCAAAGCCGTAGCCAGCCAACGCGACGCGGGCGCGCACGAGAGAGGTCCCATTGGGAAGGGAGAGGTTGGCGTCCCCCTTGATGTGAATCGGAATCAACAGGTCGGGCCGGTTAGACTGGTGCCCATCCCAACCCAGAGAGGTCGAGGAGTTCCATTGTCTTGTGAAATGTCTGAGCGGTTTCAAGGTCGCCCCACTCCATGAGAGGTTGACGGGAGCGTCACCCGTTCCATTGATGGTTAGATTAACCCAACTGGATTGACCGGGCAGCAGAATGTTGGTGTTCGCAGCGCGATGTGCACCGTGGTTGTCGCCCGGCATCCATGCTGCTGGAGTCACCCACGCCGAGCCATTAACCCCCTGAATCGTTGCGACCGCTCTGCTGATGTTCGCCCAGCCGCCACCCTGTACGAGAGAGTCGTAGCCGCGGTCGTCAGCAGTTGACATCAGTAGGTCGCGCACGGTTTGCGAGTCGGGCCACACACCGTTCTCCTGCATCCAGGCGTCGTAGATCAGTGCGACTAATCCAGCAGCTACCGGAGTTGCGAGTGAGGTCCCCGCCCAAGTCGTCGTCGCTGAATTGGCGTTTGTGACCTCGTTCAAGGTTCGGTCCCCTGTAGCCGACCATCCAACTGCGACGATGTCAGGGTCCAATCGGCTGCCAGAGTTGGGTCCGCGGTTAGACCATGCTGCCGAGTCGCCCCAAGTTCCGCCGTGAGGCTCGCCGATTCGAGAGGAGAATGCGCCAACAGAGATGATGCCGTGAGAGCCGCCGGGAGAGGCGGTCGTACCGTAACCGTGCCCTCCATTGCCGGTTGCCACGAGGAAGGTGGTTTCCGGAGCGTGAACACGGGTCAGCCAATCGACATAGAGTGACATCTGGTCGGTGCCATCATTATGCACATTCGACCAGCCGAATGAGAAGGAGCCGATTTGTGCCTCGTCGCCAGTGCTGACCGCACCATCATAGCCCTCGGTGAGGAATCGCCACGCATCGAGGAAGGAGCCGCCGGCATAGAAGTCGGAGACCGCTATCAGTTCGGCACCTGGCGCCATGCCCTTCACCTTGCCATTGTTGACCACCGCTTGAGCGGATACGGCAGAGGCGCACAGAGTGCCGTGATTGCCACCCGGGTCATTCTTGTCGTTAATCATGAAAAGAGTCAGATTGCCTGCGCCTGCGATCCTGTTTTGGAATCCGGCGCGGGCACTGTATGTCGGCCCGTATGGAATCCCATTGACACCATCACTAATCCAGTAGAGAAGACCTCCCGATTGGTCCCACAATCCGTCACCATCGGTATCGAGTCCAGCCGTTTCATTGCCCTTTCTCATCGGCTTCTCCTCGGAGAAGTTGCCATCTCGGTCAAAGTCGATGTAGACAGTTTCGTAGACGCCGGCAGTCAGGTCATCGACCACCAGCACGGTGACTTCACCCCCTGCCCTGTTCTTGAGTTGCGAGTCGGGATGGAGCCCATGGTGATAATCCCCGGAGAGAGAGGGTGGCAGGCCTGAGACATTGAAGCCGGTTAGGTCGAGGAGGGAGTCATTGTTGCTGTCGTTGTCGATGGTGGCGGTGTCCGAATACCAAGAACCTCCACTGCCGGGGTAGGCTGCTCCATCCTTCAGCCAGATGTCAGACGAACGAGGGTCCCACATGATGGGCCAGCCGTCCCATGGGCTTGTTGAATCATCCACCCGAGCCTGAGTTCCGTCGAGGTCTGGGTGACCGAAGTCGATTCCGGAATCCACGATTGCCACCTTGACGCCAGAGCCGTTGACGCCGACCTCCCATGCGTCGACTGCGCCGTGAATCTGGCCCGACTTCACCGATGACGGTGTCCACTCATCGGTAGAGAATGCCTCTGGCGCTCCGGGGTCTTCAAAGACAACTGTGACGCCCGGAATTCCAATGATTTTAGGCACTAGGTTTGCAGGTAGAGAGATGAGGCGATGCTCCAAAATTCCGCTGCTCGGCTCCGACGGCACGAGGGTCTGTCCAGCGATCTCGGCTTGAGGTGCGAGCAGCCCGTGGCGCAGTTGCCAGTCGTGCAGAGCGGCGAGGTCTCGAGTGATGACATAGACCTCAGCCAACCCCTCACCCCGCTCCCACCATTCTTCAGCAGGTGGCCAAAGAGTCGCTACCCCCGGGGGATAGAGAGGTGAGTTAGAGCCGACAGCGGGCTCGGCTTGTTCGAAGTCTGGCGTCCCAGCAACCGCGGTGGGCGAATTGAGGGATGCAGACCAAGGAGTTGTCACCATCAAGAGAACAATCAGCGTTGCAAAGTGCCACGGTGAGGGGCGACGCATGTTGCGGGGGGGTGGTTGACGAGTCCTTCAAGGACTCGGCCCTCAGTGCGCGCTCGTGCGAAAGGCCGGTGAAGCGTCAAGTCCAAAGCCCGTAGGCACTCGGCCCATTCCACCAGTCCCGTAGTGTAGTGGTCCATCATCTCTGGTTTTGGTCCAGGGGACGCAGGTTCGACTCCTGCCGGGACTATCGAACAAGCGAAGACAAGCGATTGCGTTCAACGCTTGAAATCAAGTCTAATCCGCCCCACCTACCGTCAAGGCAACAGCCCATCGAATCCCCAGTCTGCACAGAGCTGCTCTGCGGTCACCCTGAACTCTGACAAATCCTCTTCGGTCCGCTCACTATAGACCACAGACTGCAACGCCATGTCCAACTTGTCACACAATCTGACAAAGCGCGACTCGTCGGTCACCTGCGCCTCATACTCCTCCCAAAGACCAACGACTCGTGTGCCGGCGAACCCGAGAGGTTCGGTCAACGCTTGAATCGCTGCCCTCTCAGACGCCGCCTTCTCAGCCTCAGGCACGCCATCTACAGGAGTGATGTCTCCGACCCTCACCTCTGCCACGTCGTGAACAACAGCCATCTCAACTGCATGGCCACGGTCTACAGAAGGCGGACAAAGGGCGCTTACCAACCAAGCAACACCCCATGAGTGAGCGGCGACGGACTCGGGAGATTCAATCCCCTTCCTCAGCCATCCAGCTCTATCCAACTCCTTCAATCCAAGCGCTTCGAGGAGAGTTGCTCTAGTCCCATCCATGGATTCCGGAGATGGAATCGTGGTTCAATCTTACTTCTGTTCAGCGGCCAACCTTCGCTCTTGGAATTCGGCCACCAATTCCCTTCGAAGTTCTACTTCATGCTCTTCGAGCCTGTGGCTCACAATTTGTTCGATATGTGGTTGTAATCGATCTAATAGGTGAGCAATGTCGTGTGGTTCGTCACAGTTTGGACAGAGAATTTCCTGCCCGCTTGTAGACTGTGACTCGCCCTCATCACCTGATTCCTCACCTTCATATGAATATAGGGAATTCATGTTGGCTTCGTCCTTTTTCCGAACTCGCCTCTTCTTCGAACGGGTGACCTTCTTCTCAGACTCCGCTCTCGCCCTCAGACTTCCAAAACCGACCCTCGGTTGT
>DAVI01000030.1:0-13915 GCA_002505495.1 Euryarchaeota archaeon UBA59 | reverse complement strand
AGGCTCGCTGAGGGTGATATAAGCATATTCGCGTATGACACCTTCGTGCGCGCGATTTCGAAACCCCGAGGAAAAATCCGGAGCCAATAACAGCGATTACCTCATCAAGGGAGCTATGCAGGCAGTCGACATGGCGGAGAAGTCGGGTTTCCGTGACGTTCCTTTCATGGGAGTGATCTGGGTCGTCCACGAGGCCGTTCAGAGGGGGTTCTGGAATGGCAATCCCGATTGGTGCAACTTGGGTCAAGGGCAACCCGAAATCGGGGAGATGGAGGGGGCACCTAACCGTCTGCGGTCAGTGACCCTTGAGCCGGATGACCAGGCGTATGGACCAATAAATGGTACAGACGAATTGCGTCAGGCGGTCGCTGAACATTACAATCGACTCTACCGCACTGGAAAGAAACCGTACACCGCTTCAAATGTCGGAATCGCACAAGGCGGGCGGCTGATGTTGAGCAGGGTGTTCGCCGCAGTTCAAGGCAGAATGGGCTATCAGGTGCCAGATTACACTGCATATCAGGACATGATGGATTACGCTGGAGCGCGCTTGGAGCCGGTTCTCATCCCAACCTCTGAGGAAAACAACTTCTCAATCCCATCTGCTGAGTTCGCATCGCTGGCTGAGGACCTCGACAGTTACCTCGTGTCCAACCCATGCAATCCGACTGCACAGGTCATTCAGGGAGATGAACTCAACTCGTACTGCCAAACTGCTCGAAAAACCGGCTGCACGCTAATCATGGACGAGTTCTATTCACACTTCATCTACGATGGGGACAAGCCCGCTTCCGGGCCCGTCTCAAGTGCCGAATTCGTAGACGACCCTGACACAGACCCAATTCTCGTCATCGACGGGCTCACCAAGTCATTTCGCTATCCGGGATGGCGCCTAGGCTGGGTGCTCGGACCTCCCGAGCTCATCGAGACTCTCGGGCGCGCGGCCAGCGCAATCGATGGTGGGCCGAGCCGCATCACTCAGCGAATGGCGCTACAAGCACTAGAGCCGGCCTATGCGGAACAGGAGACAAGCGCGCTGCGCAAGATGTTCTCCAAGAAGCACAACATGATGGTTGAGAGACTGACCAAGATGGGTATTCGCTGCCTCCCCGGGAATTCGACCTTCTATGTCTGGGCGTGCGTGGACCAACTGCCTGAAGGATTCAACACCGGAATCGACTTCTTCTGGAAGGCGCTGGACCGCCAAGTGATGACGGTCCCTGGAAACTTCTTCGACATCAACCCCGGGGGAGTAAGAACCGACAAGCCATTCGACCAGTGGGTGAGGTTCTCCTTTGGGCCCCCGATGGACAATGTCGACCTCGGATTGACTCGGCTCGAACAGATGCTGCGAGAGGCCTGAACTCGCTAAATCCATCGGCGGGAATCGTTATCGATGAAAGCAAGTTGGCTGGGCCATGCACATTGTTGGAAAAGTCATGCTTGTACTCGGACTGCTCATGCTCGTCATAGGCACCGTCATGATGATTGGCGGCGTCGGAAAGGGTGTTGGAGACCTTGCAGGATTGGAAGATTACGGATTTTCCGTTGAGAACGCAACATCGGGCACCATTGAGATTGAAGATAACGATGGTCAAGGAGATCTCGGGGTCACATTCTGGGTCGAGGGCGAGTATGTCGACGAAGACGAGAATGGGATATGGGATGTCTGTGATGACACCAATATCACCATCACCCAACATCCAGAGGTGAACACTGAATGGGACGAAGGAAATGTCACTCTTGGTGGATTCTACTACGAGGTCTATGACAAATTTGAGGGGTGCGAGGCAGATGAGGGGAACCAGAATCATGATCTTAGAAATAGGGGCTACGTCAAGGTTGGCCGCGCTTGCCTTGCGTGCTACTCAGGCACCTTGATATTCGAGTCCAATGCTACGGTATCGGTCACTTATGACGACCCTTGGCTTGAACAACTTGGAGAAGGAATTGTCGTATTGTTTCTCGGAACCATTGGAGGCAGCGCGTGCTGTGGTTGTGGTGCATTCATTGCAATAATCGGTTTGATTCTCGGATTTACGTTGAAGAGCCCAGAGCAACAGATGGCTCTTGCACCGGGTGTTGCTCCCGCTCAGCAGGCGGCATTCACGCAGCAACCACCGGCATATGACTTCCAACAAGGTGAGCCGCCCCGCTAGGCCACTGGTGATTTCTTCGACCTCACTCGGCAGGTTGGTAGATTCCAAATTCACTCAGCGGTGGCGTGTAGACATGCAGGTTGATGAGTTCGCAAGACTCCTCGTTGGATATCCGATGTATGTCGGGCTCTGAGGATGCGCAGACCTCTCCTGCCGCATAGGTACGAACTGACTGAGGTACGGCAAAACCCTCAGAATTCGTCACATAGATCGTCTCGGTTGAGGTCCCCTCGACAATCAGGAAGGCGCAGTCGGAACCCATGTGGTCGTGGATGGGAGTTGCTTGGCCTGGAGTCCAGGAAATGGCCACGAGTTCGTAGTTCTCGTTCTTCTTCAAGACATTACGCTGATAGCCGTCCTCCGCATAGCCGATGTGCTTGCGAAGTTCCTCGACGTTGACGGGCAGACCGGCGAGACGGACGTCTAGTTCTGCCAACCCGGGTCGTCGGTCGATCGAGTCGAGCCATTCTAGTAATCCCTCGAGTCCCTTACAACAGGATGTCAAGTGATTCAATTCGGATTCACCCAAAACAACCTGTACCACCATTGGCTGACCCCGGAGCCCCACAGCAGGCAAGGGAAAATGATGATTCCCCCTAGCCAATTAGGCGGATTCTGACATTATCAGGGTCAGAATTCTTCGGTAAGGCTCATTGAGGAGTGATGGTGACCTCCCTCCGGAGGGCAGTTCTTTGACTGATAGTGAAGAGTCGACAGAGGCGGTTGTGGCAACTGTCGAAACTCTCGAGACGAGCAAGGAGATTCTCCAAGGACGAAACCTCGACCGGATACTCGGTTATGTCAAGATGAAAATGGATGTCGCTCTTGCTGCAAATGCCGAGCTCTCATCGACCCGTACTCAGATAGTACAGATGGGGGCTTTCCTTCTGGTCGCATTCGTGGTTGGCACTGGAGGTGTTCAGTCTCTGATAGGTTGGAACCAGACTGCCCTCGCAGTTGCGAGCGGAAGCGCGGTTGTCGTCGCCTTCGTGGTGTTGGGTGTCACGCGCACGAGTGCAAGGTACACCGACATCGTGATGGATGAGTTTCACGCCTTGGAGACTCTCTATGCACTCATAGTCTGGGAGAACGTCGACGACATCGAGGACCTCACCAACGAAATCAGAATGATTGAACAATCGACCAGAGCGAAGATAGACGCTGAGAACAAAAAGCACAGACTGTTGACCGGTACTATCCTCCATTCGATGATTCACTATGAGCGCCACAGCCCCTACTCCGACGACATCGGTGACTCTCGCCACCACCTACCGTTAACCGACACGGATGGACATCGCTCTAACTGAGTCTTACATGGAAATTATTGGTTAACCGCGAGCACCGTGGCTAATCGTTGTACTGCGAGGTGCTCGTGCCGGGATTTGAACCCGGGTCGACGGATCGAGAGTCCGTCATGATGGGCCGAGCTACACCACACGAGCCGTAGCAGCCCGCCGACCCGGCCCCGGTTTATGAACGGGTTGGCTCGGCTCGATGGCAGCAGATTCCGTTCACTTTCAATTTGGAAAAGGTAGGACTGAGTGAGATTTCACTTTCACTTTCAGTCGCGCCTCTTCATCGTCCGTTGATATGCTCCCGCTATCTGGTGCTGTCCATGAACCGAACCAAAGATGGCAAGGAATCGATTCAGACTACGGAGGAAGTCGAGGTAATGATTCAGACACCTCTCTCTAGTCTGCGAACGACAGGTAGTTCGCCTGTGAGGACCTCCCACGGTCTAGTCCGCCTAGCGAGCAGTAGAGGACGGGTGGTGTCTCCCACATGGATGCCGACCGAGGTGACTCGGAGCCGTCCAAACTGGTCCACCCTACGAACACGGGCAAGGACCGTCCGAACGAGCGAGGTGGTTGGATGAGCCGAACGAAGAGACTTCGAGAGGCTGTAAGAGTCTATCTGGCAGAAAATGGGCGGTCGAACACTGTTGACATCTTCGACCACCTCAACGACCGCTTCTCATGGGGTGCGACGATGAATCAGGTGGGCAACATACTCGCCAAGGACAACCGCTTCGAAAAGGTCGGACATGTCCGGGACTTCTTCCGTGGCGCCCGATACACCGTCTGCGTCTGGGACCTCGCAAGTGATACTCGGCGAGAATCGACGGCACAGGCATGAAGAACCACCTTCACACCCGCCCTCGACAAGATGGGCGCGAAAGATTGGTGGACGCTGGCTCGTGGAGTCAATGTGGTGATGGGTGCAGTCACAGTTGGAGTGGGTGCACTTATCGTTGGGGCAGCCGGCGAAACTGGCAACTCTCTGACAATTGCTCTACACGCGATTAGTGTAGCCACATTCATGGCAGGATGGAATGCCCTCAACGATCTGAAGGACATAGTTCCAGACAAAGTTAACCGCCCGGACCGCCCATTACCCTCCGGGGCGATTTCCGAAGGTGCTGCCAAGAATTTCAGCATGGCAATGATGTCTATTTCTGCACTCAGTTTGGCGATCATCGTATGGCACGCAGAGAGACAGGTCGGCGAAGCTGAATGGATGGATTCGGTTGCGATTTGGCTACTCGCTCTCTTCTTGATGGTCGCCTACGAATTTGATGGCATGCCATCCAAGGTCTGTTGGAAACGACGTGGCTTTTTGGGCAACCTTGCAGTTTCGGGTTTGATTGCGGTGGTCATCGTATTCGGCGCAGCATCTGTCGGACACGGGACCGACCCGCTCCCCTGGCTCGTAGCAGTATGCGCATTGATGATTGGAACAGCCCGTGAAATTGTGAAGGATGTGGAAGATCTCGCTGGTGATACTGACAGAGAAACTCTGCCGAAGAAAATTGGCCCAAATCCAGCACGCACTTTGGCGTGGATCCTCAGCCTTCTAGGATTTATCGCGATGGCCCTTCCATTTGGATTCGAGCTCCTTCCGAAAGGTCTCATCATCGTGATGCTGCCAGCAATGCTCACCCTCCTAGCAACCAAACCACCTTTAGCAAAAGGAGAGGATACCAAAGCATCACAATTACTGAAGCGCTCCCTGATGTTGGGACTCGCAGGCTTCACAGTGTCGGGAATATATGCCAGCCTAGGCTGATAATCCCGTTTCCGGTCTTCTCAATGTCATCCGAGTTCGAGGAACTCGGCGTAGGTTTCCCAGGCCGCATCTGAAATCAGAAATGAGAGCAGCGAAATCTGAGCCCACATCCGGTTCTCCGCTTGATCGAAGACGATTGAATTCTCGCTATCCATAACTGAATCTGTGACCTCGTCCCCCCGATGGGCGGGAAGACAGTGCATGAAGAGGTATTCATCATCGGCGTGGGAAACCAGTTCGTCATTGATTTGGAAGCCGTCAAAATCACCAATCTTGTCGGCGAGTCCCTCCTCCCCCATCGACACAAACACATCTGTGTAGACCACATTCGCATCCGTGACTGCCTCTACGGGGTCGTTTGTCCCTGTCAAGGTCGAGCCGGATTTTTCTGCCAACTCAAGTGCTCGAGTGACAATGTCCTCGTCTGGTTCGTACCCTTCGGGTGTGGCCCAAGTGATGTCACTGCCAACTATTGCAGCCCCCAGCATCAAGTCATGGAGGACATTGTTTCCATCTCCGACATAGGCAATCTTGACCGAGCCGAGGTCGTCGAATTTCTCCTTGATTGTCATCAGGTCTGCTGCTGCTTGGCAGGGGTGGTGTTTGTCAGAGAGTGCGTTGATGACCGGAACCGTCGAATGTTCAGCAAGCTGTACCACGTCCGCGTGACCGAAACAACGGTAGGTGATTCCGGCAAGATAGCGAGAGAGAACCTGTGCGGTGTCCCCGACAGTCTCGCTTTTGCCAAGTTGAATGTCGCCTTTCAGAAGTGTAAGGGGGTGTCCCCCCAATTTGTTGATTCCGACTTCAAACGAGACTCTGGTTCTCGTGCTTGGCTTTTCGTAGATTGAACCGATTGACAATCCATCAAACGGCTTGAAGTCTGGAGCAACATCTGAGTCGTGTTTGAAGGCAATCGCCCAGTCGATGATGCTCTCGAATTCCTCAGCAACATCATCGATTGCCAGTAGATGGCGCATTCAATCATTCCACCCATCGATTTCTGAGCCGATATCACTGGCGAAGCCGTCCTTTGAATCTGCCATTCCACCGAATAGGTTCTGAGCGAAGGATAGAATGTCCGCTAGACCCTCTTCCCGCTCACTTGAAAGTGGTATGAGTCCGGGTTGGATCTGTGACTGTTGCATCATCCGCAGTTGCCCGATTGCGAACTCCGTCCTCTGTCCGCCGGCCTCCTCATAGAGCGCAGCCTCCAAGGACTCCAACCGCTCACCCCACTCGAGAACTCGCTCAAGGTCTTCGGGCTCGAGGAGGTCGGCCTTCGAGAGGAAGTTGGCAGTCGGCAGACCGAGTCGAAAGTGAACGATGTTGGAGAGCAACATCTGAGATACGAATCCCGACGCTGACTGTGAGAGCATCGGGTCGAACAGGAAGATGAGGGCGGCACGGTCTTGGCCGAGTACCTCGACGAAGTGGCTCGATGCCTCTCGGAAGGCGAACAGTTCGACCTGCCCGGGAGTGTCGATAATCATCAAGTCTCCAGAGAGGCCTTCCAATTCCGCCTGAATCTCATTGGCCTGCATCGCCACCAGATCTGCCGCGAGAATCTGAGCGCCGTTGGGGCCCAAGTCGTACTCATCCATCACATCTGATAGAGAGACGATGTCTCGCACATCGAATTCCGGGTCATAGTGAACCCTTTCGGCCCCAGGGTCGAGATTTATGGTCAGTGCCTCAATATCAAGAAACCGTGCCCATCGCTGGAAAGCGGTCACCAAAGTTGACTTCCCTGCGCCTGCTGTTCCGACGATAAATAGTACCGGGGGTGAGGTGCCGTCTGCTGCTGCCATGATGTTAGCCCCATGCCCATGGTTTTTGAAGGATTCGTCCGGCATATTGTGGTCTGCCCACCGGTCTTCCGATAGGCTTCGCCTACCCATCCTGTGACAACGGTTATAGAAGCGAGCGCGTTGGCGGAAAGTGCTTCATTGGAAGGAGTAGATAGAATGTCAGATGATGAACAGAATACGCCCCCGCCCCCCCCGCCCGGATTCGATGCACCACCACCACCACCACCGCCCGAGATGGACACCGAGCCTACACCTCCGCCACCTCCGGGTATGGATGCACCTCCACCACCTCCCCCGGGAATGGACGCTCCGCCACCTCCACCCCCTGGCATGGATGCACCTCCGCCTCCTCCGCCCGATGGTCCAGCACCACCGCCACCGCCCGGAATGGATGCACCTCCACCCCCACCTCCTGGAATGGATGACGCTCCACCTCCACCCCCACCTCCTGGAATGGATGACGCTCCACCTCCACCCCCACCCGGTCTTGAACCGGAAACTGCAGATGAAGAACCTGAAGAGGCTAGCCTCGACATGGGTTCCGCCGCCGACCTTCTCGGCGCTCTAGAACCGGTTGAGGAAGAGGTTGATGAGGATTCAGAAGACGGCGAAGATTTGCTTGACGCCGCCGCCGCAAGTCTACTTGACGCACCCCTCGAAGAGAGTTCTGATGAAGATTCGGATGATGAAGGCGATGAAGCCAGCGACGAGGATGCCGAAGAGGCAACCGAAGAGGCGCCTGCCATTGACCTGTTAGGGCCACTAGGTGACGAGTCCGACGACGAATCTGGCGACGAGTCAGATGACGACGGCGAAGAGGCTGCTGAAGCTGAAGAGGCGGAATCCGATGACGAGGAAGAGGCCGAGGCAGAACCTGAGCCTGAGCCCGAGTACCTTCATGCGGGCGCGGGAGTTCGAGATATCCCTGATGTCGATGCAATCCCTGGTGACAAACTACACGGTTCACTGCATGAGGAGGAGACATCCACCTTGAGCCCAGATGGAGAGGTCATTGAGCAGACAGTGAGCGGACTCCTCAACATCACCAATCCTAGCGAGAAGGACAGACTTTGGGACATCGACATTTTCCTGAGTGGACTGTCAAACACCGACATCGAGGAAGGTCATCTGCCGGTACAGGAATTGGACCCCGGAAAGGAACACACCCGGGAATACGAGGTCTCAGGACCACGAATGTTGGTTGTAAGAGAGCGACTCGACACCAAGCCCGATCGCGGACAGGACCGAAGCACATCCTCCGTCTGTTCCGAAGAGGCGCAAACAATCTCCATCGAGGTTGAAGTAGAGAATGTCGGACCTGTTGACCTACACGATGTCGAGGTCACCCGAGACATCCCCTCACAACTGACCGTTGCAGGTGGCGATTCCCACACAGTAAACCAAGGAGCACTGACATGGTCCGTCGGTACCCTCTCGCCTGGCGGCAAGAGGACCCTGCCTCTGACAGCCGAATTGGTCTCAGATGTCATCGACCCAATCGATGCGGGGACCACCAGCGCAACCTACCGGGCAGATGCGACCCTTTCAGCGATGTCCGTCACTGAATTGGATGCATTCTGCCGCGGCTTCAGTTACATGGATGTCGATGAGGACGAGCGCCCAGACAACTGGCGCTGTCAAGCGATTTTTGAAAATCGCTCGTCCTTCGCAGTCGACTTGGTCAGACTTCAGGTGAAGATGGCCGGTTCAGATGATCTGCTCTTCGACATCACCGATGTCGAGAAGGATGTCCTTCCTGATGGGAGATGGGAGAGCGAAGTTGCAGTCGTACCTTCTACCGAAAAGCCGAACTTCAACCAAGAACTCGGCTTCACCGTAATTCCCCGAGTGACTCACAGCACAAACGGCGCAATCGAGTTGCAGCAACATGTGATTACCGTCCTCGAGGCAGATGTCAAAAAGAGCTACTCAGTTGATGTTTTGAGAAGTTATAGAGAGGCGGCTGTTGATGCAGAGATAACCGTTGAGAATACTGGTTCATCGACCATCAACCTGATGAGAATGACCGATGACATCCCTGGAATCTTCAACCATCCAGACATCGAGCAGATTTTGTGCTCAATCGACGGCAAGGATCTGATTCGGGACCAGTTCAGAATAGAGGTGAAAGAGGGCCTTTCACTCGAGTCAGACCGAGTCAGCCCGGATGGCCCAGGCCACACCATGTTATTGACAATCGGAACCAAGGGTCCAATCGGCCTTGAGCCGGGTCAGACCCTAACAGTGTCCTACCCGTTGGTCGCTCCAGACCCGAGCCCGGATAACGATGTAGTCGCCGGACCACTCCGCTGCGACTTTAGCGCCGAGAGGTACGGACCTGTGGCTACCAGAATGCTTGACGCGGTGCCTATCGTCCGTGTCATCCACAAGCGACGTAAGTTCAGTACTGGAAAGGAAGTGTTCCCCGCTGGTGGGGCAGGTCGCTACGAGGTGTTGATCATGTTCCAAAACCGTTCGGACTCGGCACTTGAAGACCTGATTCTACACGATGTAGTTCCAGCGGCCTTTGAAATCAAAGGCTACAACATCCGCTCCGATGCTAAAGGCAACAGAGAGGCAGAGATGGAAAAAGAGGTGATGGAGGATGGCACCAAGGTCACCTGGCACCTCGATGTCATCGAAAAGGATGAGAGAATTGAGGTCATCTACGAGTTGGTCGGCGATGCTGGTGACGAGTACAAGGTCAGTGAGGCGCAAGAATTTCACGGCGCTTCATTCGGTGACGAGGTCGACGAGGACCTTCCCCCCCTGCCTTCTGAAGAAGAACAGGCGGATGATGAGGAAGCCGACGATGCTGACGGTGAAGAGGCTGACTCCGCTGACGATTCTGAATCCGATGACGGTAACGACGCTGAAGATGTTGACTCAGACGACGCTGATGATGACTCAGGCGACGCTGAAGAGGACGCTGACTCCGATGAAGATGGAGAGGACGCAGACTCGGACGACAGTGACGCAGACTCAGAAGACGACATGGACGCTGCCCTTCAACAGATAACCGGTGATGACGACTCAGACGACGCTGAGTCAGATGACGATGATGTCGAAGACGAACCCGCCGCCGATGCCGATGCTGAGGGGCGAACTTGCCCCATCTGCAGTTCTGCCAACCCCGCAGGGGCCAATGTTTGCGGAACCTGCTCATTCGAATTCGAGTGATTGACCGGCAATCCCACCGCTGACGACCGCGCGTTTTACCCACGAGACAGGATGCTCTTTCGAGGTATGCCGGGCGACAATGCAGAATCTCTTCGCCCTCAGAGCTAAGAGATTGGTTTCAGAGGTCTGGCCAGTCAGCGAATGGGTCGTCATCATCGAGATCCAAGGGCTTTGTTTCAGCTGCTGCACGGGTTGTCTCGACGGCCACTTCAGATTGGGATGTGTCATCGTCCTCGGAAAGGTCGAGGTCGGCAGTCGCGACCTCTTCTGTCTGAGGAGGGACCTCTTCTGTTTCAGAGGGTCGGTCGAGGAAACTGAGGTCAATGCCTAGAGAGGTCTCACCACCCATCTTCACAGAATCATCTAGGAGATTCTCAAATTCTAGAACATCATCCTCCACGAGTGTTTGCTTGTCGACACCAGCCATCGCCTCAAGACTCCCAGCATCGAAACTCTGGCCCCCCAAAGTCGGGTCCGAGTGGTCTCTTCGAACTTCTTGTTGGGTCTGTTCAACATCAGCCATGTCAAATTCGTTGAGCGGAGGGACCGCAGCGCCGACTATTGGTGACATCTCCTTCAGCAAAGCGTGCAACTCCCTGCTTTTTCTACCTGAATCCTTGAACTGTGACAGTGCAATATCCCACGCCTCAGCGTGTCGATTCCTAAGAGTCAGCGAGCGAGCGATTCCTGCATTTGCCTCATCGAGTGACAGCCCGAGTCCGATGGCGCGGCCGTACAACTTCTCTGCATCCCGCCCTTTTCCAACTTTTATCGCGGAATCGGCAGCCCCTCGGCAGGCATCCAATCGCTCGGGCGCCTTCCTCATCACCTTCCGATAGGCCTTGAATGCGGCCTTGTCCTTCCCCTGCTGACTCAATACCCTCGCGTACCGAATCGCAAACTCCGGCTCTCTCGACCACCGCTTCGATGCCATGCGCAGAGTTGCCTCTGCCGCATCCAGGTCGCCGGCCATCATCGCCTCACGAACTGCGCTAAGAACATCCTCCGGCGTATCCATCTCAGTCAAACCGCGAGATGCGTCTTCACACTCATAACTTGCCATCAGAAGTTTGACGCGCCTAAGGCGCGCTGACCCAAGAGTTGATGCGACGGGGTCATTGCCGAAGCACTGTGTCAGAACTCGACGATGAGCCCGAGATGCCCGGCCTGGGCTCAATGGCGACCCCTCTTCTGATGCTCTTGATGATGTCCCTGCTCCTCATCAACCCGAAAATCCGCAACTCTCTCGCTACCGGTGCAGACAAGGTTTTGACACCGCTCATTCCCTTCTCTGACATTTGGTTTGTCCTCACAGTGGGCTTGGTAGGCTCGTCGATTATGGTGGTAAACACGGTATTCAGATCGTTCTTCATGGACCCAATCCAGCAGGCTCACCTGGGCCACAGGAACAAGCAGATGGGGAAATTGCGCAAGGAGGCGATGCAGGACCGTGACAAGGTTCGAATGGACAAGATCGCCAAGATTCAGCAGCGATTGATGCCTGAACAGATGAAATTGCAGAATGCGATGATGCGGCCGATGATGTTCACCTTCATTTTCATCATCGCCATCTTCTCTTGGATGAACTTGAGTGTAGAGCAGTATCGAGTCGATTATGTCTCACTGCCGTGGACTCCGGAGTGGAACCTGCTGACAGACAAGGTCATCATCTTCCCCGCTTGGATTGCGACCTACATCTGCCTCTCCGCGCCCCTCGGGAGAATCGTTGACCGCCACATCAAACTGTTCCGCTACCGAAACCACCCGGTCGTCGTGGCAGGAGAGCCACTTCCAGAACCACTCCTAGAACTTCTGAGGGAGGACAAACCGACGGGCGGGGCTCGTGGGGGCTCAGGAAGGAGGTCATCGCGGGACGGGCCGCTCAAGAAGAAGGGCAAGGCAGTCGCGGCGGCGGTGGCAAAGGTCGTCGGCGCAGCCCCGAAGGAGGGGACCAGTTGTCCCGAATGTGACTCAGAATCCGTCGAACGGGCTCCAGACGGTAGACTGCGTTGCGTATTCTGCCGCCACACCTGGAGGCGTTGAGATGGTACTGCTCACTGTGAGCGGTCACCCCGGAAGTGGAACCACGACCTTGGTTGGCAACATTTGTGGCCGCCGAGGCTGGAGCAGTCTGAATGGAGGTCAGGTGTTTCGAGAGGCCGCGTCGGAGAGGGGGGTGTCGGTCGAGGAGTTCAGCGCACTTTGCGAGGCTGAGCCAGAGGTTGACAAGATTCTCGATGAGAAGTTGCTCGATGCAATGCAGAGCGCAGGCGGCCCGGAAGTGGTGGAGTCCCGGCTCTGTGGTTGGTGGGCCCACAACAACGAAATCGATTGCGTAAGGCTTTGGCTTGCAGTCAGTGAGGATGAGCGTGCGCGGCGGGTGGTGAGCCGTGAAGGTGGCTCAGTCGAAGATGCGCTTGACAGAATCCGCCAACGAATGTCGGATGACCAGGCGAGATACGAGACACTCTACGACATCACCCTCGATGACATGACCCCCTACAACTTGGTGGTGGATGGTGACGAGCTCTCCCCCGAAGAGGTGGTTGACGCCGTCGAGGCCGTACTCAATGCGGAGGAGGGGGCTTGATGAGTGGTGAAATCCGGCTCTTGGACCCTGAGGCTTCGAGTGACCCGAAACATGGTTGCGATCCGGAGATGCGTGATGTCAAGGCGAGACTCGCTGCCGGCTGGTTGCTCATCGACAAACCTGCTGGACCAAGCAGTCACCAAGTGTCAGCGTGGGCTAGGGATATGCTCGGCCTCGACAAGATGGGACATGGTGGGACTCTCGACCCATTCGCGACTGGCGCTCTCATGCTCCTGACCGGTGGGGCGATGCGACTTACCTCTCGGATTTTGAAGGGAGGCAAGCAGTATGTCGGAGTCATCCGAATTCCCGCCGACACGAGTGAAGAGGACTTGGCCGAGGGAATCAAGAACCTGACAGGCAGGATTCACAATGTCCCCCCGAAGGAATCGGCAGTCAAAATCCAAGTCCGCCAGAGGACCATCAATTCCTTCGACCTCATCGAGAGAGACGAAAGATTGGTACTAATCTCCATCGACTGCGAAGCGGGCACCTACATCCGCACAATGGCGAGGGACCTCGGACTCTTCCTCGGGGGTCCAGTCGAGTTGATTGAACTGCGGCGTAGCCGAACCAGTGAGCATCTGGAGTCGGAAGCGGTCACGATGCACCAATTGGCCGATGCCATTCACCTTTGGAGGGAACATGACCAACCAGAGGCGATGCTGAGGCTGGTCCAACCAGTGGAGACCCTACTCGACTCTCTTCCACGAATAGTGGTGAAGGATGGCGCAGCTGCAGCACTTGCTCATGGCGCCCCACTTGCTAGGCCGGGGGTCGTGTCAGTTGACCTGTCTGCGAGCGAGGGTGACGAGGTGCTTGTCGTGACGATGAAGGGAGAGGCCGTCTCATTGGCGACCATGCGAGTTGACGGCGACGCAGTCGAATCGATGAAGTCCGGAGAAATTGCCCGTTCTAACACCGTTCTCATGTCAACTGAAGTCTATCCGAAGCGATGGTAGTAGACCCTTGTGCGTCCACCGAATCGGACCTGTTGATCGGGATTTCAGCACGAACTGTTCAAACCACAAGTACAACGATTTGTTGGTACTTCCCATACCAGCAGATTAGTGTTTTACCCACTGACCAGTGCCTGCATCTCGCCAATA
>DAVI01000011.1:30765-38351 GCA_002505495.1 Euryarchaeota archaeon UBA59 | reverse complement strand
CTGAGAGAGTTCCGCCGTTCAGGTGCCCGAGGAGTTCATCGACAGAAGTGCGAATCTGCTTTTGGTCATCCCTCCGGCGAATGGTGACAGTTCCATCCTCGACGCTTTGATGGTCAACCGTCACCGCCCACGGTACACCTATCTCGTCAGCCCTCGCATATCGCCTGCCGATGCTTCGTGAGCCATCGTAATATGCACTGATGCCGCGCAAACCGAGGATTCGCTTCTGCACCTGACCAGCCAACTCGCCCATTCCATCCTTCTCGAACAGTGGAAGGACGACAGCCTCGTATGGCGCCACAATCTCTGAAAGATGCAGAATGACATACTCTTCACCCTCTTTCTCAGTCTTCTCAAATGAGTGGTCCAAAAGATGCCAGATGATGCGGTCCAAGCCAAACGCCGGCTCAATCACATGCGGTAGATACCATTCGCCACGAATCGTCTCGCGTACCCGTTTCCGCTCCACCATCCCTTCCTCGATGGTGACGACATCCTCATTGGAAAGAGTCAGTTTGAACGGCACGGATTCGGGCAACGGCTGCAGCGCAGCGAGCGCATCGTTGACGAGCCCCGCTTGTCCTCTGAAGGCTGGACCGATCACCGCCCCGATGGGAGCGAGAACCTCCATGTCAACCTCCTTGGGCTCATCAAACTCTCGCCATGCACGCAGTTCGCCACTCGAGGTAGCGGCTTCGTGGGCTGCCAAGTCGTAGCAGCCGCGGTGGGCGATGCCTACGCATTCAATCCAGCCGTAGCCGCCGTGCATCTCCAAGTCCCAGCAGTCTGAGGCGTAGTGTGCCATCTCATCTGCCTCGTGTTGGCGGAATCGAATCTTCGCGGGGTCGGCACCGACCGAGGTTAGGAAGTCGTGTGTGAGGGCCATGAAGAGGCCAACGGTCTGGTCTCGGACGAGCTGTTTGGTGACCGCGTCCCCAATCGTCATCGAGGTTGGCTCGGGGTGTGGACCTGCGGGGTCGGGCACGAGGTTGAACGGTTTGCCATCCCAGGGCGAGAGGTCGTGAACGGTTGGTGATTCGGGGTCGACGAAGTACTCCAACTCAGCCATGTTGAACTCTCGCTGGCGAATCACCCCTTGTCGGGGACTAATTTCGTTACGGTATCCCTTGCCGACCTGGATGACGCCGAACGGCAGACGCCCTCTAAAGTGCCGCTTGACATTTGGGAAGGTGAGGAACATCCCCTGCGCGGTTTCGGGTCGCATGTAGGCCTGTCTACCACCACCGACCGCACCGATTGATGTAGCGAACATCAGATTCATCTGTCGAGCGGCCAGCCATTCGGCCTTGCCACAAGAGGGGCAAGCGACACCGTTCTCTGCAAACAGAGAATCCAACTGCTCTGCTGCTAGGGAATCAGGGTTGGGATGGTGCTCCTCGAGCAGGTGGTCGCTTCGGAAGACGGCGCCACAGGCTGCGCACTCTGATGCGTGGTCGTTGAAGGCTCCGACATGACCACTCGCCTCTAGCACGGAATGGGGTGTCAGAGTCGGACTGTCGATTTCCACTACATTGCCAAGGGAGAGCCAGTGCTCACGCCATGCCTGCTGTACTTTGCGCAACAGACGGCCTCCGACTGGGCCGTAGTCGAAGAGGCCGGCTACCCCGCCATGAATCTCGAAGGCAGGGAAGATGATGCCGCGTCTCTTGAGTAGTGACATCAGGGTGTTGACTCTCTCTTCGTTACCGCTCACAGCACTCCCTTCGACTCCGTCGAACGCCGTAGGGTTCTCAAGCCTTCGGCGGGAAAGGGGTCAAGAGAGCCAACTGTCTGCGATTAGTCATGGGACAGGCGATGGTTGCCATAGATGAGCCGAAGTGCACCGGTTGTGACCTCTGCATCCATCATTGTCCGTTTGAGGCGTTGCTGCCGCTCTCGGAATGCCCCCCAGGCCGAAAGAAGCGCCCGGTTGTCGTGTTGAACGAGAATTGTGTCGGTTGCCTCTCCTGTATCGGTTCCTGTCCCACGGACGCGCTGTACGAAATCGTGGTGCCCCCCAACGCCGAGATCACGCCCCTCGTCATCTCACGCTCGTCAGACCCGGCGGTGACCTCAATTCTCCGCTGGGGGAAGGGTGGAAAGGGTTGGGCCTGAAATTGAAGTCAATCTCTGAATTTGTGGGGTGCGGCCTGTTTATCAAAGTCGAAAAACGCCATTTCGCGATATTATACTGGACCGTCACTTTTCCCTGCCAAGCTACCATATCCCTAGTTGCGAAGAGTTGAGTATTTTCGGTATTTCGAGACTTTGGAAAGTTTTCACTTATTGTTCACGACAATGGATAAAGCGAATTGTTGATATAGCGTATCTTCGCGCTGACCACCGTTAAGACGGGTCGATGAGAAAATGCCTGAGATAGTATACCTTGATTCCCTTGAGGATTCGGAAGTCATTTTGGAATCCTTGAGTCAGCCTGTTCGGGACTGGTTCAAGGACAAATTTCCTGACTTCACAGACCCTCAGAAGATGGCGATTCCATCTATCATCAATCGGGAGCATATGTTGCTCTGTAGCCCGACGGGTAGCGGTAAGACTCTGACGGCATTCTTGTCAATCATCGATGAACTAGTGGTGAAGTCCCTCAATGGAGAGCTGGAGAAGCAGGTTTACTGCGTCTACATTTCACCGATCAAAGCGCTGGCCAACGATATTCAGAAGAATCTGATTGGACCCCTGAAGGAAATTAAGGAACGCTTCCTCCCCGGCAGGGCTCAGGAAATTCGTGTGGGGCTGAGGACTGGTGACACCAGTCAGTCTGACAGGCAGAAGATGCTGAGGAAACCACCTCACATCCTCATCACCACTCCTGAGAGCATGTCATTGGCTCTCGGGGCGAAGCGATTTCGCCCGTTGATGACCAAACTGAGGTGGCTCGTGCTCGACGAGTTGCACAGCATCGTCCCCACCAAACGGGGCACACTTCTCTCACTTGCACTCGCACTCTTGGATTCCATAATTGAGACGCCTGTCCAGAGAATCGGCATATCAGCCACTATGGAGCCTCTCGATGAGGTCGGGCGTTTCCTGGTTCCGGCCGGTTCTGATTCGACCGTCTACATTGCAAAGGTGAGTGGAGACAGAGAACTCGACTTAGACATCATCCTACCGCATCCTAGGTTCAGTGACCCGACCTTCGATTACAAGCAGATCCTCGCAGCAAACATCGAGCGAATCCTCGACCTCGTCGAAGCGCATACGACGACCATCGTATTCGTCAATACCAGAAGGATGACTGAGGAGGTCGTCAAGGAGTTGCGCCGCGCCATAGCGTGGGATGGTGACGCGATCCAAGCGCACCACGGTTCGATGAACAAGCAGATTCGCCAGGAGGTCGAACAGCGGCTGAAAAACGGTGAGTTGAGGTGCGTCATATCATCCTCCTCTTTGGAACTGGGAATAGACATCGGGGCAGTCGACCTCGTCATCCAACTCGGCTCTCCAGGTAGTATCACAACCGGCTTGCAGCGAATTGGCCGTGCTGGCCACCATGTCGGCGGAATCCCTCGTGCAAGGTTCCTCCCCACCAGTCCTCACGACCTTGTCGAATTGGTCGCCCTGCAAGGTGCCATCATGTCGGGGCAGATGGATCTCCTAAAGTTCCCTGAGAATTGTCTGGACGTCCTCGCACAGTTCTTGATCGGATTATGCATCATCGAAGAGCAAGACATCGATGAAGCGTATGAGTTGGTGACTCAAGCGTGGCCCTACCGACATTTCCCCTTCGACGACTTCATCGAAGTTCTCGACATGCTTGAGGATGAAAGACGACTGTGGATAGACTGGGAGGAGAATACCTTTGCCAAGCGTGGTTACTCCCAGATGATTTACTACACAAATGTCGGAACGATTGCGCCCGACAACAACTACCTGGTTCTCAACACAGATGGCTCGATGATTGGCCAACTCTCCTCCTCCTTCGTCTCAAGTGTCCGACCTGGCGATGTCATCATGTTAGGAGGTACCACCTATCGCATTCAGTCAATTCAGGGCTCAAGGGTGAATGTCACTCCGGTGACAGGCTTCCGACCCACCGTGCCTTCCTGGTCAGGCGAAGCGCTCAGCCGCAGCCATGAACTGTCGGTTGCAGTTCTAGACCTGTTAGGGGCCACCATGCTCTCCCTCCGTCGCCAACGTGACCCGAGGGTGCTCCTCAAGGAGGGCTATGGGATGTCTTCGCCAATTGCGGAGGCTGTTGCTCGGTTCATGGAGCAACATGTCGCGGAGTCGTTCGAAGTACCTGCTCAGAATCGAATCATGATGGAGGAGATAGCGGGTGGAGTCCCCACTTACATGGTGACGACCTGCCGCGGCAGGGCGTTCAACCTCACACTAGGATATTTCTTCGCTGGCTTGGCGCAGATGAACGATATCCAAGTTCACGAGATGTCGTTCGATGAGAATGGCTTCCTCATCAAACTGTCAGGTCATGTGAATCCGGCTTCTTTTCCAGCGATTTTTGAGGCGAATGACCAACGAAATGTGATTGAGCGATATCTGATGGACACTCAACTGTTCGCCAAGAGGTTCAGGGAGATAGCAGGGCGTAGCCTAATTATTCCGAGGCGAATTGGGGCTGAGGAAGTATCACCCCAGCAGTTCCAGCAGAAGGCCGAAGCGCTGTTCAAGGCGCACAGGACTACTTCTGACTCTCTCCTCATCAGAGAGACATGCAACGAAATCTTCCACTCTGATCTCGATTTGAAAGGGCTTGAGCAATTCGTGACCGATGTGATTTCTGGTGATTCTCGCATTCTCCACAGCAAGGTGAAACTCCCATCTCCTCTGGGAATGAACCTCTACATGTCCGCCTTTGAGGACCTGCTCTCGATGCGCACCCGAGCTTATCTCATCAAGGACATCGACCCCGAGATTCTCCGCCGGCTCCTCGGCCAACGGGCTCTCGCCACAGACCTCGACGAGTCGCAGGTGAACGGTTACTACGCTGACAAGGTTGCGATACCGAAGGATGCCGAGTCGCTTCTTCAATTGATGGAGATGGGTGGGGGATTAGACAAGCATCACAAGAATCCACTTTACGAAGACAAGTTGGAGGGGATCGATCAGGACGAGATTCGAGAATGGATTCTCGAACTGATCGACACAAATGCGATTATCAGAGTCAGCGATACAGGAAATGAACAGGTCGACCACAAATGGTTTTCTGATCGGATGGCTGACATCCATGGTACGCTCGGTGTGTTAGCCACCCACGACATCGAGGAGATGGAGGATCTCAGAGAGCTATATACCGGTGGTTTGACCTACAAGATGAGCACAAAATATTCCGGAACTACTCCTACCGATTGGAAGGATGAACCACTTTCAGACCCACACGAGTGTCTGCGGGTGAAATTGGTCGACATGCTTGGCAGTGAAGGTCCGATGACCATGGCGCAGCTAATTGATAGGTTGCCATTTCCAGAGAGGATGATTGAGAACCTTCTTCACGAATTGGAAGTGCGAAACGTTGTCACGATTGGATTCTACCGACAGACCAATGAGGGCGAATTCATTCTCCGCGTCGATGAACACTACCTAACCGGTGGTGTGGAGAAAGTCATTGAATATCGAAACCTCCAGAACCTACTTCTTCGCAAGTCATTCAAGTTGTACGAAAACCCTCTCGAGGCTCTCGAGGCACATGTCCTGTTTCAGAAGATGCACGAGTTGTTGGATCGAGTCGAATCCTATCGCTTCGCAGACTGGAAGGACTTGAAGCACGACCCAGATGTCGTGATGGGGCGTCTGCTGCATAATCGCGTCGGGTACACCACCAAGGAACAACTTCCTCTGCTGCTTGGCCTGAGACCTGAGCCTTGGATGGGAGAGATGGAGCGCAAATTGGTCGGCAAATTACGAGCCAATGAGAACATCACTCGGCAACAACTGCTTGAGGACATCCCGCGCGATGAAGATTCGAAGCACATAATGAATCGAGCAAAATATGCGATTAGCAACATGGAGCGGCAGATGTTGTTCGTCAAACAGTATGAGGAACTGCCAGAACGAAAACGCAGCCTCTCACTTTTCCACAAGGTCATTGATATCTACACTCCGATGCCCTTCGAAAAGGCCCTTCTTGAGTTGATTCGGCGAATCGGTCCAGTCAAGCGCTACACATTGGGTAATTATGTCAGCCGAGCCGCGGAGGACCTAGATTTCGCACTACACTCTCTCCTCGACAAAGGCACCATCACGAAAGTGTCCGCGCTGCAACCCAATCTGACAGATTTCTACTGCATCGCAGAAGATTCAATCGATGTTCGAAAGAGAATAAGAGAAGACCGCAAGATGCGGATTCTCACACAGTCCGACCCATTCTGTTCTCGCTTCATCCAGGAGGTCAGATATGTTCTGAAACAGGGCTGGTACTATCCCGTATTCAAAGGGGTGGACCCGGTTGGCCGAATTCTGATGTACAAGGTCAACGACTATCTCGAGGTAAAGGACATTCACATTCCACACGCCTACCTAGACGAGTTCGTAATCCAATTCGACCGCTTCCTAGAGAATTACCGCGACACGCTGGTCGAGATTTCTGTACTGACCAATTTCAACGGAGAGAGCATTTCCGAGGCGTCTGTCAACACAAAGGAGGCATTTGAGCGAATTGGATTCAAGGCGATTGGCGACGGACTGCGGATGATTCGCGGCGGGGTTATGGACCCGAAGCCGTACAAGGAATCCATCCGAAGTCTGTTTTGGAACCACAAGTTGCATCAGAATACCCGTTCTGTCCATGAAACCGAAGCAGTCTCTCACATTGATGAGGTGAGGGACGACTTCGCCTTGCGCGGCAGATGTGAGATGTATCGCGTCAATCTGAAATCGATGGCAACTGCCAATCAACTCCATCAGGGGACAAATCTCAGAGGGCGCAAGGTGTACGCAACATACCCGCACTTCCAACGGCTCTTGGCGATTCGGAACATTTCACCTGATGAGGAGCTGCTAGATGTATTGGAATTCTTCTCTGAGAACTCCGATCCACAGCTGTTCATGGATAGACACGCGATGCGCCGAGCCGAATTCAGGAAGTTGGCCCAACCACTCATCAAGTCCGGCCACCTTGTTCAGGATTACCGTGGAGGGTTTAGGACAGTGGACCCATTGCCCGTTGATGACCTGTGGCAGATGAGGGTGAAATATCTGAAGGAGATAGTGAAGGACATTCCTCTGATAACCCTGAAACAGTTTGAGAAGTTGGCCGGTAAGCCATTCAAGCCGGAAGATGTGATGGCCGTTCTGCAGATTTTAGAGGAGGAGAAGGTATTCATCAAGGGATTCCTTCTTGAAGATATGAACGAAGTTTGCTGGGGCCGAAAAGAAGAACTTGAGAATGCAGCAGAATTACCTCCGATGAGGGATTTCGTCCTACCTCCGTCAGACCCACTCTCACCTTATTTCGCATCGCTATTGAGAGAGCGATTCGGTTACGGTTCAGCCTATCTCGTATTCCATGAGGAGGAGCCCATTGCCGCTTTCAAAGCGAACACAAGAGAGGGCGTCATCCATATCACCGATCTTGTTACCGACCCAAAATTGGAGAAACAGTCTCTCAGAGT
>DAVI01000011.1:15836-30717 GCA_002505495.1 Euryarchaeota archaeon UBA59 | reverse complement strand
CGAGGCCGTTGAGTGGTTTCAGGGTTCAGCCGTCGACGCTCTGGTAAACATCTTCATTATCGGTTCCATCAGTCTCAGAACATGAGAATGCAGAGTGGGCAAAAGTTCGAAGAGGACTATGGCCATAGCAAACATCGCAACCAGACTGCCGAATTTTGCGGCGTATGAGTGAGCAAAATCAAACATCCCTATGTCAAACCAGTTCCATTCTCTATAGGTCATGTCAAGATAGATGATACCCGCATTTCTGAAGGTGTTGAGAAGGTGAATCACCGGCAGGGTGATGATGAAGGCGCGTGCCCTCAACTTCCACGACACACCTCGTAGTGCAACCAGCGCCCCTACAAAGACGATCATCGACTGAAGCGCGCTGCATGCAAAAATAATCGAAATTCCTGCAGAACCACCACTCTCAGTGAGAATAGGGATGTAGAACCCGCCCTCGCCAAGCGGTTCTAGATAGAGCCACGGATTTCCTTGAAACTCTGAAAACAATCCACTCGAGCCATCGGCGTAATTGACTCTGGCCTCCCCCAAAGATAGGTCAGCAACCCCTGATATCCTTAGGAAGAAGATTCCCTGCCAAGCGGTTATCCAGACCACTGCCATTGCCATGTTCGGTACCCAAGAGACGAGAAGATAGGGTGTGGCTGCCCAAAAGGTGCACCCACGAAACCAGACCAAGGCTGGCTCGTCCGTCCCTTCCCGTTCCGTACGGACTTCCCACACTGCGATAGCGATGGAGAGTGGAAGCGCTGCTGCTGACATCAATATGAGAACGGGGTCCTCAATTTCCACATAGTGTGGAGTGTCGAGAAAGAAGTAGAATCCGAGCATGATCCAGCCCGGTGCAGCGATACTCCCTCGCCGGTCGCTCTTAGAGTGAAAACCGATGCCGAGAAGCACCAAACCGATGATTGCGCAGTACAACCGTAGCATCTCGTCGGAAGTTCCGAGAGCCTCGGCGAGTGGATGTAGGATGTTGTTAGACGCCATTCTAGGACAGTTGTGTATCAACAACTCGTAAATAGGCTGCCTCGCAGCGGGCCGTTGAGGAATGCAGGTGGGATTCGACTTCGACTCTTTCGTCGACGGCTATGTCGCAGACTTGAGCCGTGCGCTCGCTAGTCTTTCAAAGCAGGACTTGAAGGCACTTTACGAACAAGTTCTCTCTGTAATTGATGGTGGAGGCACCGTTCACTTCATCGGAAACGGCGGCTCTGCCGCCACGCCGTCACACTCGGCTGGGGACTGGAGCAAGGAACTCGGACTTCCAACGCTCTCCCATGTGGACAACATCTCAAGTCTGACCGCCTGGGCGAATGACACCTCCTACGACAATGTGTTCGCAGGAGCGCTCTCCACCTGGGCGAAGCCGGGTGACCTGGTCGTCGGCTATTCAGGTTCCGGGAATTCACCGAATGTGCTGAACGGGATTGCAAAGGCGAAGGAACTTGGCTGCCTAACTGCAGCTATCACTGGTGACTACAAGAGTGGTGGTGGCGGCAAACTCGCCGGCATGGTCGATGTTGCAGTCGTCTGTGACACGACTTCGATGGAGCGAATCGAAGACCTTCAACTCATCATCAACCACATCGTGAAGGAGGCGGTCAAAGCGGACCGCGGACTCCCGAGCCACTCATGAGGCGGTTCTGTGCTGTTACCACATCGTCATTTATCCGAGTTGGGTGAGCCGGTCGATCTTCCCCCGATGCCAAGTGGGGTGGAATGGGAGGGGGATATCGCATTCCTCGACCGAGACGGGGTCCTCAACATCGGCAGCGAGGATTACATCAACGGAGTGTCGGAGTTAGATGTCTTCCCCGAATCAGGCCAGAGCGTTGGAAAAATTCGAAGTGCCGGATTCCGCGTCTGCATCGTCACCAACCAGTCGCCAATAGGCCGTGGATTGTGGGGACATCAGATACTCGCCTCAGTCAACTCAGCCCTTCAGAAGGCCCTTCTGATGCAAGACCCAGACGCTCATCTAGACCTCATACTGTACAGTCCATACGCCCCTTGGGAGGGGGCGTGGTCTCGAAAAGGCCGCCCTGGAATGCTGCAAGCAGGCAGGCAACTATTCGATGCGGCGAAGGAGGGGAGCGGTGTGGAGCATTTCGATTACGGACCCGATTACACTGTCCGAGATGAGGGTCGCTCCTTCATGGTTGGAGACCGGCGGGCAGATGACGAAGCAGGTGTCGCCCACGGAGTCAGAACATTCCGTTGCGATGGAAGAACCGGTCTAGTTGACGTGCTCTCACGAGTTCTCGATGATTCTGATACGGGTGACTACTAACAGTCGCCCAGCAACAGGAGAGCCCTCAAGAGCCAGTAAGGATTGGGGACTTGCATGGGTTGGCTGGGGTTGGATGATACCGACTCACCTGAAGGCGGCTGCACAACTTGGGAAATGAACCTACTACTTTCACATCTTGAAAGTAAAGGATTCGCCATCGTCGGCGCTCCCCGTCTAGTAAGGTTGTGGCCGCACGCCCCGCGGCGCACCCGAGGCAATGCCGCGCTCTCCGCGGAAATAGAGGAGGGTTACCGGGAGGCTGAATTACACCTTATTTTGGGCGAGTGGTTTTCTGAACGGTTCAAACATCTCAATCAACTGACTCATCCCGATGACGGTTCTACACCTTCCCCCACACTAATTTGGAGCAAGAGACAATTCTCCAGAGAGTGGTATTGGGCAGCTGTCCGCAATTGGGTCGAACCACAGGAAAGGCTAGACGCTCTGCGCGAGCAATCTGAGGTCCAAGTCTGGACGATCGGTAGAATCGATGGCGTGGTCGGAGCGAGTTCGGCAATCGCCTGGCCTGCCGACCGTGATTGGACTTGGGAGGCTACCGCGTGGCGGGCGGCACAGAACATCGGGACAGAAAGGAGAGTACCAGTTGATTCAGTCAATGCCATGTCAGACAAGTTTCCTCAAACCATTTTGAATCGAGACCCGAATGCATTCCGCAGTTTCATCGCTCCTCGTACTCCGTGCCCCGTTCTATATGGAATCAGGGCCGAAGATGAAGAGTCAGCTGGTTCTGCTCACGAGTGGTTGCAGAGACAGGATGGCGTTGAGAGTAGCATCGCCATGCGAGTGCACATGAGTAACCAAGCGACCGGCGACCACCTTCTATCGGACGACTCTGGCGTGACGATTGCCTCAGTGATTGACCGAAAAGGTGGACATGCTAGTGTCGAAGTATTCGACGGCCTCTCACATTGCACTTTGGTCGCCTTTTCCGAGGGGGGGCAAGTGAATCGCCTACTGCGCGCTTCCCAACCTGGTGACCGGTTGAGTTGGAGAGGGACTGTTTCACCCGATGGATCCATCCACCTTGAGAACCTGCGCGTCGATGACGCTGTACCGAGGATTGAAAACCGCCCCATCTGTGATTGCGGCAGTCGATTCAGACGAAAGGGACGAGGACAACCACTGACCTGCCCATCATGTTCCAACCAATCTCATTCTCACTGGCTTTCTACCACTATTGGTGATGAAGGCGCGTGGGTGGAGCCGCCAATCTCTCAGCGTCGTCATCTCGCACGACCACTGAACCGCGAGCCGAAGGTGTAATCCCCTTTCGGCCATCCAAGAGGCTTCATGGCAGAAGCGTTGACCTTGAGTTACATCGGATTGGGGCTACTCACAATCGGTCTCTTCTATGTGATTTGGCTTATTGTGAAAAGGAACCAAGCGATTGCCGCAATAGAAAACGCCCCAGCGGTCGCTGGCTCCGATGAGTTGACTGGAGGAGCAAAGAACCCGACTCAGTTTGACGAACCTGACGATGATGCACTAGAGCAGATGGCCGATGTACTGGCCTCCGCAGCAGAGGCTCAAGGCTTGGTACTCGAAGAAGAGTGAGAACGCGCTTTGAATCCGCCGTCACCTAAAATCAGTGAGAGTTTTTCTTGGCCGGTGTCCAACTGTCGCCGTTGGTGCCCCCCTTCCTCGACCGTCAACAACCAAGTCCGACACCCGCATTCCTCTAACTTTCCACGCCCTCGTACCTTCCAAGTCTCCTCCCCTGATGCATCCTCATAGAGTGCCGATATGACGAGAAGGTTTGGCGGATTCTCAGGCATGGACTTCACAAGTTCAGAGATTGCCGAAGCAGCCATTGGATCGACATGGCCGCTTCGAGAGGTCCAATCATCGATTACGATGAGTGATGTATCAAGGGTATTCGAGAGTCTACCAGCAGCGTCAACCCCTGTTGAGATGGCATCCCCACAAGGGAAGAGATGCAGTTTGGAGAGACTGCTCAATGGAATCGAATGGAGTAATTGGCGAAACCTGTCTGGATTGGGAGATTCTGGTGAGACCCAAATGGCTCGGCCGCCAGACTCCAATTCACGCCGTACACACTGCAATCCAAGGGTCGTCCCGCCGCAACCGCTGGCGACTGCGAGATGGACCAGACCGTCGAGAAGGGGGAGGGACACGGTAACGGCTCACCTCGGTGGTTCTTGAACTCTGAGTTTATTGAAGGGGGGGTGTTCGGCAATCGCTATCATGGAGCGGCTGTTGGGGTGACTCATGGCCGGGGTACGCGAGGGTGAGAGGATTTCGCGTAGGGACCCTCCGCCATACGAAGAAATCGAAGAGGGTGGCTTGAGGGCCGCTCTCTCAAAACACGGTTTGATTGGAACCGCTTTGAGGGATAGGAATCAGTATGGTCCACAGGCGATGATTCTTCTTTTGGTGATTACCGCCACCGTGACAGGTACCTTCCTCGGCTTGGCGATGATTCTCTTCTGATTTCAATCGCCAATCCCAAGGTCCGACGATAGAGCAGCCTTGTGCTCGGCGTGAAGATTCTCTATTCCCCGATGGCTTGTCGAGCAAGCGCGACGGTTTCGTCAACCAATTCTCCCGAGACTCCCAAGTGACTTGCAGGGTCAAATAAACCGTGCAGCTCGTCACCATCGAACAGCGCCGTGATTGCAGGCGTCCGAGCGCAGATGTCCTCAAGATGAGTACCGGAGGCTAGCGCCTCCATCGAGGCTGAGCGCAGCACTTCGTGCGCCTCATCCCTAGGCATCCCCTTGTCAACTAGGGCAATCATGACCTTCTCTGCCATCACGAGTCCATTTTGTGACTCGATGTTAGCGAGCATTCTAGGAGCGTCGACGACCAACTTTCCGAGAACCTGATCAGTTTTTACGAGCACGTCATCGAGAAGCACGACAGAGTGGGAGAGGGTGAACCGCTCAGCACTGGAGTTAGCGAGGTCCCTCTCATGCCAAAGGATGGCGTTTTCCCATGTGGGCATGACCATCGAGCGGACAATCCTTGCGAGTCCGCAGGCGTTTTCAGCCGTGATTGGGTTTCTCTTGTGAGCCATGGTCGAGGAGCCGACCTGCTTCTCGACATCAAACGCCTCTGCAACTTCTGCTATTTCGGTTCGCTGCAGGTTTCTGACTTCTGTGAGTACCTTCTCAACGCTGGTGGCGACATTTGCCATCCACGAAACCCATTCGATGTAGCGGTCCCTACCGACCACTTGGGTTGTCACCAGTGGGACACCGAGTCCAAGGTGAGTGAGTATCAGTGCCTGCAACTCGCGGGCATTTTCTCCTTGGGCTGCCCCTGTTCCCACAGCTCCGAGGAACTTGCCAACGCAGACGCGCGGTGACATCTGAGCAAGTCGTAGGAGATGGCGACGAAATTCATCCACCCAAACTGCGACTTTCAGTCCGAAGGTGATGGGGACTGCAGCCTGACCATGAGTTCGCCCAAGCATCACGGTATCCCGTTCTCGCTCCGCTAGGTTAGCCATCGTAGTCAGCAATTGACAGAGCACTTCGTGCTGTATTGTGACTGAATCTCTAATCTGAATGGCGACCGCAGAGTCGACGATGTCGTTGCTGGTCGCGCCGAGGTGGATGCACCAACCAGCGTCGCCAGCCTGTTCTGCCATCGCCTTGGTGAGCGCCATGATGTCGTGTTTCGTTTCCGCCTCTATTTCCAGAACTCTCTCTATCGTGACAGCTGTCGGATTGGAGATGGCAGCGACTGCGTCGTAGTCAGCTTCAGTGACTCGACCCAATTCCTTGTGAGCCCAGATTAGGGCCCGCTCAACCTCGATTTGGCGAGCGTGGCGACCTTCATCAGACCAGATCTCTTTCACAGAGTCGCGGCCATAACGGTAATCGAGTGGACAGAGTGGCATCCCAACACCCTTTCATGATAGCCGAGTCGGGGGTTCCGTTTGAGCGTGCCGCACCCGAATTACTCGGTTAGTGAGGCAGTTTCGATGCCAAATTGGCCTCGTTGACCCTGCCAAAGAGGCGCACCTTCAATGGTGATTCGAGAGTTCATCCACGGCGCGGAAACCACCGCTGTTTCGAATTCACCACCTTCACCATCGACAGTGAAACCATACCGTGCCGCCACCACTCCGAGTTCTCCCAATGATTGTTGGTCCAGACTTCTTCCGACCCACTCTTCTGTTAGCCCATCCGCAGACACCGAAGTCAGCATCATGAAGAATCGCTGTTCGAGCAGGTCTTGCATATGTTTGGAGGCGGAGTTATGCCAAAGCGGAGCGAAGGATTTGATGGCCAGCCGCTCCGCCATTCTATCGAGCCTGGTGCGTTGGTAATCACTGCGCAGCGCACCGGAAACAAGTCCATCGATCGGTGTTTGACTGTGCATCCGCATCAGGTTCGCCGGGCGAGGCCAGTTAGGCGGCCAAAAGGTGGCCCACTCCTCTTCTGTCCAATTGTTTGAATGAACCTCGTCGAGTGAGCCAGCGATCCCCCTCACCTGAGGGAGAAGGGCTGCTTCCAATTGTCCTATTTCGACCTCAGGCTCACCCGAAACGATGACTGGCAGCCAAGGGATTCCAGCTGATGCTGCTTGAAGTCCGGCGAGGGCTGTCGAAGGGAGTTGAAACATCATCGAATCATCTCCGGAAACTCGGACAGTCACAATGCCCGCGACCTCCCAGCCTTGTAGGAGCGCCCACCATACGGCGTAGCAGGAATCCTTCCCACCTGATGACAGCACTAGCACGCGCACGAGCCTCGGACACATCACCTAATGAAAAAGCGTCCCCAATCCATGACATTCTGGCGTTCATTATTGGGTGACTATCTGCTCGCAGAGTTCAGTTGGTTAGACTCGTAGCGATGCCATTCATCCCTACCGCCCTCTATGGAGGGTGGCGGGGCTGTCAAGGTTCATAAGAGGTCGACCGACAGCCGCCGTTGGGAGCAACATGCAGCCGAGCGGACGAGGATATGACCACGGAATCACAACATTCAGCCCCGACGGGAGGCTGTTCCAAGTGGAGTACGCGCGAGAGTCCGTCAAGAGGGGGACCACCACTGTCGGACTAAAGTACCGGGACGGGGTCATACTCATTGTTGACAAGCGAATCGCAAGCCGCCTCATCCTTCCAGAATCAATCGACAAGGTGTATAAAATCGATGAGCACATCGGGTTTGCAACCGCAGGACTGGTTGCTGACGCCCGCCAACTTGTCTCTCGTGCACGTACAGAATGCCAAGTGAACAGAATCACCTACAACGACCGGGTTCCAGTCGACATCCTAACCAAGAAAATCTGCGACTTCAAGCAGTCTTTCACACAATACGGCGGCGTCCGTCCATTCGGAACCGCTCTCCTGATAGCAGGGGTCGATCATAATGGCATCCACCTCTACGAAACTGACCCGAGTGGCGCCTACCAATCTTACCACGGTGGCGCTATCGGTCGTGGACGCAACACGGTGGTTGATTTCTTCGAGAAGAAATGGAAGAAGAACATGACAATGAACGCCGCAATCAAACTCGGCTTGGAAGCGCTCCGTGAATCCCTTGACGACGACTTGAACAAGGATGCAGTCGAAATCGCGGTCATCGACATCGATGGTTACAGAGAGTTGCCCCCCGATGAGACAATAGGTCACATCAACCGGCTAAAACCACTTGAAGACGAGTGAGTCGGCAGCCCTGAAGTCTAAGGGACTCCACCGTCTCTCCCCAAACGGCGAGGGGGAATCTCATGGTAAGTTTGGATGACGCGGTCACTGCGCGTTTGGAAAAGGGCGGCAAGCGATATGAGATACTGGTCGACCCGGACTTGGTTGACAAATGGAAGAAGGACCACGATTCCGTCACCCTCGACGACCTGTTGGCGATAGACGAGGTGTGGCATGATGCGAAGAATGGTGACCGGCCTACGGAAGAGAAGATGATCGGTGTTTTTGGGACCTGTGAGTTGTCGGTATGTGTCGAGAAGATTCTAACCGACGGTTCGATTCAATTAACGACTGCACAGCGCAAGAAGATGGTGGCTGAGAAGCGGCGCCAAATCATCAATGAAATCTGCAGCCTTGCCATCGACCCTCAAACTAAGTTGCCCCACCCGGTAGTGCGGGTCGAAAACGCTCTCGATGAAGCTCGCTTTTCGGTTGACCCATTCAAACCATATGAGACTCAGGTGAAAGATGCCGTCGCGGTGCTCCGTCCTCTGATCCCTCTATCATTCACGACAGTGAAACTCGCCTTCAAAATCCCGGGCACTAACTACGGCCCAGTGTTCGCCATGGTACGGGAAGACTTGCAGAGAGAGGAGTGGCTCGCGAACGGTGACTGGGCGTTCACTGTCGAAGTGCCTGCCGGAATGAAGAATGACTACATCGCAAAGGTCGGAAAAAGAGCCCCAGATGTCGTCGTCAAGGAACTCAAGTGACCAATCGCCCAAGTTGCGTTGCTGTGCAACGGTTATAGAGGGAGGGCCGGTCGCCGGCCACGGAGAGATACCATGGGAGAAGATGGCGCCTCGGATGGGCGCGGTTCAGGACGAGATATCAAGCTCGTCGTCCCGGGCGAAGCGCTCGGACCTGCTGCTGACCGAATTGTCGGTCATGGCGTCGGTCGGCGCGGAGACCAGTTGATAGCAACACGGCTCGGACACTTGTGCGAACAGGGGTCTGAAGTCTCGGTTGTACCGGTGAAAACAGCCTACATGCCCCGACCCGGCGACTTGGTCGTCGGATACATCGAGGGAATGAGGGCAAACATCTGGTTCATTGACATCGGGGCTCCATTCAACGCCATTTTGCCGATGAGTCTCGCACCGGGCAAGGTCGATTATGGGGCCACCCGTGACGCCATGGATGTTGGGACCACAATCCTCTGCCGAGTGCAGGAGGTTGACGAATCCCACTCATCAGTCGTCACCATGAAGGGCATGGGCCTTCGCAAGCTGAATTCCGGCTTCGTTGACCAAGTACCGCCACACTTGAATGCACAGATCATTGGCTCAAAGGGCTCGATGATTCAGATGCTCAAGGAGGCGAGCGACTGCCGCATAATTGTGGGGCAGAACGGTCGTCTTTGGATAGAGGGGGAGCCTGAGGGCGTTCGTCTCGTGCGAGACGCATTGAAAATGATTCGTGAGACCGGTCATGCACCGGGCCTTGCGGGGCGAGTACAGGGTCTTCTTGACAGTTGATAATACGGAGAGTGTGATGAAATGGGTGGATATGGCGACGTCCAAATGATAGATGAAGATGGCAAGCGGGTAGACGGTCGAGGACCGGGCGACTTGCGACCGATTGAGATTGAGGTTGGGGTGGTTCCAGTTGCAGATGGTTCAGCGAGTATTCGCTGGGGTGCCAACTATGCGATTGCAACCGTGTATGGGCCGATGGAGGCGCATCCTCGGAAGATATCCCGTCAAGAGCGAGCCGTTCTCGATGTCCGCTACAACATGGCTCCTTTCAGCACGACTGACCGAATGCGACCTGGATTCAACCGACGCAGCAGAGAGATCAGCAAGGTGACATCAGATGCTCTTGAGAGCGTCGTCCAACTCGAACTATATCCCCGAAGCAAGATACGGGTCGAGATTGAGGTTCTATGCGCAGAGGCAGGCACTCGTTGTGTCGGGCTGACTGCAGCATCAGTCGCTTTGGCAGACGCTGGCATCCCGATGACCGACATGGTCGTCAGTGTGGCATCTGGCAAGATCAACGGCGTCGTGGTATGTGACCTCAACAAGGAAGAGGACAACTACGGGGAGGCCGACCTACCAATGGGTGTCCTTCCCAACACAGGTGATTTGGTCTTCTTACAGATGGATGGTGACCTGTCACCTGAAGAGTTCCAGCAGGCATGGGACTACAACGTCAATGCCGCACAAGCCGTTCACGAGATTATGGTGGCGGCTCTTGCAGACCGCTATGGGGGTGGTGAATAATGGCTAACCCACTAGTTCCCGGCCTCCTACGCGACCATCTGTCCGAACTCGCAGATCGAGACGAGCGCGTTGACGGCCGTGGCCAATGGGATGGTCGAGAGTTGACCATCGAGGTGAACCCACTACCAAACGCAGAGGGTTCAGCAAAGGTGACGATGGGAGATACAATCGTTTTCGTCGGCATCAAGTTCCAGATTCAGACACCTTATCCGGACCGCCCCAATCAGGGCGGCTTGATGACGAGCGCCGAGTTGCGCCCAGTTGCTGGCCGCCATTACGAACCTGGGCCTCCAAGTCCAGAGAGCATCGAGATGGGCCGCGTCGTCGATCGTGGAATCCGCGAGTCGGGTTGCCTCGACGTCGATGCCCTCTGCATCATTCCCGGTGAGAAGGCGTGGCAGGTCATCATCGACTGCTTTGCTATCAGTGATGACGGCAATATGTTCGACGCCTTCGCACTCGCAGCAATCGTTGCACTGAAGAACGCAATCGTCCCGGCCGAACGCTTCGATGTCGGCGAGGACTACCCACTACCGATTTCCTTGATGCCGATTATGTGCTCATACCACAAGGTCGGCGGACGCTTCGTCTACGACGCCTCCCGAGAAGAGGAGGTCGGTGGCGACGAGCGCATCCACATCACCCTTGGTGATGATGGTCATGTCCATTCGCTTCAGAAGGGGTTAAAGGGTGTGTTCACAGCGGCCGAATTCGACGAAATCATGACCGCTGCACGGCAGCGAGTCTCCGAACTCCAAGAAATAGTCAACAACCTGTGAGGTGCAAAAAATGTCCAAGAGAACCCAGAAGGCCGGATTGGCCGCCCGATTCGGTCCTCGCTATGGTGTGTCCGTGCGCCGTCGAGCCACAGCCGCAATCAAGAAGGTCAAGCGACACTATACCTGCCCTGTCTGCCAATACCAGAAGGTCAGGCGCGAGTCACCTGGAATCTGGAGATGCCGCAAGTGCGAACACACCTTCGCTGGCGGAGTCTGGGAGCCCTTCACTCGCGCCACTGACGCCAACAACCGAATCATTCGCCGCTCTATTGAAGGAGCAACTGCGACCGACATGGCCATCATCGCCCAACAGAAGGCAGTAGAGTTTGAGCGCCAGCGGGCTGCAGAAGAGGATGATGATGCACCCATAGCCGAGATCGCCACGGAGGGAGACGACGGTGGCGAATCCGAAGAAGAGTGAGCGCTGCAGCGCCTCTTTGACGATTGCTGAGAGCGACATGGCAGCGGCTCTTGCCGCCGCATTGACGACTGAAGGCGCCGAAGTCACACTAGACGACGATTCATTGACCGTCAATGTGCAATCAGAGACAATATCTGATCTTCGGGCACGATTGAATACGACGCTTCGTTCATTACAGGCGGCGTCCGAAGCGTTAACTGAGGCTGACCGCGCCTCTCAATAAACAGGAGGCGAGTGAATGACTGAAAACGATATGCGCACCGACCTGCAGAACGTTGTACAGGAACTACAACTGGCTGCTCAACAGGTTGCGACCGTGAAAGCCCAAATCAACGAATTAGAAGGCACTTTGGATGCTCTGGCCACTCAGGAAGAGGATCGTCCCGTGTACCGGCAGAGCGGCCCAGTTCTCCTCGAGGTTGGCGACCGAGAGGCCCTCGCTGAAGACCTGCGAAATAGCATTGAGCGACTGTCTGAGCATGCAACTCGGATCGAAGCTAAGGAAACATCTCTTCGTGAGCAGTACGAGTCAATCGTGAAGAAGTTCGAGGGAGCAGAGTGAGCCAACAGTCCTCCGACCTTTCCGAGCTCCACCAATGGCTGCAATCAGCAGTCGAGAGAGGCCCAATCGCAATCGTCTCTCACAAAAATGGTGACATGGACACAATAGGCTCCGCCTGTGCATTATCCCACGTCTTGGGCGACTCAGCGCGTGCCTGCGGGCTCCACACCTCCTCAATTGCAAAGCGAATCGTCGCAACCACCGAGGCTGAATTTCATTTGATGGATGGAGACCGGCCGCTCTGGCCTCGAACCTTGGGCAGCATCGTCGTCGTCGATGCCGCCTCTCCTAGCCAGGTGGGCATGTCTTTCCCGGAGGGGGTCCCAATCTGTGCGATCGACCACCATACCGGAGGCGCTGACTGGAGTTCTGCCGACCTGCACTTTCACTGGGATTGCCATTCAACCGCTGAGATGGTGTTCGCCTACCTCGATGAGTTCAGAACTGGTTCCATTGACAGTTCAGTTCGCCGTCTCCTCCTAGCTGGTGTGATAACCGACACCGGCCGCTTCCGCCACGCCGATTCCCGAAGTTTGGCTGCTGCCTCCAAATTGGTCGAACATGACGATCTCGACTACCACGCGTTCGTCGAAGAGATGGAATCGAATGAGTTGAACCACTCGCAGAAGGTTGCGATTGCCAAGGCGTTGAGTCGAGTCGAGTCAATTGATGCGGGTGAGTGGTTTCTACTCCACACTCGGGCAGGCACCAACGAAGGGGTGGTTGCTCGAACTCTGATGTCAGCGGGTGCTGATGTTGCACTAGTTGTCAGGCGAGCCAAGGATGAGACCCGTTTGGTCGCCCGCGCCAGCCGCAAGGCGGTCTCGGAGGGGTGCAATCTCGGTGAGATGATGGAGTCCCTCGCTGTGCGGTTGGATGGTGAGGGGGGTGGTCACCCCGGCGCTGCTGGTTGGAGTGGTGAGGCACCCGCTGTCACTGCCCGCTCCGGCTTCATCGCCGACCTATCGGGCTTGAGGAGGAAACCCTCATGATGACCCCGTCTGAAGCGGTCGCCCAATTACGAGAGAATTCAATCGATGTCCAATCGGCAATCTCCGAGGTAGACCCGCTGTCACTTGGCGAATGCGCCCTGTTTGAGGGCGAAGATGAACTCTGCGCCGTCATTCAATCCGAACTTACCCAAGCCCAAATACACTTTCTGCTATTTCGCCGTGCCCAACTCGACAATGATGCTGACGCTGCTCAAGAGGCATTGACCGCCTGTGTGACCTCGTCACGAGAGAGAGGGGAGAGGGACCACACCCTAGAGGCCAGAGCGAGGATGGAGTGGGGATTGCTTCGCTTCGCGCTCGGCGAGTCTGAACAGGCCGGAGTGGACCTAAAATGGGCCATGGAGAGGCTGAATGCTCTGGAAGAGGGTAGTACATCTCACGGTTTAGCAATGCTCAACATGGCGGCTTGGCATGAATCGGTTGGCGAGCCGATAATGGCCTTGGCGATTCACAGCCAAATCAGCCGTCACGGGCCCCATCTCGTTGAAACAATTGCGCTCAGTCGGTTGCGGGCTGCCCATCTAACCCTCGACATCGGTGATCTGCAGTCGAGTCTTCGCCATAGTTGGGTCTCCTTCCAAGGTCTTCGTGACACGGAGATGGCTGAACTCGTTCGAGAAGCAGCACTACTTTGGCTGGATGTGGCACTGAACGAGGTCTCAGACGAAGCGCCATCAATGCAGGAGAGGGTGGAGACGGCCAAGCCGAGGAACCCTGGAGATGGTGATGATGCGCGTTCAAATCCGGCTGACATCTCACAAATTCTGGAGTGGTTGGTCGCCAACTGGGATGGTGATGCAAGTGGCGAATTGAGGCCAGATATTGCAGTCATGATTGAGGCCGAGCAGGCGATTGGCCAGTCTGCTTTTCAGGAGAGGGTATCTCAGCTGGAAGAGTTGTCAGCAAAAGACGTGGTCGAACTTCTCACTGATCGAGATTGAGTTGCGCTTGCTCAAGGTAGGGCTGAGCCCAAGTTTCCCCTCCAGTCACCAACCTTCTGGCAAGGAAGAAGGCGGCAGCAAATTCCTCAGATTCCAACAGAGTTCGTAACTTCTCCTCATCATCAGATTCCTTGTCCTCCTCCTCGGTTGGAAGGGCAACCTCTTTCTCGGGAGTTGCAACTTTCATCGCCAGAGACTCCATCCGTTCTAGGAACATCTCACGGGTGTCAGCACTCGGTGCCTTCCATCGCTTGCCGGCCCCATCCATTCGTTTCTCCATACGCACACGGAAGTTGTCGCGGGTTGGGAGTTGGGGGAAGTGAGTTTGGGCTTGGTCGTAGCAGAACCAGGCATCATCGACCTCGCCACGCTTTTCATGCAGCCTGCCGAGTTCAGTCCACGCTTCATGGTTCATCGGCCGGTGGGCGAGAAGCCGTCGAATGAGCCTGATGAAGGCCTCTTCGTCCACTGTGCGCACCCTCTCCATCCTGCGACCGAAGAGGATGTTTGCGCGTGGGTCAGAGAGGTCCAGTTTGAGGACTCTCGTCTCGAACTCCGGAATGCCGGCAGAACCGATGGTTGACCACCACGCATCGGGGTCGAGGGGGTCGGTGTCTAGCGCTGCATTGAGCAATTCTCCGCCATGTGTGAGCATGTCCAAGGAACCGAGTTGGCCCAATTGCTCGGGATCCCTACCAAGAATCGTGAAGAGGTCCTCGAGGACTGCCCGCAAGCCGTCAGAATCAGCGAGAAGAAGTTTGACTTCTGTCAAGATGGTCCAATTCGCCTCGTGGGTGAAGTCGTGCAGGACCGCCTGCCGGGCACTCTGTTCGGCCCATGAGAGGTTCTTAGCCTTCCGCGCCGGGTCACTTTGCGCCAACTTGAGGAACTTCTTGGCCTGGGCTCGATGGCGATTACCCAAGCTTCGCCTCGGGTGCTG